>JAQVJE010000024.1 GCA_028695325.1 Gallionellaceae bacterium
CCCCTATCCCATTGCGTCTCAAGCACATCCACCTCGCCGGCTTCAAGTCGTTCGTCGACCCCGTCACCATCCCGGCGCCGGCCCGGCTGACCGGCATCGTCGGGCCGAACGGTTGCGGCAAGTCGAACGTCATCGACGCCGTGCGCTGGGTGCTGGGTGAGTCGAAGGCGCGTGAGCTGCGCGGCGAGTCCATGCAGGACGTCATCTTCAACGGCTCCGCCAACCGCAAGCCGGCCTCGCGCGCCTCGGTGGAGATGCTGTTCGACAACGCCGAGGGTCGCGCCCAGGGCCAGTGGTCGCAGTACGCCGAGATCGCCGTGAAGCGCCAGCTCACCCGTACGGGCGAGTCGAGCTACTACATCAACAATATGCAGGTCCGTCGCAAGGACATCTACGACCTCTTCCTCGGTACCGGCCTGGGCGGCGATGCCTACGCCATCATCGAGCAGGGCATGATCTCGCGGGTGATCGAGTCCAAGCCCGAGGAGCTGCGCGGCTACCTGGAAGAGGCGGCCGGGGTGTCGAAGTACAAGGAACGGCGCCGCGAGACCGAGCGGCGCCTGGCCGACACGCGCGAGAACCTGGCCCGGGTGGACGACATACGGGCCGAGATGGAGGGACAACTGGAGCGCCTGGCTGCTCAAGCCGAGGTGGCCCGGCGCTACTTTGCCCTCAACGAGGAAAAGACGCTCAAGGAGGGCCTGCTGGCCCTGCTCAGGAAGCGCGACGCCCAGGTCCGCCAGCAGCGCCTGGGCCAGGACATCGTGCAGGCGAGGAACGCCATCGAGGCCGGCATCGCCGACCTGCGCCGCCTGGAAAGCGAGATGGAGACCGCCCGCCTCGACCAGTTCGCCACCACCGAGGCGGTCAACCAGGCCCAGGCCCACTTCTACGCCGAGGGCGGCGAGGCGACCCGGCTGGAGCAGAGCCTGCGCCACCTGAAGGAGACGCGCGAGCGCCTGGTCATCGAGCTCGCGCGCGCCATCGAGCGGATCGAGCAGGCCCGCCAGGAACTGGAAGAGCTGGCCGCTCAGGGCGAGCAGTGCCAGATGGACGGCGAGGCGGCGCGCGAGCTGTACGAGACCCTGATGGAAGAATCGCGCGCGACCGCGACCCGGTTGCCCGAGTTGGAAGCGGCCCTGGAGGGGGCCTCGCGCGCGGTGCTGGAAAAGCAGCGCGAGCTATCGGCCCTGGAGCACCAGGCCCAGGTTGAGCTGACCCACCGCCAGCACGCCGAACGCAACATGGAGCAGCTCAAGGCCCGGCAGACCCGCCTCTCCCAGGAACAGTCGGCCCTCGGCACCGCCACGCCGCAGCACCTGGCGCGCCTGGAGGAGGACGTCGAGGCAGCCAGCCAGCGCCTGGAATTGGTGCGCGACGAGCTGGACGACCTGCGCGCCGGGTTCCCCGCCCTGGAGCGCAAGCGGCGCGACGCCGCCGACCGGGTGGACGAATCGAGCCGCGCGCTGCACAAGCTGGAGGCCGAGCTGGGCGCCCTGAAGCGCCTGCAGGACCAGGCCAGCCGGGCCGAGCAGGAGGGCCAGTCCTGGCTGATGCGCCAGGGCCTGGGCGAGTGCCGCCGGCTCTGGCAGGTGATCCGGGTCGAGGCCGGCTGGGAGGATGCCGCCGAGGCCGCCCTGCGCGAGCGCCTGGCCGCCCTGCTGACCGAGAACCAGACCGACTGGCTGGCGGCGCCGCCGGAAGGCCGCCTGGACCTGGCGCTGCCCCGCGCCGGTGCGGCCGCCCCGGCCGCCGAGGTGGGCCTGCCGCGCCTGGCCGAGCGCATCAGGACCCTCGACCCCCTGGCCGAACGGATGCTGGCCGACTGGCTGGCCCTGGTCTACGCCGCGCCCGACCTCAACACCGCCGTGGCAGCGCGCGCACGCTTGCCGGCCGGTGGCGTCATCGCGACGCCGCAGGGCCATCTGGTCGGTCGCGATGCCATCACCTACAACGCCCCCGACAAGGGCCACCATGGTCTGTTGAAGCGCGCCCGCGACATCGAGGTGCTGTCGGTGCGCCTGAAGGAGGCCGAGGCCCTGCACGACGAGATGCACGAGATCGCCGACGACGCCGAGGAGCAGATCCTGGAGGCCCGCCGCGACATGGAGCGTCTGCAGGCCGCCGTTAACCAGGCCCAGGACGAGCTGCACCAGCGCCAGCTGGTCCTGACCAAGGAGAGCGAGACGGTGAAGAGGCTGGAGGAACGCCGCCGCCAGCTCGCCGACGATCTGGCCGAGCTGGCCGAGCAGCTGGCCGAGGAGGCGATGACCCGCGAGGAGGCCGAGGCGCGCTACCAGGAGGCCAAGCTGCAGCAGGAATTCGCCCGCGAGCTCTTGGACGCGGCGCGCGACGGTCGCCGCGAGCAGGAGGCCACGGTCGCCGCGTTGCGGGAACAGCTGCGCCGGCAGGAACGCGAGGCCCAGGAGGCCGGCTTCCGGGTCAAGAGCCTGGCCACCCGCTTCCAGGACCTGGGCGAGCGCCGCCAGCGCCTGTCGCTTACCCTGGCCGAGCTCGACCGCAACGAACAGGAACTGCGCGAGCAGTTGGGCGGGCAGGACGAATCGGCCATCCAGGCCGAGGTGCAGGCCGCCCTGGAGCGCCGGCGCGCGGCCGAACTGGCCCTGGTTGCGGCGCGCGAGGCCATGGAGGGCGCCAATGAGCGGCTGCGTCAGATGGAACAGCAGCGCATCCAGACCGAGCGCAACCTGGAACCGCTGCGCGCCAACCTGCAGGGCCTGGAGCTGAAGCTGCAGGAGGCGCACCTCAAGGAGGAGCAGTTCGCCGAACAGCTGGCCGAGCGCGACGAGGCCGCCCTGGCCGAAGTGCTCACCCCGGCGCACCGGGACAGCGCTCTCGCCGCCGACATCGGCCGTCTGGGAGGGGAGATCGACGCTCTCGGTGCGGTCAACATGGCGGCCCTGCAGGAACTGGAGGCCGCCCAGGCGCGCAAGAACTACCTCGATGCCCAGGCCACGGACCTGACCACCGCCGCCGACACCCTGGAGGAGGCGATCCGGCGCATCGACGCCGAGTCGCGCGCGCGCCTGCGGGCCACCTACGACAGCGTCAGCACCGGCTTCAGGCGCTATTTCACCGAGCTGTTCGGTGGCGGCGAGGCCGAACTGATACTGACCGGCGAGGAGATACTCGACGCCGGCCTGGTGGTGATGGCGCAGCCGCCCGGCAAGAAGAACAGCTCCATCCACCTGCTGTCGGGCGGCGAGAAGGCGCTCACCGCCATTGCCCTGGTGTTCGCCTTCTTCAGCCTCAACCCGGCGCCGTTCTGCCTGCTCGACGAGGTGGACGCCCCGCTCGACGACAGCAACACCGAGCGGCTTTGCCGGCTGGTGACCAAGATGTCGGAGGAGACCCAGTTCATGTTCATCACCCACAACCGCATCACCATGGAGATGGCCCTGCACCTGGTCGGCATCACCATGCCGGAGCCGGGCGTGTCCCGCCCGGTGGCGGTGGATGTCGAGGATGCGGTCAGGCTGGCCGAGGCGGCATGACAGACGAAGATCCCGAACTGCTGTGCGCCAAGCTCAACCTGGAGACCGGCCGCCTGGACTGGCCGGCCCTGGCGCGCCACTTCGCCCGCGGCGTGGTGATCAAGGTGGCGCCCGGCATGGACCTGGTGGCGGTGGCCGCCGCCCTGGGCCGGGACGACAAGGCGGCCGTCGAGGGCTGGCTGGCCGAGGGCCGCCTCGCCAGCGCCTCGGATGCCGACGCCCAGGCCTGGCACGCCGGCCGGGCGACCTTCTGGGCGGTGGTGGTGGCTCCCTGGGTGCTGGTGCAGGAGGTTGGCGCCGGCCTCAGCCGCTGAGCTCCTTCAGACGCCTGGCGTCGACCACGCCGATGGTGCGACCGCGCACCTCGATCATGCCGGCCTGCTCCAGCTGGCGCAGGGCGCGCGAGAAGTGGGCCGGTGACATGTTGAGGCGTGCGGCGACCACCTGCTTCTGCACCGGCAGGGTGAACTCGTAGCTGTTGCTGGCCAGCCTGGGGGCATAGTGGAGCAGGAAACAGGCGACCCGCTTGCCGGCCGAACTGAGCTTGAGGTCGCGCAGCTCATAGATCAGCTTTTCCATGGCCCGGCTCATGTGGCCGAACATCCGGAGGGCGAAGTCGGGGTCGCTGGCGATCAGGCTGACCACGGTCTCGCGATCGATCAGTACCACCTCGCTGGCCGAGCCGGCCTGGGCGTTGACCGGATAGGGAGAGTTGAGGAAGGCGATGGCATCGCAGAACAGCTCGCCCTCGTGGATCACGGTCATGGTTTTGCCGATGGTCTGGTCGGCCGGGCTGTCAGGAAAGCCGAGCAGTATCTTGCCCTTGGCGACGCCGCAGAAGCCTTGCGCCGGCTGGCCGGAATGGAACAGCCAGTCGTTGCGCTCAAGGTGGATGACTCGCGTGCCTTGCGCCAGCCGGGCCAGGGTCTCGTCGGGCAGGCGGCAAAACAGGCGCAGGCGCCTGAGCCCGGTCACGGCACTCAAGTGCTACCTCGGGCGGCGGTTTCCATGTGCAGCGTGCGGGTCGGGTAGGCGATCTCGGCGCCATGGCGGGCGATGATGTCCGCCACCTTGAGCAGCACGTCCTGCTTGATCTCGTGGTAGGGCACCCAGGCGGTGGTTTTGGTGAAGGTGTAGATAAAGAACTCGAGCGAACTGGCGGCAAACTGGTTGAAGTTGACGATCAGTACCTGACGGGTGTCGATCTCGGGGTGGGCCTGCAGCATGGCCTTCACATCGGCGACGATGGCGGCCATCTTGTCGACGTCCTGGTAGCGTATGCCGATGGTCTCCTTGATGCGTCGGTTGCTCATGCGCGACGGGTTCTCCACCGCGATGGTGGTGAACAGGGCGTTGGGCACGTAAAGCGGGTTCTTGTTGAAGCGGCGGATGCGGGTGTGGCGCCAACTGATGTGTTCCACGGTGCCCTCGATGTCCTTGTCCGGCGAGCGTATCCATTCGCCGACCGAGAAGGGGCGGTCGAGGTAGATGGTCAGGCCACCGAAGAAATTGGCCAGCAGGTCCTTGGCGGCGAAGCCGACGGCGATGCCGCCGATGCCGCCGGCCGCCAGGATGCCGGCGATGCTGATGTTCAGGCTCTGCAGGGCCATCAGGACAGCGATCACCACTGTGGTCAGCTTGGTCAGCTTGGCCAGGGCGTCGATGGTGGTGCGGTCGACCTCCTCGCCGTCGGTCTCGCGCTCGGCGACGATGTTGGTGGTGACGTTGTCGATCAGCAGGACCATGAACCAGGCCAGGCAGGCCACCACGCCGACGTTGCGCAGGGGCGGCACGAACTCGAACAGGGCACCGCCGAAGTGGCGGCCGACGATGTCGATGGCGATTGTCAGGCCGACCAGCCAGACCAGCACGCGCAGCGGCTTGATGGTGGCGCGCACCAAGGCGTCGTCCCAGACGTTGGTGGTGCGGGCGGTGACCCGCTCCGCGTAGCGCAGCAGGTAGTAGGCGGTGACGTTCACTGCCACCACCGCCAGGATGACGGCTAGCACCTCCGTTAACCAGGGTTCGGCGAGGAATGTCAATCCGGTTTCTTGGGCCAGTTCGTTCATCGCGTGCTTGCGGGAAGTGGGAAGTGAGCCGATTCTACCGCGATCGCGGCGCCGGGCCGCAGGGCCGCCGGGTGTCTTTCGCCAGGCCTGCGGCGTAACATTCCCGGATGGACGACCAACAGGAGAAATGCATGACCCACCCGCTCGCCGGCCAGCCCGCCCCCCAGGACAGCCTGATCGACGTCGAAGTGCTGTTGCAGGCCTATCGTGATCAGCCGGACGCGAGCGACCCCGGCCAACGCGTCGCTTTCGGCACCAGCGGCCACCGCGGCAGCGCCCTGAAGCGGAGCTTCAACAAGGCGCACATACTGGCCATCAGCCAGGCAGTGTGCGAATACCGCGCCGGCCAGGGCATCACCGGCCCGCTCTTCCTCGGCATGGACACCCACGCCCTGTCGGCCCCGGCGCAGCAGACCTGCCTGACGGTGCTGGCCGGCAACGGCGTCGACACCCGCATGCAGCGCAACGGCGGCTATACCCCGACGCCTGTGATCTCGCGCGCCATCCTGGACTGGAACCGCGATCCTGCCCGGCCGCGCGCCGACGGCATCGTCATCACGCCGTCGCACAACCCGCCCCAGGATGGCGGCATCAAGTACAACCCGCCGCACGGCGGCCCCGCCGACACCGACGTCACCGGCTGGATCGAGCGGCGCGCCAACGAACTGATGGCGGCCGGCAACGCCGGGGTCCGGCACGCCGACCCGGCCGCGGCGGGCTGCGTGCAGGCGGTCGACCTGATGACGCCCTACATCGAGGATCTCGGCGGCGTGATCGACTTCGATGCCATCCGGCAGGCCGGGCTGCGCATCGGCGTCGACCCCATGGGCGGCGCGGCGGTGGCCTACTGGCGGCCGATCGCCGAGAAATACGGCCTCGACCTCGAGGTGGTCAACGACCGCGTCGACCCGGCCTTCGGCTTCATGACCCTGGACCACGACGGCAAGATCCGCATGGACTGCTCTAGCCCCTATGCCATGGCCGGCCTGGTCGCCCTCAAGGACAGGTATGACATCGCCTGGGGCAACGACGCTGACGTCGACCGCCACGGCATCGTCACCCCTTCGGTCGGCCTGATGAACCCCAACCACTACCTGGCCGTCGCCATCGACTACCTGCTGACCCACCGGCCGCACTGGCCGGCGACCGCCGCGGTGGGCAAGACGCTGGTCAGCTCGGCCATGATCGACCGCGTCGTGGCGGGGCGTGGCCGCACCATGGTCGAGGTGCCGGTCGGTTTCAAGTGGTTCTCGCAGGGCCTCTTGGAGGGCCGCTTCTGCTTCGGCGGCGAGGAGAGCGCCGGGGCCAGTTTCCTGCGCCGCGACGGCAGCGTCTGGAGCACCGACAAGGACGGCATCATCCTGGCCCTGCTGGCGGCCGAGATCACCGCCGTCACCGGCCGCGACCCGGGCCGCTATTACCAGGACCTGGCGGCAAGGTATGGCATGCCGTTCTACGTCCGCATCGACACCCCGGTGAGCCGCGAGGAGAAGGCCGCCTTCAAGCACCTGACCCCGGAGCGGGTGGGCGCGGCGACCCTGGCCGGCGACGCCATCACCGCCAGGCTGACCCGGGCGCCCGGCAACGACGCCCCCATCGGCGGTCTCAAGGTGACCACGGCGAACGGCTGGTTCGCCGCCCGGCCGTCCGGCACCGAGGACATCTACAAGATCTACGCCGAGAGCTTCGTCAGCGCCGCTCACCTCGACGCCATCGTGGCCGAGGCGCGCGCCATGGTGACGGCGGCGCTGCGCGGCTGATGGGCGGGCCTACTGGATGGCGGCGGCCAGGTCGCCGAGCACCCGGCGGGCGCCATCGAAGCGCCTGGACCAGTAGCCGTCGTTCATGTCGGAGACCATGACCCGCTTGGTGCGGCTGCTGGAGGCGTGCACGAACTTGCCGTCGCCGGCGTAGATGCCGACGTGGGAAAAGGGCCGGCTGCGGGTGTTGAAGAAGACCAGGTCGCCCGGCTGCAGGTCTTCCCGCGCGACCTCGGCGCCGTTGCGGCTGATCGCACTGGCGCTGCGCGGCAGGTCGAGGTCGCTGGTCCGCTTGTAGACATGGCGCACGAAGCCGCTGCAGTCGACCCCCTTGTCCGGGTCGCTGCCGCCCAGCTTGTAGGGGCTGCCGAGCAGGCCCAGTGCATAGAGCAGCGGCTCCGCCTTTTCCTCCATGCCCGCGGCGATGGCGCCATCCCCTGCCGGAGCGTATCCGGCCGTCAGGCAGAGGACGAGGGCGAGGGCGGCGAGCGGTATCGGATGGCGCATGGAAACGCGATTTAGCCATCGTCACGCCGCCTTGTCTACTATGAAAATGTGGTCAAATGGCGGCATCGGCGCGCGGCGCGTCTTCTATGGAGGTGGGTCATGACGGAAGCGGTTGAAGTGCGGGATCCCATGCGTGAAGCGGCCAGCCAGGGGGGTGACCTGCGCACGCGGGCGCGCGATCTGGTGTTGCGCGCGATCGTCGAGCGCGAGGCGGATCCGAAGGCCATCCGCGCGGTGATGAAGGACGCGGTGGCGGGCCTGGGCGAGGGCTTGGGCAACCATGCCGACAACGCCGGCGCGTCGCTCAAGAGCGCTGTGGCCGGCCTCGACGAGGCGGTGGGCAAGAGCCTCTACGCCCTGCAGGCGGCGGTCGAGGAGACCTGGGACAACGGGCGCCGCTTCGCCGAGTCTGACCTGCGTGAGGCCTACGACGCGGTGCGCGGTCTGGAGGACGACCTGGTCGCCACCCTCAAGGATACCGGCGGCAAGGCCAAGGGGGTGCTTGGCGACGAGTTCGCCCATCTCGGCGAGCATTTGGGCCGCAACGGTTCCGACACCGGCACCCAGGTCAGGTCAGTGCTCTCTGTGCTCGCTCGTGACCTCGGCCTGACCGCCGGCGAGGCCGGGCGTGACATCAAGGGCAATGCGCGGGAGGCGGCCGGCCGCCTGGCCGCGGTGACCTCCGGCATACTGCGTGGCCTGGCCGACGCCCTCGACGGACGCAAGCCCTGATCGATGCTGCGTGAAACCCTGTCGGTGATGCGGGACCTGCCGCGTCTGCACGAGATCGCCTCGGTGGCGATCCGCTACGGCGGCGGCGACCTCGTCCGCATGCTGGGCCTGGCGCGGGTGCTGGAGCGGGCCGGCAAGCTGCTGCACTGGCACGTCTCCGACGAGATCGCCAGGCTCGATCCGCCGGTGCGCATCCGCATGGCCCTCACCGACCTGGGGCCGACCTTCGTCAAGCTGGGCCAGATACTGGCCACCCGGGTGGACGTCTTCCCGCCCACCTGGATCGCCGAGTTCGAGCAGTTGCACAGCCGGGTGCCGCCGGTCCCCTTCGATCTCTTGCGGGCGCAACTGGAGGACCAGTATGGCCGGCCGCTGGAGGAGGTGTTCGACGACGTCGAGACGACGGCCTTCGCCGCCGCCTCCATCGCCCAGGTGCACCGCGCCCGCCTGAAGGACGGCACCCCGGTGGTGCTGAAGATCCGGCGGCCCGGCATCGTGCCCAAGGTGGAGGCCGATCTGCGCATCCTCGCCCACCTGGCGCGCCTGGTCGAGTTCGACATGCCGGAGATGCGCCGTTACCGGCCGGTGCAGATCGTCAGCCAGCTGCGCCGCTCCCTGATGAACGAGTTGGACCTGGCCAAGGAGGCGCGCAACCTCACCGTGTTCGCGCGCAATTTCGTGGCCGACGACAGCGTGCGCATACCGAAAGTGTATTGGGACTATTGCGGCGAGACGGTGAACGTGCAGGAGGAACTGCAGGGCATCGCGGCGGGCGACCTGGCCGGTGCGCGCGCTGCCGGCATGGATCTCGAACTGCTGGCCGCGCGTGGCGCCGACGCCGTGCTCAAGATGATCCTGCTGCACGGCCACTACCATGCCGACCCGCACCCGGGCAACGTCATCTTCCTGCCCGGCGACCGCATCGGCATACTCGACTTCGGCATGGTCGGCCGCCTCACCGACGTGCGGCGCGGCCAGATCATCGATTTTCTCGGTGCCCTGATCAACAAGGACGAGCAGGCCCTGCTCAACATACTGACCGTGTGGGCGGGTGACGCCGAGGTCGACGAGGACAAGCTGGCCTACGATCTCACCGAGATCATATTCAGTTACGATGACCTGCCCCTGCGCGAGATACGCATCGCGCCGTTGTTGTCCGACGTCACCGCGGTGATGCGCGAGAACCAGCTCACCATCCCGCCTGACCTCACCCTGCTGTTCAAGGCTCTGATCACCCTGGAGGGGCTGGGCCACCAGCTCAACCCCGAATTCCACATGGTCGACCACCTCGAGCCCTTCGTGCTGGAAGTGATGGAGGCACGCTACGCACCGGCGGTGCTCTACCGCCGCGTCCGCCGCGGCCTGCGCGACATCGGTGAGGTGCTCTCGGCCCTGCCCAAGGACATCAGCCGCCTGCTGCGCCAGGCCCGCCGCGGCCGCATGCGCATCGACCTCGACCTCAAGCGCCTGGACCACTTCGGCCAGCAGGTCAACAATGCCGCCAACCGCCTGACTGTCGGGGTGGTGACCGCCTCCCTGGTGATCGGCTCGTCGATCATCATGACCGTGCCGCAGGCGCCATTCTTCCTCGGTCTGTTCGGCTTCCTGCTCGCCATGGCCAACAGCATCTGGCTGGTCTATTCGATCTGGCGCTCGGGCAAGCAATGATGGCGGTCCGCCATTCGGCGGTCTAACCGGCTAAAATGACGCCTTTTCCGCCCCGGCCAGGGCGGGCTTGAATCTCTGGAACGAACTGCATGGAACGCATACACAACTTCAGCGCCGGCCCGGCCGTGCTGCCTAGAGAGGTCCTCGAACAGGCCAGCGACGAACTGATGAACTGGCATGGCTGCGGCATGTCGGTCATGGAGATGAGCCACCGCGGCAAGGAGTTCACCACCATACTGGAGGCGGCCGAGGCCGACCTGCGCGACCTGATGAAGATTCCGGCCAATTACAAGGTGTTGTTCCTGCAGGGCGGCGCCACCCTGCAGTTCGCCCAGGTGCCCCTCAACCTGATGGCAGGCCGCTCGGCCGACTACCTGGTCACCGGCGACTGGTCAAAGAAGGCGTACAAGGAGGCCCAGCGTTACGGCGACGCCCGCCTGGTGGCCTCGACCGAGGCCGAGGGTTTTACCCGCTTCCCGGCGCAGGCCGAGATGGATCTCGACCCGGACGCCGCCTACCTGCACGTTTGCACCAACGAGACCATACGCGGCGTCGAGGCCTTCGACGAGGTGGCCCTGCCAGCTTCCGTGCCCCTGGTGGCTGACATGAGCTCGCACATCCTGTCGCGGCCCATGGATGTGTCGCGTTATGGCCTCATCTACGCCGGCGCCCAGAAGAACGTCGGCCCGGCCGGTGTCTGCCTGGTCATCGTGCGCGAGGACCTGCTGGGCCACGCCTCGGTGCACACCCCGACCCTGCTCGACTACGCCATCCAGGCCGAGCACGTGTCCATGCTGAACACCCCGCCCACCTTCGCCATCTACATGGCCGGCCTGGTGTTCAAGTGGCTGCTCGACAAGGGCGGCGTGGCAGCCATGGAGCGGATCAACGTGGAGAAGGCGCGGCGCTTGTACGACGCCATCGACGGCAGCGGTGGCTTCTACCGCAACCCGGTGGCCATGGCCAACCGCTCGCGCATGAACGTGCCGTTCACCCTGCATGACCCGCGCCTGGACGAGGCCTTCATCGCCGAGGCCAGAGGGCACGGCATCGTCCAGATCAAGGGCCACAAGTCGGTCGGCGGCATGCGCGCCTCCATCTACAACGCCATGCCCGTCGAGGGCGTGCAGGCCCTGGTCGACTTCATGGCCGACTTCGGGCAGCGGCACGGATGAACACGGAACTCGCCCAGCTGCGCGATCGCATCGACGCGGTCGACGACCGCCTGCTGGCTCTGCTCAACGAGCGGGCCCGGCTGGCCCAGGCGGTCGGCCACCTCAAGCTCGCCAACGGCGAGGAGGGTGGCCCGATCTACCGTCCGGAGCGCGAGGCCCAGGTGGTGCGCCGGATGCAGGAGGCCAATGGCGGGCCGTTGCCGGCAGAGGCGGTCGAGCGCCTGTTCAAGGATGTCATGTCGGCCTGCCGCGCCCTCGAGCAGCCGCTCGCCGTGGCCTACCTGGGCCCCGCCGGCACCTTCTCCGAGGCGGCCGCGTTCAGGCATTTCGGCCAGAGCACCCAGGGGCTGCCGGTCGACAGCATCGACGAGGTGTTCAAGGTGGTCGAGGCCGGCCAGGCCGAGTACGGCGTGGTGCCGGCCGAGAACACCACCGAGGGTGCCATCGGCCGTACCCTCGACCTGCTGCTGAGCACGCCGCTCACCGTGTGCGGCGAGGTCACCCTGCGGGTGCGCCAGAACCTGTTGCGGCAGTCCGCCGGCCTGGATGGCATTCGGGTGATCTATTCCCATGCCCAGTCGCTCGGCCAGTGCGCCGGCTGGCTCAACGCCCACCTGCCCGGCGTCGAGCGCGTCGCCGTGGCCAGCAACGCCGAGGCGGCCAGGTTGGCGGCCGGCAACCCGGACGCCGCCGCCATCGCCGGCGAGCGCGCCGCCGAACAGTACGGCCTCGCCGTGGTGGCGCCCGGCATCGAGGACGCCGCCGGCAACACCACCCGCTTCCTGGTCCTCGGCAAGGATGCCGCGGCGCCCTCCGGTCGCGACAAGACCTCACTCGCCGTATATGCCCGCAACAAGCCAGGTGCGCTGCTGGAGCTGATCGCGCCCTTCGCCCGCCTGGGCGTCGGCCTCTGCAAGCTGGAGTCGCGCCCGGCGCGGAGCGGCAACTGGGAGTACGTCTTCTTCATCGACCTGGAGGGCCACCGCCAGGATGCCCGCGTCGCCGAGGCCATCCAGGAGGCCGCTGGCCACGCACTCTCCCTCAAGATACTGGGCTCCTACCCGGTCGCCACCTGAATGCCGCTCATCCAGCTCGCTCCCGCGCACATCCGCGCCATCGCCCCCTATCAGCCCGGCAAGCCGATCGCCGAACTGGCCCGCGAGATGGGCCTCGATGAGGCCGACATCGTCAAGCTGGCCTCGAACGAGAATCCGCTCGGCATCTCGCCGCGTGCCCGTGCCGCCCTGCTGGCCGAGGTCGATGGCCTCGCCCTCTATCCGGACGGCAACGGCTACCTGCTCAAGGATGCCATCGCCGCCCGGCTGGGCGTTGACCTCGATCAGATCGTCCTCGGCAACGGTTCCAACGACGTTCTGGAAATGGCGGCGCGCGCCCTGCTGGCGCCCGGCCGCTCGGCGGTGTTCTCCGAGTACGCCTTCGCAGTCTATCCGCTCGCCGTGCAGGCGGCGGGCGCCGAAGGCATTGTCGCCCGTGCCCGCGACTATGGCCATGACCTTGCCGCCATGCACGCGGCCATCCGTGCCGACACCCGCATGGTGTTCATCGCCAATCCCAACAACCCGACCGGCACGCTGCTCGCCGCCGAGGAACTGCATGGCTTCCTGAAGGCGGTGCCGGAGAACGTCGCGGTGGTGCTCGACGAGGCTTACGTGGAGTTCCTTGACCCCGCCGCGCGAGCGCCATCGGTCGGCTGGCTGGCCGAGTTCCCCAACCTCATCGTCACGCGCACCTTCTCGAAGGCCTACGGCCTGGCAGGCCTGCGGGTGGGTTATGCCCTGGCTCGGCACGGCCTGGCCGACCTGCTCAACCGCGTACGCCAGCCCTTCAATGCGAACAGCCTGGCCCTTGCCGCCGCCGCCGCCGCCCTCGACGATGCCGATTTCCTGGCCGAGTCGAAGCGGGTCAACGACGCCGGCATGGCGCAGCTGACCGACGGCTTCCGCACCTTGGGCCTGGAATGGATACCGTCTGCCGGTAATTTCGTTTGCGTCCGGGTCGGCGACGCCGCGCGGGTGTTCCAGGCCCTGCTCAGGCAGGGTGTCATCGTCCGTCCGGTGGCCAACTATGGCTTGCCCGAATACCTGCGAGTGTCGATCGGTCTTGCGGAGCAGAACGCCCGTCTGCTGACCTCGCTGGAGGAGACCCTGGGCAGATGATCGAACGACTCGCCGTGCTGGGGGTCGGCCTGATCGGCGGCTCGGTCGCCCTGGCCCTGAAGCGCGCCGGCCGGGTCGGCCGGGTGGTCGGCTACGGCCGCGGCCGCGCCAACCTGGAGGCAGCCCTGGCCGTGGGCGCGATCGATGCGATCGCCGACTCGCCCGAGGCCGCCGTCGCCGGCGCCGACCGCGTGCTGCTGGCCATGCCGGTGGGCGCCATGGCCGCCACCTTCGCCCGCATCGCGCCGCACCTCGCCGCACACGCCTTGGTCACCGACGCCGGCAGCACCAAGCAGGACGTCATCGCCGCTGCCCGTGCCGGCCTCGGCCCGGCCAGCGCGCGCTTCGTGCCGGCCCACCCCATCGCCGGGGCGGAGCGGAGCGGGGCGGCCGCCGCGCGCGCCGACCTCTACGGCGGCCGTTCGGTCATCCTGACCCCGCTGGCCGAGAATCGGCCCGCTGACGTCGAGGCCGTCGCCGACCTCTGGCGCGCCTGCGGCGCCCAGGTGGTGGAAATGGCCGCCACCGAGCACGACGGCGTGTTCGCCGCCGTCAGCCACCTGCCGCACCTGGCCGCCTTCGCCCTGGTGGACGAACTGGCCAGCCGGCCCCAGGCGCAGACCTATTTCCGCCACGCCGGCAGTGGCTTCCGCGACTTCACCCGCATCGCCGCCAGCTCGCCCGAGATGTGGCGCGACATTGCCCTGGCCAACCGCGCGGCACTGGTGGCCGAACTGGACGCCTACCTCAGCCGCCTGTCTGCCTACCGCGACGCCCTCGCCGCCGGCGACGCCGACACCCTGATGCAATCATTCACCCGGGCGAGCCAGGCGCGCAGCCGCTGGCAGCCCAACGGCAGCAACCTAGAGAACGATCCATGACCGCTGAATACATCGATCTGCCCGCCGCCAAGGGCGCGCGCGGCACCGTGCGCCTGCCCGGTTCCAAGAGCATCTCCAACCGCGTCCTCCTGCTCGCCGCCCTGGCGGAAGGCGTTACCGAGGTGAAGGCCCTGCTGGATTCCGACGACACCCGTGTGATGCTCGATGCCCTGAAGCAGCTGGGCGTCAACTGGACCCGTCACGACGGTACCGACGACTATCGCGTCGAGGGCATCGGCGGCGTCTTCCCGGTGAAACAGGCCGAGCTCTTCCTCGGCAACGCTGGCACCGCCTTCCGCTCGCTCACTGCCGCCTGTGCACTGGCCGGCGGCGACTATGTCCTCAAGGGCGTGCCGCGCATGCACGAGCGCCCCATCGGCGACCTGGTCGACGCCGTCCGGCAACTGGGCGCCCAGGTGGAATACATTGGCAACGAGGGGTTCCCTCCCCTGAAGATGGCGCCGGCCGTGCTCAAGGAAGTGGCCGAGGTGACGGTCAAGGGCAACGTCTCCAGCCAGTACCTCACCGGCATCCTGCTCGCAGCGCCCCTGCTGGGCAGGGACGTGACCGTGAGGGTGGACGGTGAACTGATCTCCAAGCCCTATGTCGAGATCACCCTCGACCTGATGAAACGCTTCGGGGTCGAGGTGAAGCGCGAGGGCTGGGAGAGCTTTGTGGTGCCCGCCGCCCGCTACAAGAGCCCGGGCAGCATCGAAGTGGAGGGCGACGCCTCGTCTGCCTCCTACTTCCTCGCCGCCGGCGCCATCGGCCATGGCCAGACCCGGGTCGAGGGGGTCGGCCGCAACAGCATCCAGGGCGACGTGCGCTTCGCCGAGGCCCTCGCCCGCATGGGCGCCGAGATCGACTTCGGGCCGAACTGGATCCAGTGCCGCCTGGGCTGTGCCGACCGGCTGCACGCCATCGACCTCGACTGCAACCACATCCCCGACGCCGCCATGACCCTGGCCATCCTCGCCCTGTTCGCCGACGGCACCACGACGCTGCGCAACATCGCCTCCTGGCGGGTAAAGGAGACCGACCGCATCGCCGCCATGGCCACCGAGTTGCGCAAGGTGGGCGCCGAGGTGGAGGAGGGCGCCGACTACATCCGGGTGACACCGCCGGCGAAGCTGATGCCGGACGCCGTCATCGACACCTACGACGACCACCGCATGGCCATGTGCTTCTCCCTGGTCTCCCTGGGCGGGGTGCCGATCCGGATCAACGACCCGAAGTGCACGGCCAAGACCTTCCCGACCTACTGGGACGTGTTCAAGGGGATCGCCCAATGATCGCGGTGCCGGTCATCGCCATCGACGGCCCGTCCGCCTCCGGCAAGGGCACCGTGGCGGCCCTGACGGCCAAGGAACTGGGCTTCCATTACCTGGACAGCGGCGCCATCTACCGGGTCACCGCCCATGCCGCCATGGAGCGCGGAGTCGATCTGGCTGACGAGGCGGCCCTGGCCGATCTCGCCCGTTCCCTGGACCTGCACTTCGATGGCGTCGAGATCTACCTGGACGGCCAGGCGGTGGGTGATGCCATCCGCACCGAGGCGGCCGGCCGTGCCGCCTCGCGGATCGCCGCGCTGCCGGCCCTGCGGGCGGCGCTGCTGGACCTGCAGCGCGGCTTCCGCAAGGCGCCCGGCTTGGTCACCGATGGACGCGACATGGGCTCGGTGGTGTTCCCGGACGCTACCCTCAAGGTGTTCCTCACCGCGTCGGCCGAGGAACGTGCCAACAGGCGCTATAAGCAGTTGATCGAAAAAGGATTTGATGCTAATCTCACGGCCCTTGTGCAGGACCTGCGGGAGCGCGACGCACGCGACGCCAGCCGGGCTTCCGCTCCCCTGCGCCAGGAAGCCGACGCCCGTCTGCTGGACACCACCGACCTGAGCATCGCGCAAGCGGTCGACCAGGTGCTGGGGTGGTACCGCGAGGCCGACGCCCGTTAAGCGACCCGCAAGGGTCTTTTGTTTTTTAACCAACCCCTCCGTGGCAACACGGAATTCATCGAGTTTCCTAATCAATGTCCACTGCAACCGCAACCCCCACCGCTTCCGCCATGGAATCCTTCGCCGCCCTCTTTGAGGAGAGCATCTCCCGCCAGGAAATGCGTGCCGGCGAGGTCATCACCGCCGAGGTCGTCGGAATCGACAACAACTTCGTCACCGTCAATGCCGGCCTCAAGTCCGAGAGCCTGATCCCCACCGAGGAATTCAAGAACGACCGTGGCGAGCTCGACGTCAACATCGGGGATTTCGTGCAGGTGGCCATTGAGCAGCTGGAAGACGGCTACGGCTCCACCAAGCTGTCGCGCGACCGCGCCAAGCGCCTGGCCGCCTGGCTGGACCTGGAGGCCGCCATGGAAGAGGGTCGCGTGGTCAAGGGCGTGATCAACGGCAAGGTCAAGGGCGGCCTCACCGTCATGTGCAACGGCATCCGCGCCTTCCTGCCCGGTTCCCTGGTGGACATCCGCCCGGTCAAGGACACCACCCCCTACGAGGGCAAGGAGGCCGAGTTCAAGGTCATCAAGCTGGACCGCAAGCGCAACAACGTCGTGGTGTCGCGCAAGGCGGTCCTGGAACAGAGCATGGGCGCCGAGCGCGAGCAGCTCCTGGCCAACCTGAAGGAAGGCGCCACCGTCAAGGGCATCGTCAAGAACATCACCGAATACGGCGCCTTCGTCGACCTCGGCGGCATCGACGGCCTGCTCCACATCACCGACCTCGCCTGGCGCCGCGTCAAGCACCCGACCGAGGTGGTCAACGTCGGTGACGAGGTCACCGCCATGGTGCTGAAGTTCGACCAGGACAAGAACCGCGTCTCCCTGGGCATGAAGCAGCTGGGCGAGGACCCCTGGGTCGGCCTGGCCCGCCGCTACCCCACCGGCACCCGCATGTTCGGCAAAGTGGCCAACCTCACCGACTACGGCGCCTTCGTCGAGATCGAGCCGGGCATCGAAGGCCTGGTGCACGTCTCCGAGATGGACTGGACCAACAAGAACGTCAACCCCTCCAAGGTCGTCTCCCTGGGCGACGAGGTCGAGGTCATGGTCCTGGAGATCGACGAGGACCGTCGTCGCATCTCCCTGGGCATGAAGCAGTGCAAGGCCAACCCCTGGGAAGAGTTCTCCATGAACTTCAAGAAGGGCGACAAGGTCTCCGGCCAGATCAAGTCGATCACCGACTTCGGCGTCTTCATCGGCCTGCCCGGCGGCATCGACGGCCTGGTCCACCTGTCCGACCTCAGCTGGTCCATGCCTGGCGAAGAGGCCCTGCGCAACTTCAAGAAGGGCGAGGAAGTCTCTGCCGTGGTCCTGGCCATCGACACCGACAAGGAGCGCATCTCCCTCGGCATCAAGCAACTGGAAGGCGACCCGTTCAATTCCTTCATCGCCAGCCATGACAAGGGCAGTATCGTCACCGGCACCGTCAAGTCGCTCGACGCCAAGGGCGCCGTGATCGACATCGGCGGCGAGATGGACGGCTACCTGCGCGCCTCGGAGGTTTCCCGCGACCGCGTCGAGGACATCCGTACCCACCTCAAGGAAGGCGATACCGTCGAGGCGATGATCATCAACGTCGATCGCAAGAACCGCCAGGTCAACCTGTCCATCAAGCAGAAGGAAGCGGCCGAGCAGGCCGATGCCATGAAGAACCTGTCCGGCGGCCACAACGCCGGCACCACCAACCTGGGCGCTCTGCTGAAGGCCAAGCTGGATGGCCAGAACTCCGAGAACTGATTTGCCCGGAGACACCGGCATGACCAAGTCGGAGTTGATCAGCCGGCTGGCCGAGCGCAACCCGCATCTGGTTGCCGCCGACGCCGAGCTGGCGGTCAAGACCATCCTAGATGCCATGATGCAAAGCCTGGTCGAGGGCAAGCGGATCGAGATCCGCGGCTTCGGTAGCTTCAGCCTGAACTACCGGCCGCCGCGGCTCGGCCGCAACCCCAAGACCGGCGAGAAGGTCACCGTGGCCGGCAAGTACGTGCCGCACTTCAAGGCCGGCAAGGAACTGCGCGACCGGGTGGATTACAAGGACTGATCCGCACGGCGGCGCGCCAGGCGGCACCGGGCAACTGGTGTCGCTTATTTTTTTGCCCGGCGCGGCGGTACAATTCGACCTCTTTATGGGAGTGCCCGTGCGCCTTGTGACACTGATTGCCAAGTTGATTCTGTTCCTGCTGCTGCTGGCGTTCGCGGTCAAGAACGGCGAAGCGGTCACCGTGCGCTACTTGATGGGCCTGGAGTGGCAGGTGCCGCTGTCCCTGGCCCTGCTGGTGGCCTTCGCTCTCGGCGCCCTGCTCGGCCTGCTGGCTGCTTCCCGCCAGATTGTGAGCGGCCGGCGTGCTCGGGCCCGGCTTCGAAAAATCGCGCCCACGGACCCCGCCTGATGGAATTCGAAACCTGGCAACTACTGGTATTGCCGTTCTTCTTCGCCCTCGGCTGGCTGGCCGCACGGGTCGACATCCGCCAAGTGGTGAAGGAGTCGCGCAGCATCCCGAACTCCTATTTCCGTGGCCTCAACTACCTGCTCAACGAACAGCCCGACCGCGCCATCGAGGCCTTCCTCGAGGTGGCCCGCCTGGACCCGGACACCCTGGAGTTGCACTTCGCCCTCGGCGCCCTGTTCCGCCGCCGCGGCGAGCTTGACCGTGCCATCCGTATCCACCAGAACCTGGTCGACCGCAGCGACCTCAAGCAGGAGCAGCGCCTCAAGGCCCTCTACGAACTTGGCCAGGATTTCCTCAAGGCCGGCCTGCTCGACCGCGCCGAGGACATCTTCAAGAAGCTGGAGACCGGCGTGCACATACTCGACGCCCTGCGTCACCAGCTGGAGATCTATGTCCTGGAGAAGGATTGGGAGGCTGCCATCGCTGTGGCGGGACGCCTGGAACGCCTGGGCAATCCGTCGCAGCACGCCGACACCGCCCACTATTACTGCGAGCTGGCCATGAACGCCATGCTGCGCAAGGACGCTGACCTCGCCCGCCGCTATCTTGATGCGGCCGTAAGGATAGACCACAAGTCGGTGCGGGCCAGCCAGCTGCTCGGCGACCTCGCCGCCCAGGCCGGCGACGACGCGGCGGCAATTGAGCACTGGCGTCGCATCGAGCAGCAGGACACCACCTACCTGCCGGTGGTGGCCGAGCGCCTGCTCAAGGCGCACCAGCGCCTGGGCCGGGCCGACGACGGCATCGATCTGATCCAGGGTTACCTGGCGCGCCAGCCCAGTGCCGATCTATTCCACATCCTGTTCAACACCGTGGCCGAACTGCGCGGCTGGCCGGCGGCCGAACGGCTGGCGGCCGAGGCGCTCAAGCAGCACCCCGGCCTGCGCGTGCTGGACGACTACCTGCAGGCCCGTACCGCCGGATCGGACAACGACCTCGCCATCCGCATGGCGCAGGATATGGTACATCGCCAAGTCAGCCGCATGGCCAATTACCAGTGTGGCCACTGCGGCTTCAAGGCGCGCCAGTTCTTCTGGCAATGCCCGGCCTGCGCGACCTGGGAAGGCATCCCGCCGGAGAGGAAGGAAAATGAATAACGATCCCCGCGTCATCGTCGCCCTCGACTATCCGGATGCCGGGCAGGCCCTGGCGCTGGCCGGCCGCCTCGACCCCGGCCAATGCAGGCTCAAGGTCGGCAAGGAACTCTTCGTGCGTGCCGGTCCGGCCCTGGTGGAGCGGCTGGCGGCGGCCGGCTTCCAGGTATTCCTCGACCTCAAGTTCCACGACATCCCCAACACCGTCGCCCAGGCCTGCCGGGCTGCCACCGACCTCGGCGTCTGGATGGTCAACGTGCATGCCTCCGGCGGCCTCAGGATGATGCAGGCGGCGCGCGAGGCAGTAGAAAAATCCGCCAAGCCGCCGCGGCTGATCGCCGTCACCGTGCTCACCAGCATGAGCGGCGAGGACCTGCGCCAGATCGGCCTCGACGTCGAACCGGCGGCGCAGGTCGAGCGCCTGGCGCGCCTGACCGCCGAGGCTGGACTCGATGGCGTGGTCTGCTCGGCGCAGGAGGCGGAATTGTTGCGCGCCGCCATCGGCCCGGATTTCCTCCTGGTGACGCCTGGCATCCGGCCGGCCGGCAGCGCCGTCGGTGACCAGAGCCGCATTCTCACCCCTGCCCGCGCCGTCGCTGCGGGCGCCGACTACCTGGTGGTCGGCCGCCCGATCACCCAGGCCGCCGACCCGGTCGCCGCTCTGCTCGCCATCAATGCTGAAATCGCCAACATCTAGGGAACCGAAATGAAGATCGCCATCGCCGGCACCGGCTACGTCGGCCTGTCCAACGCCATCCTGCTCGCCCAGCACAACGAGGTGGTCGCCCTAGACATCGTGTCGAGGAAGGTCGATATGCTGAACCGCAGGGAGTCGCCCATCGTCGACGCCGAGATCGAGGACTACCTGCAGCACAAGCCGCTCAATTTCCGCGCCACCCTGGACAAGCGGGAGGCCTACGAGGGCGCCGAGTATGTGGTCATCGCCACGCCGACCGACTACGACCCCGAGACCAACTACTTCAACACCCGCACGGTGGAGGCGGTGATCCAGGACGTCATGGCGATCAACCCGCAGGCGGTGATGGTGATCAAGTCCACCGTGCCGGTGGGCTATACGGTCAAGGTGAAGGCCAAGTTCCACTGCGACAACCTGATCTTCTCGCCCGAATTCCTGCGCGAGGGCCGTGCCCTGTACGACAACCTCCATCCCTCGCGCATCGTCATCGGCGAGCGTTCCGAGCGCGCCGAGACCTTCGCCAACCTGCTCAAGCAGGGTGCCATCAAGACCGACATCCCGGTGCTGTTCACCGACTCCACCGAGGCCGAGGCGATCAAGCTGTTCTCCAACACCTACCTCGCCATGCGGGTGGCCTACTTCAACGAACTGGACACCTACGCCGCCACCCACGGCCTCGACAGCAAGCAGATCATCGATGGCGTCTGCCTCGACCCGCGCATCGGCAGCCACTACAACAACCCCTCGTTCGGCTATGGCGGCTACTGCCTGCCCAAGGACACCAAGCAGCTGCTGGCCAACTACCGCGACGTGCCGCAGAACCTGATCCACGCCATCGTGGAATCGAACACCACGCGCAAGGACTTCATCGCCGATTCCATCATCCGCCGGAACCCGAAGATCGTCGGCATCCACCGCCTGATCATGAAGTCCGGCTCGGACAACTTCCGGGCTTCCTCGATCCAGGGCATCATGAAGCGGATCAAGGCCAAGGGCATCGAGGTGATCGTCTACGAGCCGGTGCTCACCGAGGCGGAGTTCTTCCACTCCAGGGTGGTCAACGACCTGGCCGAGTTCAAGCGGCTGTCCGACGTCATCGTCGCCAACCGCATCACCGACGACATCAAGGACGTCGCTGACAAGGTCTACAGCCGCGACCTGTT
>JAQVJE010000161.1 GCA_028695325.1 Gallionellaceae bacterium
GCCGGCCTCGCCTCGGCCTGGGAACTGGCCCGGCGCGGCGCCCGCGTCGAGGTGCTGGAGCGCGGCGAACCCGGCCGCGAGTCGTCCTGGGCCGGCGCCGGCATACTCAGCCTGCTGCTGCCCTGGGACTACCCGGCTGCGGTGACCGACCTGGCCGAGGCGAGCCTGCGCCTGTACCCGGACTGGATCGCCGGCCTTCGCGCCCACGCCGCCACCGACCCGGAATACCGCTGCACCGGCATGCTGGTGCTGCCGCCCTACGACGGCGCCCGCGCCGCGGCCGGCGCCCCGCTGCCGCCGGCACTGGCCGCGCTGGCAGTCGCACTGCCCGCCCCGGCGGGCCACCCCCTCTGGCTGCCTGGGGTGGCCCAGGTGCGCAACCCGCGCCTGCTGCAGGCCATGCGCGAGGCACTGGCCAACTGCGGCGTGGCCATCCATGACCGCCTCGGCGCGGTCGCCATCGAGACTGCCGCCGACCAAGTCGTCGCGGCGGTCGCAGGCGACCGCCGCTGGCAGGCCGACCTCTACATGGTCGCCGCCGGCGCCTGGAGCGCCGAACTGCTCGGTCCCCACGCCGCCGGCCTGCCGGTACGCCCGGTGCGCGGCCAGATGCTGCTCTACCGCGCCGCGCCCGGCCGCCTGCCCGCCATCGTCTACCAGGACGGCCATTACCTGGTGCCGCGCGCCGACGGCCACATACTGGCCGGTAGCACCCTGGAGGAGGCGGGCTTCGACAAGTCCACCACCGCGGCGGCGGGCGCGGAACTGGCCACCCTGGTCACCGCGCTACTGCCCGACGTCGCCGCCGCCGGCCCCCTTCGGCACTGGGCCGGCCTGCGCCCCGGCTCGCCCGGCAACGTGCCCATCATCGGCCGCCACCCGCTCCTCGCCAACCTCTACGTCAACGCCGGCCAGTTCCGCTACGGCGTCACCCTGGCCCCGGCCTCGGCCGCCCACCTGGCCGATCTGGTCGACGGCAGGCCCCCGCAATTCGGCCAGCATAGTTATGCCTGGCCTCTGCTATAATCCGCCCCCACGCCGGTGTAGCTCAGCTGGTAGAGCAGCGCATTCGTAATGCGAAGGTCGGGAGTTCGAATCTCTTCTCCGGCACCAGACAATCCCCTCAATCTCTCCGCATGACCGCCACTTCCCTGACCGATCTCCTGCGCGATGACATGGCCGAAGTGGATCGGGTCATCCGCGCCCGTCTTCATTCCGAGGTCGTACTCGTCCGCCAGGTCGCCGAATACATCATCGCCGGCGGCGGCAAGCGCCTGCGCCCCGCCATGGTCGTGCTGTGCGCCAAGGCACTCGGCTACGAGGGCCGCCACCACCACGAGCTGGCTGCCGTGGTCGAGTTCATCCACACCGCCACCCTGCTGCACGACGACGTGGTGGACGCCTCCGACCTGCGCCGCGGCCGCGCCACCGCCAACGCCGAGTTCGGCAACGCCGCCAGCGTGCTGGTAGGCGACTTCCTCTACTCGCGCGCCTTCCAGATGATGGTGTCGGTGCACGACATGCACGTCATGGAGGTACTCTCCGACGCCACCAACGTGATCGCCGAGGGCGAGGTGCTGCAGTTGATGAACTGCCACGACCCGGACATCGAGATCGACGCTTACCTGCAGGTGATCCGCTACAAGACCGCCAAGCTGTTCGAGGCCTCCGGCCGCCTGGGCGCCATCGTCAGCGGCAGCGGCGCCGAGGTCGAGGCCGCCCTGGGCCGCTACGGCATGCACTTGGGCACCGCCTTCCAGCTCATCGACGACGTGCTGGACTATTCCGGCAACAGCGACCAGACCGGCAAGAACGTCGGCGACGACCTCGCCGAGGGCAAGCCCACACTGCCGCTCCTGCATGTCATGCGCACCGGCACCCCGGAGCAGGCTGCATGCGTGCGCGACGCCATCGTCAACGGCAGCGTCGAGCAGTTCGACGCCATCATGGCCGCCGTGCAGGCCACCGGCGCCATCGAGTACACGCGCGAGTGCGCCCGCCGCGAGGCGGAACTGGCGATCGCGGAATTAGCGTGTTTGACGGATGGTATTTACAAAAAGGCTCTGCTAGAATTGCCGGCCTTTGCGGTCGAGCGTGACCGCTGAGATCCAAATTCGGGGTGTAGCTTAGCCTGGTAGAGCGCCACGTTCGGGACGTGGAGGCCGGAGGTTCGAATCCTCTCACCCCGACCAGATTTCCTGAATGAATCCAGCCGGTTACGGCAAGGCTGGATTCTTCCAACTCAAGCTGATTACATCGCTTGTCACACGTGCTTGTGACAACGCTGTGGGCTCATCTGACCTTGCCCCATTCTACCCAACAAACATCGCCCTGGTCGGGCATCCTCAGTTGTTGCCTGATTGCGTGAATATCTGAGCTTGTGACCGGCACCATGGCAAGAAGCTGAAAATCAATTTCGTGATCCACTGGGTCTACCCTCTCAACGATTCCCTTCATCAACACGTCCTGGTCTACCCAGCCTTCCGAGTCCAGTTGCCATTCACCGCACTCCGAGCGCTCCAGAGATCCCATCATGTTCTTATCGACGGTTAGGTGTGCGAATACACTCCGCACCCGCTGGCCTCCATACTCCGGCAGTGCAAGATCACCACGATAGAGAACCCAGTCAAATCAAGCAACTGGATATCCGCGTTCGCAGCTATGACGAATAAAAACCTTTCTTACACGTCGACCACGCAGCGCACCCGCCAGCCCTTGCCATCCGGCACCACCCTGAGTTCGGTGAGGGTGGCGCCCTTGACCTCGGTGCCGCGCTCGGCACCCTTCTTCCAGGGCATGCCCCAGGCCTCGCCGCTGTAGTGCTCGCCCTCGCACCGCAGCGAGAAGCTGCCCAGCACCAGGCCGGCCAGGCGAGCCTGGGCGAGCAGGCGGTTGAGCCACTCGACCAGGGCCAGCTCGCGGTCTGGTTCGTCGAATTCCACCCGCACTCGCCGCTCGGGCAGCACCAGAGAGGGATGGGTCATGATCGCGAACATGGCGCTGGCGGCATACTCGAAGGCCGCCTCGGGGGTCTTGCCCCGTGCCTCGATGCCGATGTCGGCCTCGTGGTCGAAGTAGCGGTAGTGGCTGAGCATACGGTGCGCTGGCTCAGAAACCGCCGATGTAGGCGTAGCCATCGTTTTGCAGCTTGATCAGGCGGGTGTAGCCGTCGTGCACGATGGCCACTCCGGGCAGCACGTCGGCCGGCTTCCAGCCCTTGCTGCGCATGCTGCTGTGGCAGATCTCGACATTGACGCCGAGGTCGATGAGGTCCTGCACGATCTTGGCGTTGGTGTTCACCGCGAAGGGGTCACCGGTGGCATTCTGGTAGGCCTCGTCCCTGAGCAGCATCACCGCGGCGTCGCCGTGCAGGACCAGGCGGGCGTCGATCCGGTCGGGCGTCACGCCCTGTTTGCGGTAGGCCTCGTAGAGGCCACGCGCGTAATAGAGACCTTTGGCGATGCCGGCGTCGAGCTTGTCGCTGCGAATGTCGTAGACCACCCGATAGCGGGCGTCCGCCTCCACCACCACCATGGGGCGCTCTGCCGCCGTGGCAGTGGCCGCGGTGGTCGTCGCCGCCAGCAGGATGGCCAGCCAGGTCAAAGCCGTGCGTTTCATCTCCTCCTCCTCTCCTTGCCGATGTTGCGGCCGCCGTGCCGGCGCGCCATGCCTAGGGTGGTATGGCCAGCGCCCCAGCCAGATTGGCCGGATGGTAGTCCGATTCATTCCATTTACGCATCGCGCTGTCGTCCACCTGTTCCGCCACCGCGGCGCCGATCGGGCGCAGGTGGCGCCGGTTCAGCTTGACCAGGCGATAGAGGCCGAAGCCGAACTCGGCGAAGGAGTCGCATACCGGCGCGCGGTATTCGTCGCCGTCGAGAGCCAGCACAGCGTCCGCGACGGCGAGGCCGCAGTCCCTCGCCTTGCCGGCGATCCAGGCCAGCGGCGGGCGCGCCAGGGGGTCGTCCGGGTAACCACCGCCGACGTTGGCATGGGCGCCGGGAAACCAGCGCTGCTCGACGACCTGGCGGGCCGGGTCGGGTACGTGGCTCCACATGGTGGCCTGGTAGTCGGCGCGGTGCTCGTCGATGGCGAGGGCGTGGTAGGCATGGTCGACCTGCTGGCCAAGACGGGTGTCGTGGAAGTCCTCGGCCCAGCTGAGGTTGAGCAGCGGCACGCCGAGGGCGCCGACGGTGTCCCAGATGCCGAGGAAATGGATGCGGGCCGGCCGGGTGCGGCCGCCCAGGCGTGCCAGGGGGTCGATGGCTTTATCCTTGAAGCGGGCGATGTTGCTCAGCTTGTACAGCCCGCTGACCTCCCTGGCCGCCGCCATGGCCGTTGCCTGGCGGACGTCGTCGGGCTGGGCGGGGTCTTCCTCCCGCAGGATGCCGCACTTGCCGATCATGCCGGCCAGGCTGCGGGCGGTGTAGGCGCCGCGGCTGAAGCCGAACAGGAACAGCTGGTCGTCCGGCCGCCAGTGCCGGATCAGCCAGGCGTAGCCCTCGCGCACGTTCTCGGTCAGGCCGTTGCCGAGCATGCCGCCGGTAAGGATGCTGCCGAGATGGGTGCCGACGCCGGGGTCGTAGTATTTGATCTGGGCGGCCGAGCCACCGGCCTGTTCCGGCAGTTCCGGGATGGCCTCATGGATGCGGGCGACGTTGGTCCGGTCGTTGACGTCGTTCCAGGTACCGTCGAAACACATCACCAGTCTTCTCATCGCCCGTCTCCTTGCGTGTGGTGGCTCCGCGCCTGTCGGCAGGATAAACCCCTGCGGCGGCAGCGCGTCGTCAGAGGACGCTAGCGCAGGTTGCTGGAGGAGAACAGCAGCACCTTGTCGCCGGCGAACTGCACATGCACCGAACGCGACTCGTCGCCCCAGGCGCAGCTGCGGAAGCCCATGACGTCGTCGCAGTGGTCGGGCTTGCCGATCAGCTGGACGACCTCGTCGTAGCTCATGCCGGC
>JAQVJE010000162.1 GCA_028695325.1 Gallionellaceae bacterium
TGTCCCCCCTCATCGCGCCCGGCCTCGCCGAGGTCGGCTGCCTGCTGCCCTACTCGCCCCTGCACCACCTGCTGCTGCAACGCTGCGGCGGCCCCCTGGTGGCAACCTCGGGCAACATCAGCGGCGAGCCGGTGCTGACCGACAACGGCGAGGCCGAGGCCCGCCTGGTCCACATCGCCGACGCCTTCCTGCAGCATGACCGGCCGATCGTGCGGCCGGCCGACGACCCCGTGCTGCGGGTCACCGCCGGGCGGCCGCGGCCGCTCCGCCTGGGCCGCGGCGCGGCGCCGCTGGAACTGGACCTGGCCGAACCGGTGCCCGAACCGGTCCTGGCCCTGGGCGCCCACATGAAGAACGCCATCTGCCTGGCCTGGGGCCGGCGCGCCGTGCTGTCGCCGCACGTCGGCGAGCTCTCGGCGCCGCGCAGCCTGGCCACCCTGGCCCAGGTGGCCGAGGACCTGCAACGCTTGTACCGGGTGCGCGCGACCCGCCTGCTGGTCGACCATCACCCCGGCTATGGCTACCGCCCTTGGGCGCAGGCGACCGGCCTGCCGATGACCGGGGTCTGGCACCACCACGCCCACGCCTCGGCCTTGGCCTGGGAATTTCCCGCCGTCGCCGACTGGATCGTGTTCGCCTGGGACGGCGTCGGCCTCGGCGAGGATGGCACCATCTGGGGCGGCGAGGCATTCACCGGCGCGCCCGGACGCTGGCGGCGGGCGGCCAGCCTGCGGCCGTTCCGCCTGCCCGGCGGCGACAAGGCCGGGCGGGAACCGTGGCGCTCGGCCGCCGCCCTGCTGTGGGAGGCCGGCCGGCCCGCCCCCTTCGCCCCCGACCTCCTGCACCAGGCCTGGCAGCGCGGCCTCAACAGCCCGGCCAGCAGCGCCGCCGGCCGCCTGTTCGACGCCGCCGCCGCCCTGGTCGGGGTGTGCGACAAGGCCAGCTTCGAGGGCGAGGGACCGATGAAGCTGGAGGCGCTGGCGATGTCGGCGCTCCCGCGGGAGTTGGATGCCCGCCGGCACGGGCCTGACGCAACACCATTGAGCCGCGACGCCGCCGGCCTCTGGCGCGCCGACTGGGCGCCCCTGCTGGACATGCTGGCCGACGCATCGCTCGGCCAGGCCGAGCGCGCCCTGCGCTTCCACCAAGCCATGGCCGCCAGCCTGGTCGAGCAGGCCGTGCGGCTCAGCGAGGCGACCGGCGCCCGGGACGTCGGCCTCACCGGCGGGGTGTTCCAGAACCGCGTGCTCACCGAGCTGGCCCTGGACGGCCTCCAGGCGGCCGGCTTCAGCGTCCACCTGCCCGAACGTGTCCCGGTCAACGACGGCGGTGTAAGCTTCGGCCAGGTCATCGAATACCAAGCCCAACCGACATGAACGAACAACGCATCCTGCTCGCCCACGGCAACGGCGGCCGCTTCATGCGCGAGCTGATCGGCGAGATCTTCGCCCGCCACCTCGCCAACCCCGTCCTCGACACCGACGCCGACGCCGTGGCGCTGCCCGGCCTGGACGGCGAGGTCATGGTCACCACCGACGGCTTCACCGTGCAGCCGATCGAGTTTCCCGGCGGCAACCTCGGCTCCCTGGCCGTGCACGGCGTCATCAACGACCTCGCCGTGGCCGGTGCCGAGCCGCGTTATCTCACCCTCTCGGCGATCATCGAGGAGGGGCTCGACATCGCCCTGCTCGACCGCCTGATCGCCAGCTTCGCGGCGGCGGCGCAGGAGAACGGCGCCGCCGTGGCGGCGGGCGACACCAAGGTGGTGCGCCACGGCGAGGGCGGCGGGCTCTATCTCACCGTCGCCGGCATCGGCGTGCGCCGCGCCGCCGCCGGGCTGGACATGCGGCGCATCGCCCCCGGCGACGTCGTCCTGGTGTCCGGCCCGGTCGGCGACCACGGCGTCGCGGTGATGCTGGCGCGCGAGCAGTTCGGCCTGTCGGGCGAGCTGCGCTCCGACTCCGCCTCGGTGCTGCCGCTCGCCCGCGCAGTGTGGGACCTGCCCGGCCTGAAATTCATGCGCGACCCAACCCGTGGCGGCCTGGCCACGGTCTGCCACGAGATCGCCCACGCCACCGGCTGCTCGATGGTGCTGCGCCAGGACGACGTGCCGGTGCGCGGCGAGGTCGCCTCGGTGTGCGAGATGCTCGGCTACGACCCCTGGTTCCTGGCCTGCGAGGGCCGCGTGGTGGCGGTGGCGGCACCGGATGCCGCGGCCGCGGTGCTGGCGTGCTGGCAGGCCCTGCCGGAGGGCCGCGAGGCGGCCGTCATCGGCCGCGTCGAGACGGGCGCGGCCCGACTGGTCGTGGAGACCGCGCTGGGCGGCCGTCGCGTGCTGGAGGAACTGGAGGACGACCCGCTGCCGCGGATCTGCTGATCAAGGCGCACCCGCGTCGCCAGGCCGAAGATGAGCGGCCAGACCGGGAGGGCGGACAGGAATGAGGCCTGCTATTCGATCTCGGCGCCCACCACCCGCAGGGCGTCGTTGAGGCTTTCCTCGGTCAGTGCGTTGATGCTCTCGCCGAGCAATTCGGCAGCATCGATGGTTTCCCGATCGTGCGGCAGGGTATCGATGTCTAGGTTGGCGACCAGCACGGCGGCGGCGCCCACCACCTGGAGCAGGCGCTGGCGCTCCTGCATCAGCATCTCCAGTTCATTGCGCAGCAGGCTGACTTCCTGCACGTTCAGGGCGTGGGCGGGCATACTCTCCTCGACTGACTGGAATGACATGACGGACGCATGATAGCGCGCCGCGCAGCGCCCGCCCAGGCGTCAGTGCGCCGCGCCGGCCGGCTTGCCGGCCGCCTCCGCCATGCCCTCGGCGAAGGCGCGCGCGGTCTCCGCCCGGCACTGCTCGGCCGCCTTGGCAGCGTCGCGGATCATGGCCTTGATCCAGACGTCGCCGCTCTGGCCGCCCAGGGCCTGGCGGTCGTCCGGGTCGGCGAAGCGGGGGTAGAACAGGCGCCGGCTGCCGCTCCTGTCGAACCACCAGGCGTTGGTGGCGGCGTATTCGTAGCCGAACGGCAGCAGGGCGGCGGCGAACTCCGCGCCATGGGGCCAGCCCTCGCGGCCGCTGCCCGTGGCGCCGATGAGGCCGGCCGCGGCCAGGCGCTCGATCAGGCGGCCGGCATCGCGCAGGCGGCAATGCGCGATATAGAGGTAGTGGCCACGCTGCAGGGTCCAGGCGGCGACGCCATCCGGGTCGGTCTCGCGCAGCGGCATCTCGGCCGCCGGCGTGCCCAGGGCGTTGACGTGGTGCAGGACCAGGCCGGCCGGATGGGCCAGCATGGGATGGCAGCGGCCCTCGATATAGTTCACGCTGCTGAAGGCGTAGCGGACATAGGCATCGACCGGGGTACGGATGGCGGCATCGTTCTGCAACTGCTTGTGCAGGTCGAACAGCGCCATCAGGCGGTCGGCCGGCACCGGCATGACCAGGCTGACCAGGTGGCCGTCGGGGAAGTCGCCACCCACCGCGTCGTCCTCGCGGTGCGGGAACACGCGCAGGTTGAACATCGCCTCCAGGCGCTCGCCCAGCCTGGCCAGCCAGGCGCCCGGGTGGATGCCCTGGACGCTGGCGCCGAGGTCGCCGAAGCGCTCGGCCGAGACCAGGGTGACGGTCTCGTCGCCGGCGTAGGCGAGCTCCAGCGAGGACAGGCCACCGGCATAGCGGAAGCGGGTGCGATGGCCGTCGGCGTCGCGCCAGTCGGCGACCCAACCCTTCTTGACGGGCTGGAACGAGTCTGGCACCAGGTCGCCGAGGAACAGCCTGGACGGCAGGTCGGCGGCCGATTTGACCTCGGCCAGCGTGGCGACGGGGATGCTGGCCGGGCGCTGGATGACCGGCAACTGGATGAGCTTGGGGAAGGTGGGTGCGTTAGTCATGGCGCGATTATACCCGAGCATTTTCATCAAGCATGCCCAACAGGGTCATTTGCCCTATCCTGAACCATGACAAGCGAGACTGTCTTCCGGGCCGCCGGGCTGACCAAGGTCTACCGCATGGGCGAGGTGGCGGTGCACGCCCTGCGCGGCATCGACCTGGAGCTGCGCGCGGGCGAGCTGGTGGTGCTGCTGGGACCGTCCGGCAGCGGCAAGTCGACCCTGCTCAACATCCTGGGCGGCCTCGACACCCCGACCGAGGGCGAGGTCTTCTACCTCGACCACAACCTGACCACGGCGACGGACAGCGAGCTGACCCGCTTCCGGCGCGACCATGTCGGCTTCGTGTTCCAGTTCTACAACCTGATCCCCAGTCTGACCGCGCGCGAGAACGTCGCCGCGGTGACCGAGATCGCGGCGGCGCCGATGCGCCCCGAGGACGCCTTGGCCCTGGTCGGCCTGGGCGAACGTCTCGACCACTTCCCGGCCCAGCTCTCGGGCGGCGAGCAGCAACGGGTGGCGATCGCCCGCGCCATCGCCAAGAACCCGTCGGTATTGCTGTGCGACGAGCCGACCGGGGCGCTCGACTCGGCCACCGGGATCGTCGTGCTGGAGGCGCTGGAGACGGCCAACCGGGAGTTGGGCACGCTGACCGTGCTGATCACCCACAACGCCGACATCGCCGGCATGGCGGACCGGGTGATCCGGCTGTCGGACGGGCATATCGTGGAGGAGCGGGGGAATACGGCCAAGAAGGCGGCTAGGGAGTTATCGTGGTGAGGGTTGTGGCTTGCTCCCGCGGTTGTGGTTCTTGCTGGCCAGCTCAGGCCGGGGGCGCCCACCTCCACGCATCGTCCCAATTCCCCGGATTACACTTCGCTTCATCCGGGCTACGGTAACCCGGCCATGACCGCCCTAAACCGCAAACTCCTGCGCGACCTCTGGCTCATGCGCGGCCAGGTCCTGGCCATCGCGGCGGTGATCATGGGCGGCGTCGCCACCCTGGTAATGGCCCTGTCCACCTACGACTCCCTGCTGGAGACGCGCGACCGCTTCTACG
>JAQVJE010000025.1 GCA_028695325.1 Gallionellaceae bacterium
AATGCTGGCTGCTCAGCCGAAGCGGCCTTCCCGGTAGTGGCTCCGGCCGGGCTATGCCCTTAACCTGCTCACGCAGGTTAGCCTGCGCCGCTACATCACGGACCGATTCAGCCAAATCGGCCTTCCCGGTAGTGGCTCCGGCCGGGCTGCGCCTTTAACCTGCTCACGCAGGTTAGCCTGCGCCGCTACATCACAGACCGATTCAGCCAAATCGGCCCGTGATGTAGTCCTCCGTCTGCTTGGCCTTGGGCTGCACGAACAGCTCGTCGGTCTTGCCGAACTCGATCAGGTCGCCCAGGTACATGAACGCCGTGTAGTCGGAGATGCGCGCCGCCTGCTGCATGTTGTGGGTGACGATGGCGATGGTGTAGTCGGCCTTCAGCTCGTCCACCAGTTCCTCCACCTTGGCGGTGGAGATGGGGTCGAGGGCCGAGGTCGGCTCGTCGAGCAGGACCACCTCCGGCTTCACCGCCACGGCGCGGGCGATGCACAGGCGCTGCTGCTGGCCGCCGGACAGTGACAGGCCGCTCTGCTGCAGTTTGTCCTTCACCTCGTCCCAGAGGGCGGCCTTGCGCAGGGCCCATTCCACCCGCGCGCCCATCTCGGAGGGGGACAGCCGCTCATACAGGCGCACCCCGAAAGCGATGTTCTCGTAGATGGTCATCGGAAACGGGGTCGGCTTCTGGAACACCATGCCGATCTTGGCCCGCACCATGTTGACGTCCTGTTTCCTGTCCAGCAGGTTGTTGCCGTTGAACAGTATCTCACCCTCGGCACGCTGGCCGGGGTAGAGGTCGTACATGCGGTTGAAGGTGCGCAGCAGGGTCGACTTGCCGCAGCCGGACGGGCCGATGAAGGCGGTGACCTTGTGGCGGGCGATGTCCAGGTTGATGCCGTTCAAGCCCTTGAAGTCGCCGTAGTAGAAGTCCAGGTTGCGGACCTTGAGGGCGGCCTCTTCGACGATTTGTACGCTAGTTGCGGGCATGCGTGGCTCCGGGTATCAAAGTTTGTCTTTCTGGCGGAACAGGATCCGCGCGCCGATGTTGATCGCCAGCACCAGCAGCGCGATCAGCAACGCCCCACCCCAGGCCAGGGAGATCCAGTTGTCGTAGGGGCTCATGGCGAACTGATAGATCACCACCGGCAGGTTGCCCATCGGCTGCGACATGTCGGTGCTGAAGAACTGGTTGTTGAGGGCGGTGAACAGGAGCGGCGCGGTCTCACCGGTGACACGGGCGATGGCGAGCAGGACGCCGGTCACCACGCCGGCCTTGACCGCGCGCAGGGTGATGCTGATCGACACCTTCCAGTGCGGCGCACCGACCGCGAAGGCGGCCTCGCGCAGGGTCGCCGGCACCAGGCGGAGCATGTTCTCGGTGGTGCGCACCACCACCGGGATGGCGATCAGGGACAGGGCCACCGAGCCGGCCCAGCCGGAAAAACCGCCCAGGGTGGCCACCATGAGGGCGTAGACGAACAGGCCGATGACGATGGAGGGGGCCGAGAGCATGATGTCGGTGACGAAACGGGTCACCGCGGCGAACTTCGAGGTGCGGCCGAACTCGGCCAGGTAGATGCCGGCCAGGATGCCGATGGGGGTGGACACCAGGGTGGTGACGCCGATGATCATCATGCTGCCGACGATGGCGTTGCGCAGGCCGCCGCCCTCGCTGCCGGGGGCCGGGGTGTCCTGGCTGAAGAACTCCCAGGACAGGGCGGCGAAACCCTTGGAGAACAGGGTCCACAGTATCCACATCAAGGCCATGAGGCCGAAGGCCATGGCGACCATGGACAGGCCGATGCCTAGCCGGTTGATGAGGACGCGTCGGGTATAGAGTTGCATGTCGTCCCTTACCTGCCCTGCCTGGCGGTGCCGCGGGCGATCAGCCAGCGCGACGCGGCCAGGACGATGAAGGTGATGACGAACAGGACCAGGCCGAGGGCGAACAGGGAGGCGATGTGCAGGCCGGGGTCGGCCTCGCCGAACTCGTTGGCGAGCACCGAGGCGATTGAGTTGCCGGGCGAGAACAGGCTGCCGGTGATGCGGTTGGCGTTGCCGATCACGAAGGTGACCGCCATGGTCTCGCCGAGCGCCCGGCCGAGTCCGAGCATGATGCCGCCGATGACGCCGACACGGGTGTAGGGCAGTACGATGTTCCAGACCACTTCCCAGGTGGTGCAGCCGACCCCGTAGACCGACTCCTTGAGCACCGGCGGCACGGTCTCGAAGACGTCGCGCATCACCGAGGCGACGAACGGGATCACCATCAGGGACAGGACGATGCCCGCGGTCAGGATGCCGATGCCGATGGGTGGGCCGGCGAACCAGGCGCCGATCACCGGCACATCGCCGAGGACCTTCTGCAGGTGGGGCTGGACGTGCTCCGCGAACAGGGGGGCGAAGATGAACAGGCCCCAGATGCCGTAGATGATCGAGGGCACGCCGGCGAGCAGTTCGATGGCAGTGCCGAGCGGCCGCTTCAGCCAGGCCGGGCAGGTCTCGGTGAGGAACAGGGCGATGCCGAAGCTGACCGGCACGGCAATCAGCAGGGCGATGAACGAGCTGACCAGAGTGCCGTAGATGGCGATCAGGGCGCCATACTCGTCGTCCGGCACGCTCCAGACGTTGCGCCACAGGAAGGACAGCCCGAAGGTCCTGAGGGTCGGCATCGCCTCGACGGCGAGCGACACCAGGATGCCGGCCAGGCCGGCCAGGACGACCAGGGCGAACAGCAGGGTGACCTTATGGAAGATCATGTCCTGCAGCTTGAACACTCTGATCTTGGCGGCGTGCAAATCCACCGGGGCGACTTCAGCCGCTTCGTGCATGTCGTATCGGTCCTGGACGTTTTCTTCGGCAGCCCCCGCGCACGCAGGCGCTGCCGAAGAAGGTCCGGCCATGCGGCCGGACCGGTGGCACGATTACTTGATCTTCTTCATCTCGGCCTCGACCATCTTCACGACGCCGGCAGGCAGCGGCACGAAGCCCAGTTCCTCGGCCATCTTCTGGCCGTTGTTCAGGGACCAGGTAAAGAAGTCGACCACGGCCTTCTGCTTGACGGCGTCGGCACCCTTCTCGTAGGCCAGGACATAGGTCGCGCTGGTGATCGGCCAGGCGTTCTTGCTCGGCTGGTCGAGCAGGTCCGGGGCCATGCCGCGCACCTTGAAGTTGGCACCTGCGGCGGCCGCCTCGACGGCATCCTGGCTCGGCACGATGTAGTTGCCGGCCTTGTTCTTCAGGGCGACGAAATTCATCTTGTTCTTCATGGCGTCGGCGATGTCGACGTAGCCGATGGCGCCGGCGATCTTCTGCACGTTGGCGGCGACGCCCGGGTTGCCCTTGCCGCCCACCGCGTTGGCCGGCCAGTTGACGGTGTTGCCGGCGCCGACGTCACGCTTGAAGGCCATGGACTGCTTGGCCAGGTAGTTGGAGAACACGAAGGTGGTGCCGGAGCCGTCGGAACGGTGGGCCACGGTGATGTCGGTGGCGGGCAGCCTGAGGCCGGGGTTGAGCCTGGCGATGGCGGGATCGTTCCACTTGACGATGGCGCCGCGGAATATCTCGGCGACGGTGGCGCCGTCCAGCTTGAGCTGGCCGGAGGCGATGCCGGGCAGGTTGACGACGATGGTGACACCGCCCATGACGGTCGGAAACTGGGTCAGGCCGGCCGCGTCCAGGTCAGCTTCCTTGACCGGTGCGTCGGTGCCGCCGAAGTCGACGGTCTTGGCCTTGATCTGCTTGACGCCGCCGGAGGAGCCGATGCCCTGGTAGTTGACCTGGTTGCCGGTGGCCGCCTTGTAGGCCTCGGCCCACTTGGTGTAGATGGCATAGGGGAAGGTGGCGCCGGCGCCGGTGATGTCGACGGCCAGGGCGCTGGCGCTGGCCAGGCCCATGGCCAGCGTGGCGGCCAGGCCGGCCAGCTTGAATTGGATGCGTTTGCTGACGAACATTTATCTCTCCGTTGGAAGTTGACGGTGAACCGCCGAATGCAACTGCGAACCGGATCATAGGTAGCCCCCATTACAGTTTTATTAACGCCGTGACATTGGGCCGGGCGTACCCGCAGACACTGTCACAGCCCTGTCACGCTCGCCAGGCATGGTGGCGCCTCATGCAAGCCAGCGATCTGCTCCTCGAACAGTTCCCCGTCGCCGTGCGCCGGTTGCGGGTGGCCGTCGTCACCGAGACCTACCCGCCGGAGATCAACGGCGTCGCCATGACCATCGGCCGCATCGTCGCCGCCCTGCAGGCACGCGACCACCAGGTCCAGCTGGTGCGGCCACGCCAGGCCGGCGATGGCGCCAGCGCCGCGACCGGCGCCGGCCTGGAGGAGGTACTGCGTCCCGGCATCCCCATCCCCCGCTACCGCGGCCTCCACCTCGGCCTGCCCGCCACCCGCCTGCTGGCCCGCCTGTGGGCCCGGCGCCGGCCCGACGTGGTGCACATCGCCACCGAGGGCCCGCTCGGCTGGTCGGCCATGACCGCCGCGCGCCGGCTCGGCATCCCGGTCCTGGCAGGCTTCCATACCAACTTCCATTCCTACAGCCGCCATTACGGCCTCGGCTGGCTCAGGACACCCATCCACGCCTACCTGCGCAAGTTCCACAACCAGGCCCGCCTGACCGTGGTGCCGACGCGCGGCCTGCGCGACGAGTTGCTCCACCAGGGCTATCGCCGCATCGAGGTGCTGGCGCGCGGCGTCGACGGCGACCTGTACAGCCCGGCCCGCCGCAATGTAGATCTGCGCCGGACCTGGGGGCTGGCCCCGGATGGCCTGGCCGTGCTCCATGTCGGTCGCCTGGCGCCGGAAAAGAACCTCGACCTGCTGCTGCGTGCCTTTGCCGTTATCGAGCGGGTCCGACCGGACGCCCGCCTCGTCCTGGTCGGCGACGGCCCCGATGCCGCCGCCCTGCGCGCTGCCCATCCGCACTTCATCCACTCCGGCCCGCGCAGCGGGGTCGACCTCGCCGCGCACTACGCCGCCGCCGACCTGTTCCTCTTCCCCAGCCTGACCGAGACCTTCGGCAACGTCGTCCTGGAGGCCATGGCGAGCGGCCTGGCGGTGCTGGCCTTCGACTACGCCGCCGCGGCGGAATACGTCCATCACGACGGCAACGGCCTCAAGGTCCCGTTCGGCGACGAGGCCGCCTTCATCGCCCTGGCGGGCGACCTGGCCGCCCGACCGGAGCAACTGGCGACCCTGCGCGGCCGTGCCCGCGCGGCCGCCCTGGCGGCCTCCTGGGACAGCGTCCACGACCGCCTGGAGGCGTATTACCTGCAACTGGTGCGCGAGGACGAAGCGGGCCAGCAGGCCGCCCTGGGCAGGTTGGCGGTCTGACCCGCTCAGGCCAGCGCGCGGTACAGCGCCGCCAGCCTGGCCGCCATGCGGTCGTCGGCCCACTCGCGCGCGTACTCGCGCGCCGCGGCGGCCAGCCTGGCGCGGCGCGCCGGGTCGTCGAGCAGGTCCGCCACGACCCCGGCGAAACCCTCGACATCGTCCGGCGCGGCAACGCCGCCTCGGCCGGGCGCCAGGATGTCGCGCGTACCCATAGCCGCCAGGGCCACCACCGGCAGCCCCATGGCCATCGCCTCCAACAGCACCAGGCCCTGGGTCTCGGTACGCGAGGCGAATACAAACAGGTCGGCGGCGGCATAGGCGTCGGGCAGATGCTGCTGGCGGTCGAGGTAGCCGAGGAAGCGCACCTGGCCGGCGATGCCGAGCGCCTCGGCCTGGCGGCGCAGGGCGGCCTCCGCCGGACCCTGGCCGGTGACCAGGAACAGAAGGTCGGGCTGCCGGCGCCGGGCCAGGGCGACGGCGTCGAGCAGGAAGCCGATGTTCTTCTCGTGCGCCACCCGGCCGACGAACAGGGCCACCGGACGTTCCCCGGCGATGCCGTGTTCGGCGCGGAAACGCCGGCGGTCACCGGCGGCGAAGCGGTCGAGCGGGATGCCGGTGGGCAGGACATGCAAGGGGACGCGCACGCCGTAGTCGTCCAGGCGGTCCCGCATGGCGGTCGAGGGCACGATCACGGCATCGAGGTCGTTGCACTGGGTGCGCGACAGGCGCCGTGCCAGCCCCCTTAGCCAGGCGGGCGGCAGGAAGGGCGTGTAATGAAACAGGTATTCCTCGAACAGGGTGTGGTAGGTGGCCAGGACTGGCTTGCCGAGCCGGCGCGCCGCCCGGAGGCCGGCATAGTGGGCGACGAAGGGGGTCTGGATGTGGACGAGGTCGTGTGCGCGAGCCTGCTCCAGCACCGTGCGGTGGGTACGCCCCCAGGGCAGCAGACGATCCTCCGGGTCGCGCGGGATGGCGCGGGCGCCCAGGCGGACGACGCCGTCCTGCTCCGGCTCGACGCCGTAGCGCGGTGCCACCAGGCCGATGCTGACGCCCTCGGGGAGCAGGGCCTGGCGGAAGGTCTCGATCGACGTGGACACTCCGTTGACGCGCGGGAAGTAGACGTCCGACACCATCAGTACGCGCCTCACGCCGCCCTGCGCTCCGGTAGCGCCTCCGTTTCGGGCCCGGCCAGGCGCACCGGCACGCACCGGCCCGTCCCGTCCCAGTCGACCAGTTCCAAGCGGCCATCGAAATGCTCGACGATGGCGGTGCAGGAATCGACCCAATCGCCGCAGTTGACGTAGACGAGGCCATCCACCTCCTTGATCGCCGCCCAGTGGATGTGGCCGCAGATGACGCCGTCAAGGCCGCGCTCGCGCACGTGGTGGATGACCGAGCGCTCGAAGTCGAAGATGAACTCCAGGGCCCGCTTCACCTTGCGCTTGGCATAGCCGGCCAGGGACCAGTAGCCGGGCCGGCCGAACTGGCGACGCAGCCAGGACAGCCAGCCGTTCACGCGCACCAGCAGGTTGTAGGCGATGTCGCCGAGCAGCGCGACCCAACGATGGTAGCGGGTGACCTGGTCGAACTCGTCGCCGTGGATGAGCAGGAAGCGGCGGCCGTCGGCGGTCTCATGGACGTACTCGGCGACCACCTCGATCTCGCCGAAGGCGACGCCGTCGTATTCGCGCAGGGCCTCGTCGTGGTTGCCCGGGATGAGCACCACGCGGTCGCCGTGGCGGGCGCGCCGCAGCACCTTCTGGACCACGGTGTTCTGCGCCGGGCTCCACTGGATGCCGCGCGCCATGGACCAGAAGTCGACGATGTCGCCGACCAGGAACAGATGCTCGGACGGATGTTCGCGCAGGAACTCCAGCAGACGCTCGGCCTGGCAGGCGCGGGTACCAAGGTGGATGTCGGACAGGAACACGGAACGGACGTTCGGCATGGCGGCATCCTGCCTGTCCGGTGTGACAGCCATGTGACGGCGGCGATACGGTAACCAATCCTTCACCACGCCTTCACACCCGCGTCACCCGGCCTTCCTACAGTGCCCCGGTCAACCAACCAGAAGGAAAACCATGATGATGGATGCCGGACTGCAGGCCGCCGAAGGCCGCAAGAAGCGCCATTTCCGCGTCACCCTGGCGGAGGGCCGGGACGAGATACGCGAGGCCCAGCGCCTGCGCTGGCAGGTATTCGCCGAGGAGATGGGAGCCCGCCTAGCATCGCCCGAGCCAGGCCTGGACATCGACCTCTACGACCGCTGGTGCGAGCACCTGATCGCACGCGACCTGGACAGCGGCGAGGTGGTCGGCACCTACCGCATACTGGGCCCGGAGGCCGCCAAGCGACTGGGCAACTTCTATTCCGACCAGGAGTTCGACCTCACCCGCCTTGGCCACATCCGCGAGCGCATGGTGGAGATCGGCCGCTCCTGCGTGCATCCCGACTACCGCAACGGCGCCACCATCGCCCTGCTCTGGTCCGGCCTGGGCGATTACATGCGGGAGCGCGGCTACGACTACCTGATGGGCTGCGCCAGCATCACCATGCAGGACGGCGGCCACAACGCCGCCGGGGTCTGGCACGCGATCCGTCGCCAGCACCTCGCGCCGGTGGAATGGCGCGTCTTCCCGCGCTGCCCGCTGCCGCTCGATGCCCTGACGAGCGAGGCCACCCCGATCGTGCCGCCCCTCATCAAGGGCTACCTGCGCGCCGGCGCCTACGTGTGCGGCGAGCCGGCCTGGGACCCCGACTTCAACACCGCCGACCTGTTGATCCTGCTACCCATGCTGAAGGTCAGCCCGGCCTACGCCCGCCACTTCCTCAGCGGCCAGGCCGACTGAAGGGCGCCCCCGCCGCCGACATGGCCAGCGGGGGGCTGCCAGACCGCTCAGGCCGGCGCGGCCTGCCAGCTGGCGAAACGGCTGTCGCGGGTCTCGATGTGGCGGAGCAGGAAGTCCTGCACGGCGCGTGCCTTGCCGAGTTCCAGCCGGGTTTCACCGGCCTCGTGCAGGGCCTGGACATCGTTGAGTTCATCCATCATGCGGATGTGATCGGCGACATGGTCGTCGTAGCCGTCATAGCCGGCCAGCCGCATGAGCAGCTCTTCCGACATGAAATGGGCCGAGCTGTAGGCGACCAGCTGGGCCAGGATCTCGTCGGCCCGACCGGTATCGCCGCCCTTCTCCAGGGCCGCGCAGAGCGCCCCGATGAGGCCGGTCTGGACCTGGTGCTCGCGCTCCATGACCGCGACGGCCGACTGATCCTGCTGTTCGGGATGAGACATGACTTCTCCTGTGCTATGCCTCGCCAGGCGGCGCGAGGTGTGCCGAGGGCCATGGCCGCCGGGATCAGGCACCCGCCGCCGAGCGCACTGCCTCGGCGATGCGCTCGGCACAGCGGTTCACCTGGGCCTCTTCGCGCCCCTCCACCATGACCCGGATAAGCGGCTCGGTGCCGGAAGCGCGCAGCACCACCCGGCCGCCGCCGGCCAGCTCCGCCTCCACCGCCTCGACCGCGCCGAGGATCTCGGCCTGGCCGTCCAGCTTGAAGCCCCTGGCCACCCGCACGTTGATGAGCACCTGCGGGAATACCGGGCAGTCTTGGATCACCTCGGCCAGGCTGCGGCCCGTACCGCGCAGCGCGGCCAGCACCTGGAGGGCGGAGACGATGCCGTCGCCGGTGGTGTGCTTGTCCAGGCACAGCACGTGGCCGGAGGTCTCCCCGCCCAACTGCCAGCCATGCTCCTGCAACATCTCCAGGACGTAGCGGTCGCCCACCCTGGCGCGTCGGAAGTCGCAGCCCAGGGCGCGCAGGGCGGTCTCGGTGCCGAGGTTGGTCATCAGGGTACCGACCACGCCGCCCTTCAGCTGGCCGGTCTCCTGGCGGTGGCGGGCGATGGCGTAGATCAGGCGGTCGCCGTCGGCGATCCCGCCGCCGGCATCGACCATCATCAGGCGATCGCCGTCGCCGTCCAAGGCAATGCCGAGGTCGGCGCGGTGTTTCCTGACCGCCTTCGCCAGGGTCTCCGGATGGGTGGCGCCACAGGCGTGGTTGATGTTGAAGCCGTCCGGCTCGTTGCCGATGGCGATGACGTCGGCGCCCAGTTCGTGGAACACCGGCGGTGCGACGTGGTAGCCGGCGCCGTTGGCGCAGTCAACCACGATACGCAGACCGCGCAGGTCCATGGCGTTGGGGAAGGTGCTCTTGCAGAACTCGATGTAGCGCCCAGCGGCGTCATCCAGGCGCTTGACCTTGCCCAGCCCGTTCGACGCCACGGTCTGCATGGGCTGGTCGAGGGCGGCCTCGATGGCCAGTTCGGTGTCGTCGGGCAGTTTGTTGCCACCGGCCGAGAAAAACTTGATGCCGTTGTCGTCGTAGGGATTGTGCGAGGCGGAGATGACCACCCCCGCCTGCAGGCGCAGGGCGCGGGTCAGGTAAGCAATGCCGGGCGTGGGGAGCGGCCCGGTCAGGCGCACGTCGACCCCGGCAGCGGTGAAGCCGGCCTCCAGGGCCGATTCCAGCATGTAGCCCGACACCCGGGTGTCCTTGCCGATCAGCACGCAGGGGCGCTCGCCGTGCAGGGCCTCGTGTTCGCTGGCGACCAGCACCTTGCCGGCGGCATAGCCCAGGCGCATGACGAAGTCCGGGGTGATGGGGGCCTCGCCCACCCTGCCACGCACGCCGTCGGTGCCGAAGTATTTCCTGCTCATGTATTCCCTCGTCCTTAGATTACCCCTTCTCACCCATCCATTCCCGACATTGGGAAGAAGGGGTTTCGGCTCTCCCTTGCGGAATGGGAGCACATGAAGGGTATTTGTTAAATGGTGGCCTGCCAGACCTTCAACGCATCCACCGTTTCCCTGACGTCGTGCACCCGCACGATGCGGGCACCATTCTGCACCGCCCTGAGCGCCGCCGCCACACTGCCGGCGACGCGCTCGGCCGCCACCTCGCGCCCGGTGAGTGCGCCGATCATGCGCTTCCTGGACAGCCCCGCCAGCACCGGCGCCAGCCGCGCCAGCCTGGGCAGGGCGCGCACGAGGGCCAGGTTGTGTTCCAGTGTCTTGCCGAAGCCGAAGCCGGGATCGATCCACAGCCGCGCGCGGGCGATGCCGTTGGCCTCGGCGTCGGCCAGGCGGGCGGCCAGGAAGGCCTCCACCTCGGCCACGACATCGTCGTAATGGGGGGCATCCTGCATGGTGCGCGGCTCGCCCTGCATGTGCATGACACAGAGTGCGCAGCCGCTGTCCCTGACCGCCGCCCAGGCCTCCGCGGCGCGGAAGCCGTAGACGTCGTTGATCATGGCCGCCCCCGCCGCCACGGCGGCGCGCATCACGGCCGGCTTCATGGTGTCGACCGACACCGGCACACCGAGGCCGCGCACCGCGTCGAGCACCGGCATGACGCGGTCGAGTTCCTCCTGGACGGACACCGGCCGGGCGCCCGGCCGGGTCGACTCGCCGCCCAGGTCGAGTAGGTCGGCGCCCTCCTCCACCAGCCGCTCGGCATGGGCAATGGCGGCGGCAGGGTCGAGGAAGCGGCCGCCATCCGAGAAGGAGTCCGGCGTGACGTTGACGATGCCCATCACCAGCGGGCGGTCAGGCGAGTGACAAAGTGACATGGTGAAAAGTGACAGGAGGCGCGACGAGGCGGGTTTCGTCACCCGTCACTCGTCACGCCTTTCATGTCACTGAATTCAGGCTTCTTCCGCCGGCGTCGTGGTGGGGGCCGGGGCGCTCGGGCTGTCATTGCTGGGGCGGGCCGGCGGCTGGCTGGATGGCTTGGGCGGGCGCGGCTCGCGGCCGGCCATGATGTCGTCGATCTGCTCGGCGTCGATGGTCTCCCATTCCAGGAGTGCCTTGGTCATGATCTCGATCTTGTCGCGGTTGTCCTCGATGATCTTGCGCGCGCGCCCGTACTGCTCGTCGATGATACGGCGCACCTCGGCGTCGACCTTCTGCAGAGTGGCCTCGGAGACGTTCTTGTGCGTGGTGATGGAGCGGCCGAGGAAGATCTCGCCCTCCTCCTCGCCATACACCATGGTGCCCAGGCTGTCCGACATGCCCCACTGGGTGACCATGCGGCGGGCCAGGTCGGTGGCACGCTGGAAGTCGTTGGAGGCACCGGTGGTCATCTGGTGCATGAACACCTCCTCGGCGATGCGGCCGCCGAACAGCACCGCGATGGTCGACAGCAGTCGTTCCTTGTCCTGGCTGTAGCGGTCCTCGGTGGGCAACTGCATGGTGACGCCCAACGCCCGGCCGCGCGGGATGATGGTGACCTTGTGCACCGGGTCGGTCTTGGGCAGGCAGCGCGCCACCACGGCGTGGCCGGACTCATGGTAGGCGGTATTCTTGCGCTCCTCCTCGGGCATGACGATGGAGCGGCGCTCGGCGCCCATGATGATCTTGTCCTTGGCGCGTTCGAAGTCGTCCATGTCGACCACCCGCTTGTTGGCACGGGCGGCAAACAGGGCGGCCTCGTTGACCAGGTTGGCGAGGTCGGCACCGGAGAAACCCGGCGTGCCGCGGGCGATGATGTCGGCCTTGACGTCCTGGCTCACAGGCACCTTGCGCATGTGCACCAGCAGAATCTGCTCACGGCCGCGGATGTCGGGCAGCGGCACCACCACCTGGCGGTCGAAGCGTCCCGGCCGCATCAGAGCCGGATCGAGCACGTCGGGACGGTTGGTGGCGGCAATGACGATGACGCCGACGTTGCCCTCGAAGCCGTCCATCTCGACCAGCAGCTGGTTCAAGGTCTGCTCACGCTCGTCGTTGCCGCCGCCCAGGCCGGCACCGCGCTGGCGGCCGACCGCGTCGATCTCGTCGATGAAGATGATGCAGGGGGCCGACTTCTTGGCCTGCTCGAACATGTCGCGCACGCGGGCGGCGCCGACGCCGACGAACATCTCGACGAAGTCGGAGCCGGAGATGGAGAAGAACGGCACCTTGGCCTCGCCGGCGATGGCCTTGGCGAGCAGGGTCTTGCCGGTGCCGGGGTTGCCCACCATCAGCACGCCGCGCGGGATGCGGCCGCCCAGCTTCTGGAACTTGGACGGGTCGCGCAGAAACTCCACCAGTTCGCCCACCTCCTCCTTGGCCTCGTCGCAGCCGGCCACGTCGGCGAAGGTGATCTGGTTGTTGTTCTCGTCCAGCATGCGGGCGCGGCTCTTCCCGAAGGAGAAGGCGCCGCCCTTGCCGCCGCCCTGCATCTGGCGCATGAAGAAGATCCACACCCCGATCAGCAGCAGCATGGGGAACCAGGAGACGAAGATGCTCATCAGCATGGACGGCTCTTCCGGCGGCTTGGCCTCGACCACCACGCCGGCCTTCAGTAGGTCGGACACCAGCCAGGGGTCGGACGGCGCGTAGGTGGTGAAGCGGGCGCCGTCGCCACGCGTGCCGCGCAGCACGTTGCCCTCGATGGTCACCTTGGCGACCTGGCCGGACTTGACCTCCTCGATGAACTGGGAGTAGTCGACCTGGCTCTGCGCCATCGGGCGGACGCCGAACTGGTTGAAGACGGTCATCAGCACCATGGCGATGACCAGCCAGACAGCGACGTTCTTGAATAGATTGTTCAACTCGATTCCTTCGTACGACTACTCAACGTTAGCTCAGACCCTATCCGAAACGGCTGGTTCAGGCAATCTATCGGGCGCTTAGCCCTGGCCTATCAGTCCTCGGGCCAGCAGGTAGACCTCACGGCTGCGGTCGCGCGAGGCCTTGGGTTTCCTGACCGCCACCGTGCGGAAGGCGGCCCTGAGCTGCTTCACGTATTCCTCGAAGCCGGAGCCCTGGAACACCTTGATCAGCATGGCGCCGTCCGCCTTCAGGTGCTGGCGGGCGAAGTCCAGGGCCAACTCGGCCAGGTAGTAGCTGCGGGCCTGGTCGGCCGCGTCCACGCCGCTTATATTGGGGGCCATGTCGGAAAGCACAAGGTCGACGCCGTTCTCGATGCCGGCCGCCTCCAGCTCGGCCAGCACCGCGTCCTCGGTGAAATCGCCCTGGATGAAGGTGACGCCTCCGATGCCGACCATCTCCAGCAGGTCGACGCCGACGATGCGGCCCTGGCCCTTCAGGCGGCTCACCGCCACCTGGCACCAGCCGCCCGGCGCGCAGCCGAGGTCGACCACGGTCTGGCCGGGCCTGAGCAACTTGTCCCGGTCGTCGATCTCCATCAGCTTGAAGGCGGCGCGCGAGCGCCAGCCCTGCTCGACCGACTGGCGGACGTAGAAGTCATTGACGTGCTGGTGGTGCCAGGCGTGGCTCTTGGCTTGTCGCTTCATGGTGTAATATCGCGCGCTTTGGAGAATCGTATGCTCGAACTGACGCCGCAACAGCGCAAGTTCCTCAAGGCCCAGGCGCACGGCCTGAAACCGGTGGTGATGATCGGCGGCAACGGCCTCACCGAGGCGGTCATCAAGGAGACCGAGCGCGCCCTGGCCGCCCACGAACTCATCAAGATACGCTGCCTGGGCGACGACCGCGCCGCCCGCGCGGCCTGGCTGGAGGAGATCTGCGCACAACTGGGCTGCGCCCCGGTGCAGCACATCGGCAAGCTGCTCCTGGTCTACAAGCCGGCCGAGGAACCACGCCTCGTCCTGCCCTGAGGGCTACCTGGCGTTCTGCTTGGCCACCAGGGCGAGGCCGAGCAGCGACTCGATCAGGTAGACCACGCTCGACACCCCGTGCCAGGCCGCGAAGCGGTCCCTGAACAGGCTATGCATGACGTCCTGCGGCAGGGCCTGGTCCTTCAGCTGCTGCATGATCGGCTGGATGCCGAAGTGCTGGGCCAGAGTCAGGAGCAGCATGGCCAGGGCGATCCAGAAGAAGGCCTGCCGGAAGGCCGCGCCGCCGAAGCGGGCCAGGCGGTGCAGCAGCAGCCAGCCTCCGCACACCATGCCGGTGACGAATATCCAGGTAAACATGCGCCCGGCCAGGTAACCCGCCAGCATGCGGTCGTCCAGGTGGTAGAACAGGGTCGGCGCCGCCAGGTAGCCGATCGCCCACAACCCGCCGACCCAGACGGCGACGGACCAGGCGGCGAGGAGGTCGGGAAAGGATTTCATAAGGCGTGACCATAAAGGCGTGACATGAGAGGCGTGACGCGAAGGCGTGACGCAAAAGCGCATTTTCTGTCACGCCTTCGCGTCACGCCTCTCATGTCACGCCCTTGCATCACGCAGTTCAAATGTAGTGGACGTCCAGCACTTCGTAGTGGCGCAGGCCGCCCGGGGCGTGCACGTCGGCGATGTCGCCGGCGTACTTGCCGATCAGGGCGCGGGCGATGGGCGAAGACACCGAGATCTTGCCGGCCTTGATGTCGGCCTCGTCGTCGCCGACGATCTGGTAGCGCACCTCGGCCCCGGTCTCGGCGTCCACCAGTTCGACGGTGGCGCCGAACACCACCCGGCCCTCGGCGTCGAGGTGGCGCGGGTCGATGATCTGTGCATTGGCCAGCTTGCCTTCGAGCTCCTTGATGCGGCCCTCGATGAAGCCCTGTTTTTCCTTGGCGGCGTCGTATTCGGCGTTTTCCGACAGGTCGCCGTGCGATCGCGCCTCGGCGATGGCGGCGATGACGCTGGGGCGTTCGACCGACTTCAGGCGCTGCAACTCGCTCTTCAGCAACTCGGCGCCGGTGACGGTAAGGGGTACTTTGTGCATGGGTATCTCCGCCTGCTCAGCCCAGACGCTGATGCAGGCTCTGCAAATCGTAAACGGTAATCTCGCCGCGGTCCTTCATGCCCAGGCAGGCCGCCTCGGCACCGGCCAGGGTGGTGTAGTAGGGCACGTTCTGGGCCAGGGCGGCGGTGCGGATCGACGACGAGTCCGTGATCGCGCGCTTGTCCTCCACCACGTTGATGATCAGCTGGACCTCCTGGTTCTTGATCATGTCGACGATGTGGGGACGGCCCTCGGCCACCTTGTTGACCCGGGTGACCGGCAGCCCGGCCGCCTCGATGGCGGCCGCCGTGCCCTTGGTGGCCAGCACCCTGAAACCGAGGTCGTTGAGGTGGCGGGCGATCTGCACCACGTCCGGGTGCTGGTTGTCGCGCACCGAGATGAAGGCGTTGCCCTTCTTCGGCAGGCTGACGCTGGCGGCGTACTGGGCCTTCAGGAAGGCCTCACCGAAGCGGTCGGACACCCCCATGACCTCGCCGGTGGACTTCATCTCGGGGCCCAGGATGGGGTCGACGCCGGGGAACTTGCGGAACGGGAACACCGCCTCCTTGACCGAGTAGTAGGGCGGGATCACCTCGCGCACGGCACCCTGCTCCTTCAAGGTCTGGCCGGCCATGCAGCGAGCGGCGATCTTGGCCAGCGGGCGGCCGGTGGCCTTGGACACGAAGGGGACGGTACGCGAGGCGCGCGGGTTCACTTCGAGGACGTAGACGTCGTTGCCCTTGATGGCGAACTGCACGTTCATCAGGCCGACCACGTTGAGCGCCCGGGCCATGGCCACGGTCTGCCGGCGCAGCTCGTCCTGCAGGCGGGCGGACAGGCTGTAGGGTGGCAGCGAACAGGCGGAGTCGCCGGAGTGCACGCCGGCCTGCTCGATGTGTTCCATGATGCCACCGATGAGGACATCGGTGCCATCCGAAAGGGCGTCGACATCGACCTCGATGGCGTCGTTGAGGAAGCGGTCGAGCAGGACCGGCGAGTCGTTGGAGACCTTGACCGCCTCGCGCATGTAGCGCTGCAGGTCGGCCTCCTCGTGGACGATCTCCATGGCGCGGCCGCCCAGCACGTAGGACGGGCGCACCACCAGGGGATAGCCGATCTCGGTGGCGAGGCGGATGGCCTCGTCCTCGGCGCGGGCGGTGCGGTTGGGCGGCTGCAGGAGGCCAAGGCCGTGCAGCATCTTCTGGAAGCGCTCGCGGTCCTCGGCGGCGTCGATCATGTCCGGCGTGGTGCCGATGATGGGCACGCCGTTCTTCTCCAGGTCACGGGCGAGCTTCAACGGGGTCTGGCCGCCGTACTGGACGATCACCCCGGTGGGCTTCTCGATGCGGACGATCTCCAGCACGTCTTCAAGCGTCAGCGGCTCGAAATAGAGGCGATCGGAGGTGTCGTAGTCGGTCGACACGGTCTCCGGGTTGCAGTTGACCATGATGGTTTCAAAGCCGTCCTCCCGGCAGGCCTGGGCGGCGTGCACGCAGCAGTAGTCGAACTCGATGCCCTGGCCGATGCGGTTGGGGCCGCCACCCAGGACCATGATCTTCTTCCGGTCGCTGGGCTGCGCCTCGCACTCCTCCTCATACGAGGAATACAGGTAGGCGGTGGCGGTGGCAAACTCGGCGGCACAGGTGTCGACCCGCTTGTAGACCGGGTGCACCGCCATTTCCCAGCGGCGATGGCGGACCATGTGCTGGTCGGTGTCCAGCAGCCCGGCCAGGCGGCGGTCGGAAAAGCCATTGCGCTTCAGGGTGAACAGTTCGTCCCGGGTCAGGTCGGCGAGAGAGCGGCCGCGCAGGGCATTCTCCTGGCGCACGACATCCTCGATCTGGACCAGGAACCAGCGGTCGATACGGGTGACCTGGAACACCTCCTCCACGCTCATGCCAACCCGGAAGGCGTCGGCCACGAAGAACAGGCGCTCGGCGCCAGGGTTGCCCATTTCGCTGATGATGGTGCTGCGGTCGGTGGACTTCTCGTCGAAGCCGTCGATGCCGGTCTCCAGGCCGCGCAGGGCCTTCTGCAGCGACTCCATCTGAGTGCGGCCGATAGCCATCACCTCGCCCACCGACTTCATCTGGGTGGTCAGGCGGTCGTTGGCCTGGGGGAATTTTTCGAAAGCGAAGCGCGGGATCTTGGTCACCACGTAGTCGATCGAGGGCTCGAAGGAGGCCGGAGTGGCGCCGCCGGTGATCTCGTTCTTCAGTTCGTCCAGGGTGTAGCCGACCGCCAGCTTGGCCGCCACCTTGGCGATCGGGAAGCCGGTCGCCTTGGAGGCCAGGGCCGAGGAGCGCGACACGCGCGGGTTCATCTCGATCACGATCATGCGGCCGTCATCGGGGTTGATGGCAAACTGTACGTTGGAGCCGCCGGTGTCGACGCCGATCTCGCGCAGCACGGCGATCGAGGCGTTGCGCAGGATCTGGTATTCCTTGTCGGTCAGGGTCTGCGCCGGGGCGACGGTGATGGAGTCGCCGGTGTGCACGCCCATGGGGTCGAGGTTCTCGATGGAGCAGATGATGATGCAGTTGTCCGCCCGGTCGCGCACCACCTCCATCTCATATTCCTTCCAGCCGATCAGGGACTCCTCGATCAGCAACTCGCGGGTCGGGCTGGCCTCCAGGCCGCGCTCGCAGATCTCGACGAACTCGCCCATGTTGTAGGCGATGCCGCCGCCGCTGCCGCCCATGGTGAAGGACGGCCGGATGATGACCGGGAAGCCGATGCCGGCCTGCACCTGCATCGCCTCTTCCATGGAATGGGCGATGCCGGAACGGGCCGAGCCGAGGCCGATCTTGGTCATCGCCTCCTTGAACAGCTGACGGTCCTCGGCCTTGTCGATGGCCTCCTTCCGGGCGCCGATCAGCTCGCAGCCGTACTGCTCCAGCACGCCGTGGCGGGCCAGGTCGAGGGCGCAGTTGAGCGCGGTCTGGCCGCCCATGGTGGGCAGCACGGCATCCGGACGCTCCTTCTCGATGATGCGCTCGATGGTCTGCCAGTTGATCGGCTCGATGTAGGTGGCGTCGGCCATCTCCGGGTCGGTCATGATGGTGGCCGGGTTGGAGTTGACCAGGATGACCCGGTAGCCCTCCTCGCGCAGGGCCTTGCAGGCCTGGGCGCCGGAATAATCGAACTCGCAGGCCTGGCCGATGATGATCGGGCCGGCGCCGATGATGAGGATGCTGTGGATGTCGGTACGCTTAGGCATTCTTGTTCTCCCGCATCATGGCGACGAAGCGGTCGAACAGATAGGCGACGTCGTGCGGACCCGGACTCGCCTCCGGGTGGCCCTGGAAACTGAACGCCGGACAGTCGGTGCGGGCAATGCCCTGGTTGCTGCCGTCGAACAGGGATTGGTGGGTGACCCGCAGGTTGGCGGGCAGGGTGGCCTCGTCGATGGCGAAGCCGTGGTTCTGGCTGGTGATCAGGACGCGCCGACTGCCAAGGTCCTGCACCGGGTGGTTGCCGCCGTGGTGGCCGAACTTCATCTTGCGGGTCTTCGCGCCCGAGGCCAGGCCGAGCAGCTGGTGGCCGAGGCAGATGCCGAAGGTGGGCACCTTCTTTTCCAACACCGCCTGGATCGCGGCGATGGCGTAGTCGCACGGCTCCGGGTCGCCGGGACCGTTGGACAGGAAGACGCCGTCCGGATCCATGGCCAGCACCTCGGCGGCCGGGGTCCGGGCCGGCACCACGGTGACACGGCAGCCGCGACTCACCAGCATGCGCAGGATGTTGCGCTTGACCCCGAAGTCGTAGGCGACGACGTGGAAGGGACGATCGACCGGCTGGGCAAAGCCCTGGCCGAGGGCCCACTCGCCCTCGCCCCACTCGTGCTTCTCGGCGCAGGTAACTACCTGGGCGAGGTCCAGGCCGGCCATGCTCGGGCAGGCCCGGGCCAGGCGCAGCGCCTCGGCCGCGCTGGCCTCGGTCAGGGCCGTCGCGCCGGCCAGGATGCAGCCGTTCTGGGCGCCCTTCTCGCGCAGCAAGCGGGTCAACCGGCGGGTGTCAATGCCGGCGATGGCCACCACGCCGTGGCGGCGCAGGTAGCCTGGCAGCGACTCGGTCATGCGGAAGTTGCTCGCGGTCAGCGGCAGGTCGCGGATGATCAGGCCGGCGGCGTGCACCCTGGCGGACTCCTCGTCCTCCGGGTTGGCGCCGACGTTGCCGATATGCGGATAGGTCAGGGTGACGATCTGCCGGCAGTAGGAGGGATCGGTGAGGATTTCCTGGTAGCCGGTCATGGAGGTGTTGAACACCACCTCGCCGACGCCCTGGCCGTCGGCGCCGATCGAATAACCGCGGAATACCGAGCCGTCAGCGAGCATGAGGATGGCGGGCGCGAAGGATGCCAAGATAACTCCTAGACGTGACAAGCGGGACGGGCTCGCGCCCATCCCGCCGATAGAATTTCGTGATGGCGGCATTATACGCGCGGCGATGGGCGCACTCAACGGGCGGCCCGCACCTAGGCCGCCGTCCGTTCACGATAGAAGAAGAAATAAGATGGGGCGATGGAAGGGAATCGAACCCTCGACACCTGGAGCCACAATCCAGTGCTCTACCAACTGAGCTACCACCGCCACTGTAAACCTTGGCCTGCCCGACAGGGATCGAACCTGTAACCCCCAGCTTAGAAGGCTGGTGCTCTATCCAGTTGAGCTACGGGCAGTCACTCCCGTGGGCAGTGTGCAACACTTTGACCGCTAACGCTTGGTCGGGGTGAGAGGATTCGAACCTCCGACATCCTGCTCCCAAAGCAGGCGCGCTACCGGGCTGCGCTACACCCCGAAGGGTGCGGACTATACCCGGTGACTTTGCAAAAATCAATGTCGTGGCGCGGGGCGGCTCGGCTAAAATTTCCATCTCGACAAAAAGGCCACCCAGATACCATGACCGCCCGCATTATCGATGGCAAGGCCATCGCCGACGCCCTCCTACTCGACATCCGCCGCCAGGTCGACGCCCGCGTTGCCGCCGGCCGCCCAGCACCCGGCCTGGCCGTCATCCTGGTCGGCGATAACCCGGCCTCGGCCCTGTACGTGCGCAACAAGCGGCGATCCTGCGCGATCGCCGGGGTGCGCGACCTCGCCCACGACCTGCCGGCGGCCACCAGCCAGGCCGAACTGCTGGCCCTGATCGACCGCCTCAATGCCGACGACGACGTCGACGGCATCCTGGTGCAACTGCCGCTGCCCGACCACATCGACGCCAATGCGGTGATCGACCACATCGCCCCGGCCAAGGACGTCGACGGCTTCCACCCCTACAACCTCGGCCGCCTGGCGCAGCGGCGCCCGACCCTGCGCCCGTGCACGCCCTACGGCGTGATGCGCCTGCTAGCCACCACCGGCGTCGACCTCAAAGGCAAGGAGGCGGTGATCGTCGGCGCCTCCAACATCGTCGGTCGCCCCATGGCCCTGGAACTCCTGCTGGCCGGTTGCACCGTGACGGTCTGCCACAGCGCCACGAAGGACCTGGCCGGCCACGTCGCCCGCGCCGAGGTCCTGGTGGCGGCGGTGGGCCGCCCGGAGATGGTGCGCGGCGCATGGGTGCGCGAGGGCGCCCTGGTGATCGACGTCGGCATCAACCGCCTGGCCGACGGCCGGGTGGTGGGCGACGTCGAGTTCGCCGCGGCCAGGGAACGTGCCGCCTGGATCACCCCGGTGCCGGGCGGCGTCGGGCCGATGACGGTGGCCACCCTGCTGCAGAACACCCTGGAGGCGGCGGCACAACAATAAGGAGCGTTCGCCGCGCCCACACGGGCGCGAGCCCGGTACCGGCGGGATGTCCGCCCTCGACCGGATCGGGAACGGGAATGACCAGTCCTCAGCCCCGGCGCCAGGCCCGCAGGCGCTCAAGGTCGACCACGCCGGTCTCGTCGCGGTCCAGCCGACGGTAGGGCGCATCCGGCTCGCCCAGGTCGCTGAGCACGGCGACGGCGCCGGTGAAGTCATCGTCGCGGGTGTAGTCGTTCACCGTCACCACGGTCTTCAGGCCGGCCCCTTGCGAGGAACGAATGCCATTACTCGAATCCTCGAAGGCCAGGCACTCTTCCGCCACCAGACCCAGCCTGTCCAGCGTCCAAGTGTAGATGTCCGGGGCTGGCTTCTTGGCCGGCACGATGTCGCCGGCGGCGATCACCGCGAACCAGTCCGGGCCGTCCTCGGCCAGGCTGTGCCGGAGCAGCGCGGTGACGTTGTCGGGCGTGGTGGTGGTGGCGACGGCCAGGATCAGGCCGGCCGCGCGCGCCTCCGCGAGCAGGCGCCTGACACCGGGACGCAGCGGGATGCCGCCCTCGGCCAGCATGCGGGTGTAATGGCGGGTCTTGGCCCGGTGCAGTTCGACCACCAGGTCGTCGAAGTCGGCCGGCTTGGCGTAGTCGGGGCGGAAGCGGTCGACGTAATAGCGCATCCGCTCCTTGCCGCCGGTCACCGCCAGCAGCTTGCCGTAGAGCTCGACATCCCACTCCCAGTCGAGGCCGAATTCGCGGAAGGCCGCGTTGAACGCCGGCCGGTGGCCGTCGCGCTCGGTATCGGCCAGGGTGCCGTCGACATCGAACAACAGGGCTCGCAACATCCTCTATCCAT
>JAQVJE010000163.1 GCA_028695325.1 Gallionellaceae bacterium
AGCCGGCCACCTTGTCGTCCAGGGTGACGCGGGCGGTGAGCATCAGCACCGGCACCGGCGAGCGGGCGTCCTGGCGCAGGCGGCGGCACAGGGTGAGGCCGTCGATGCCGGGCAACATGAGGTCGAGGACGATGACGTCGTGGGGCTGGGCCACCGCCAGGTGCAGGCCGGTGACACCGTCGAGGGCGGTGTCGACCAGGTGGCCGCGTCCCTCCAGGTAATCGGCAATGTTGGCGGCGAGGTCGGCGTTGTCCTCGACCACCAGGATGGCTAGCGCTTCGCTGTCGTGCATGGCTGGAACAAGGCAAAAGCCGGGCCAGCCGCCGGCGAACATCAGAACTCGTTGATATAGCAATAAATACAACTTATCCGGCGAACGCGCGCCAATTGCTAGAATCGCTGCCTGTCGCAATATGTTCGTTGCGATCTGCAACTAATTGGCACAACCACCTGCGAGCCGAGTCATGATCACCAACAAGCTGATGCTGCGTTTATTCCCCTTCCTCGCATGGTTCCCCGTCACCACGACCCTCCTGCGCGGCGACATGATCGCCGGCATCACCGGCGGCCTGGTGCTGGTGCCCAAGGCGATGGCCTACGCGCAGCTGTCCGGCCTGCCGATCTACTACGGCCTCTACGTCGCCCTGGTGCCCGCCGTCCTCGGCGCCCTGTGGGGATCGTCCAGGCAACTCGCTACCGGGCCGGTGGCCATCGTCTCCCTGATGACTGCCGCCGCCATCACGCCCTTCGCGGTGCCGTTCACCGAGGAATTCATCGGCCTGGCCCTGCTGCTGGCCCTGCTGGTCGGGGTGATCCAGTTCTCCCTCGGCGTGTTCAAGCTCGGCACCATCGTCAACTTCGTCTCCCACCCGGTCATCCTGGGCTTCATGAACGCGGCGGCGATCATCATCGCCCTGTCCCAGCTCGACATGCTGCTGGGCATTCCCAAGGGCCGCAGCGATTCCTTCCTGGCCGACATCTGGGAGATGTTCGGCTACCTACCGCAGACCCACCTGCCCACCCTGGCCATGTCGGTATTTGCCCTCGTGCTGATGCTGGGTCTGCAGCGGGTCAAGGCGCTGTCCAAGCCCAGCGTGCTGATCGCCGTGGTGGTGACCACCGCGGTGAGCGCCATGATCGGCTTCGAGCACAAGACCAAAGGCAAGGCCGAGCACTTCGCCGATCCCCAGGCGCAGGCCCTGGTGACCGAATACATGCAGGCCGACGAGAAGATAGCAACCCTGGCGGCCGAGATCACCGAACGCTCCGGCGACCTGCGTGAGGTCGAGAAGTCACACGATGCCCGCACCGCCGCCGACCTCAGGCATGCGATCGAGCTGATGAAGCTCGACGTCGCCGCCCTGGAGGCCGCCAACAAGCAGCGCATGAGCCATATCCGCCGCATGCATTTCGTACGTGCCGAGACAGCGGAGAAGGAGATGGCCATGTTGTACCCGGCCGACGCCGTGCCGGCCGGGGTGGTGGTCAGCGAGCGCAGCTGGCACATCAAGAAGATCGAGAAGGGCGAGGTCCGCCTGGTGGGCGGCGGCGACGTGGTCGGCAACATACCGTCCGGACTGCCCTCCTTCCGTGTGCCGCCGCTCAGCCTGGAGGCGATCCTGCAGCTGCTCTCCGCGGCCCTCATCATCGCCCTGGTCGCCTTCATGGAGTCGATCTCCATGGCCAAGGCCCTGGCGGCCAAGACCAAGCAGCGCCTGGACCCCAACCAGGAGCTGATCGGCCAGGGCCTGTCCAACATCGGCGGCGCTTTCTTCCAGTCCTACCCGGCCTGCGGCTCCTTCACCGGCTCGGCCATCAACCTGCAGGCCGGCGCCAAGACCGGCTTCGCCATGGTGTTCAACGGCCTGTTCGTCGCCGTCGTGCTGCTGTTCCTGACCGACTACCTGTACCACCTGCCCAAGGCCACCCTGGCGGTGATCATCCTGCTCGCAGTCACCGGCCTGATCACCCCGCACGCCATCAAGCACACCTGGCAGGCCAGCAAGGCCGACGGCATCGTTGCCCTGACCACCTTCGCGGTCACCCTGATCGCCGCCCCGCACCTGGACAAGGGCATCATGATCGGCGCCGCGCTCGCCATCCTGCTCTACCTCTACCGCACCATGAAGCCGCGCGTCGCCATCCTGGGCCGCTTCCAGGACGGCACCCTGCGCGACATCAAGGTGAACCCCAACCTGGCCACCAGCAAGCACGTGGTCGCCATGCGCTTCGATGGCTCGCTCTACTTCGCCAACGTCGCCCACTTCGAGGACGCCGTCCTGGAGGCGGTGGCGGACCACAAGGAGGCCCGCTATGTCCTCATCGTCGGCGACGCCATCAACCAGCTCGACGCCTCCGGCGAGGAGGTGGTGCACCACCTGGTGGAGCGCCTGCGCGAGGGCGGCGTCGAGGTAGTGTTCTCCGGCCTCAAGAAGCAGGTGCTGGACGTCATGCGCGCCACCGGCCTGTTCGAGCTGATCGGCCAGAACAACATCTTCGCCACCGAGAACCAGGCCCTGGCCGCGATCTACGAGCGCCTGGGCGAGACGGCGGCGGACGACCTGCTCTGCCCGCTGCCGTCCGGCTGGACCAAGCCGCAGCCGGCCTGAAAGTCCCGCTCATGTCAGCCATCGAGCCCCCTCCCCGTCGTCGGGGAGGGGATTGTCGTTTTCGCCCCCCTTCAACTCAGCCCGATCAATGAGGTTCCGAGCATGATCGCCAACCAGATACGGGACATACTGGTCCAAGTCGAGGAATACCCCAGGGTGCACGAGGACGCCACCTTGCGTGACGCCTTCGCGGCCCTGCGCGAGGCCCAGGCCACCGGACGGCGCTACCGCCACGTCCTGGTGCTGGACGAGCAGGAGCACCTGATCGGCCTGATCGGCATGCACGACCTGCTGCACGGTCTATTCCCCGACTACCTGCTGGCCGGCGAGCACAGCCGCTTCGAGGGCGCCGTCGACGACCTTGCCGCGCTCACCTCGATCTGGCGCGACACCTGCCAGGAACAGTGCCCCCAGGCCGCCGGCAAGCCGGTGCGCGAGTTCATGGGGCCGGTCAAGGTGACCGTTACCAGCGACGCCCCGATCACCCTGGCCGCCTACCTGCTGGTGCAGCACCGCGCCAGCATGCTGCCGGTGACCGAGGGCAACCGCGTGGTCGGCGTCTGCCGGATGATCGACGTGTTCAACGAAGCCTGCCAGGCGGTGCTCCATGGCTGACCAGACCACTTCCATGCAAGACGTCTCCGTCCAGGCCCCGGCCCTCCCCTTCGACCTGAAGAAGATGCTGATCCTGCTGGTCGGCATGGCGACCTTCCTGGCCATCTATTTCTCGCCACCCTGGTCGGTCGCCATCGACCCCACCGGCAAGGAGTTCGTCCTCAGCCAGGAAGGCAAGGCCGCCATCGGGCTGTTCCTGATGGCCGGCATCTGGTGGGTGTTCGAGGTCATCCCCATCGGCGTCACCGCCATCGCCATCGGGGTGTTCCAGGCCCTGTTCGCCATCCGCCCGGCCAAGGAGGCCTTCCGCGACTTCATGGACCCGTCGGTGATGTTCATCTTCGGCTCCATGGTGGTCGGCCTGGCCTTCACCAAGTCCGGCCTGACCAAGCGCCTGGCCTACAAAATGCTGACCGTGGCCGGGGAGCGGACCAACATGATCCTGCTCGGCACCATGATCGTCACCGCGGCATTGGCCCACCTGATGGCCCATACCGCGGCGGCGGCCACCATGTTCCCCATCCTGCTGGCCATCTACGCCCTCTACGGCGAGGGCGACAAGCCGAGCAACTTCGGCAAGTCGCTGTTCATCGGCATGGCCTACTCCGCCGGCGCCGCCAGCACCATCACCTTCCTGGGCTCGGCCCGTGCCCCCGCCGCCGCCGGCATGTACAAGGAGTTCACCGGCAGCGACATCGCCTTCTTCGACCTGCCCCTGTACATGGCGGTGATCGGCTGGGGCATGGTGTTCCTGATCTGGGTCTACCTGATCACCTTCCTGAAACCGGAGAAGAAGGAGATCACCGGCCTCAAGGAGAAGGTCGCCAAGTTGTCCGCCACCCTGGGCCCGATGACCGGACGCGAGAAGATCGTGCTGGCCTGCGTGGCCGGGGTCGTCCTGCTGATGGCCGCACAGTCATTCATCCCGGCCCTGAAGGGCATCGACCGCTCGGCCCTGATCCTCAGCTCGACCCTGCTGTTCTTCATCCTCGGCGTGCTGAACGTGAACGACCTGGAGGAGATCCCCTGGAACATCATCCTGCTGTTCTCGGGCGCCATGTCGATCGGCTTCTGCCTGTGGAAGACCGGCGCCGCCCAGTGGCTGGCGGTGGAATGGCTGGGCCTTCTGCAAGGCGCGCACTGGTGGGTGTTCGTGATGGGCTTCGCCGCCTTCGTGCTGGTGATGACCAACTTCATCATGAACGTGGCGGCCATCGCCATCTCGCTGCCGGTGTCCCTGGTGATCGCCCAGTACCTCGGGGTGGCGCCGGAGGTCATCATGTACGCCTCCCTGGTCACCGCCGGCATGCCCTTCGTGCTGCTGATCGGCGCGGCGCCCAACGCCATCGCCTACGACTCCAGGCAATTCACCACCGGCGAGTTCTTCCGCCATGGCCTGGCCATGAGCCTGATCCTGCTGGCGGTGCTGGGCCTCGCCATCGTCACCATCTGGCCCCTGCTCGGGATGCCCATCCTGGTCGAGTGACCACGTCCCGGGGCAGACCCCGGGACGTGCCGCTCAGCGCGGCGCCAGGATGGCCTGGCGCTCCGCCTCGCCCATCTCGGCCGCCCGCTTCAGGGTCCAGCCGCCTATCCAGCTCTTGAACAGGGCCAGGTTGGCGGCCCGCTCCTCGTCGCTCTTGCCGAGATGCTTGTACATGTTGCCCGGCTTGCCCTCCGGGC
>JAQVJE010000164.1 GCA_028695325.1 Gallionellaceae bacterium
CCCGCTATCAGTTCGAGCGCATGGGCTATTTCTGCGCTGACCGCTTCGAGCATCAGCCGGGCGAGAAGCTGGTGTTCAATCGTACCGTGACGCTGAAGGACACCTGGGCCAAGGAACGGGCCTGAGGCACCGCCAGCTACAACAGTTACAAAACCAGTTGGCCTTGATGGGCGCCCATGATGGTGCCCTTGCCGGCGCTGACATGCGGCGTTTCATCGCCGTTCGAACAGGGCGATGCTCTCGACGTGGGCGGTGTGGGGGAACATGTTGGCCACCCCGGCGGCCTTGAGGGCGTAGCCCTTGGTGTGCACCAGGATGGCGGCGTCGCGTGCCAGGGTGGCCGGGTTGCACGACACGTAGACGATGCGGCCGGGCCCCGTGCCGTCCTCGGGCAGCGACTTCACCAGCTCGACGGCGCCGTCGCGTGGCGGATCGACCAGCCATTTGTCGAAGCGGCCGAGGGCGGCCAGTATTTCCGGCGCCATCTCGAACAGGTTCATGACCTGGTAGCGGGTCAGGTGGTCGAGCCCGTTCAGGCGGGCATTCTCCAGGGCGCGGGCAACCAGGGCCGGGCTGCCTTCGATGCCGAGCACGCGGGCACCCTGGCGGGCGATGGGCAGGGTGAAGTTGCCCAGGCCGCAGAAGAAGTCGGCGATCTCATCGCCCGGCCGCGGGCCGAGCATGCGCACGGCGCGCCGTACCAGCATGCGGTTGACGCCGTGGTTGACCTGGGTGAACTCGGTTGGCTTGAACGGCATCGTGAGGCCGAACTCGGGCAGGCTGTAGGCGAGCGCCGGGGCATCGAGGGGGTGGAAGGGGTGGGCGGTGTCCGGCCCCTTGGGTTGCAGCCAGACCTGCACCTGATGGGCATCGGCGAAGGCGCGCACCCTGGCCTCGTCCTCGGCGGTGAGCGGCTCCAGGATGCGCAGGACCAGCACGGCGACGGCGTCGCCCACCGCCACCTCGATCTGCGGCAGGCGGTCGCGGATGGCGAGTCCCGCCACCAGCTCGCGCATGGCCGGCAGCAGCCTGCCGATCTTCTCCGGCAGCACCTCGCAGCCCAGCATGTCGGCGACGTAGCTGCTGCGGCGTTCGTGGAAGCCGACCAGGACGCCGCCCTTCTTCGGCACGTTGCGCACCGACAGCCTGGCCTTGGTGCGGTAGCCCCAGGTCGGGCCGTGGATGGGCGCCAGCATGGTCTCGGGCCTGAGCTTGCCGATGTGTTCGAAGCAGTCCTCGAGGACGCGTTGCTTGGCGGCCACCTGGGCCGCCTCGTCGAGGTGCTGGTGGGTGCAGCCGCCGCAGACACCGAACCAGGCGCAGCCGGGCTCGACCCGGTAGGGGCTGGCGCGCACGATGCGCACGACCTGGGCCTGCTCGTAGGTATCCTTCTTGCGGTAGGGCGATGCGTCGATGATCTCGCCGGTCAGGGCTCCGTCGACGAAGACGGCCTTGCCGTCAAAGTGGGCGACGCCGCGCCCCTCGTGGTCGAGGGACTCGATGGTCAGACGGTAGGTCATTGGGATTCCTTGACGGCGTGACGAGTGACGATAAAGACGTGACAGGAAGTGCGTGACATGAAACCGCCGCCATACGGGGTGTTCGTCACGCCTTTCCAGTCATTTGTCACGCAGTTGTTGTCACGCTTCATGCCCAGGCCTCCAGGAACTGGCGCCAGTGCGGGGCGTCGACGGCGGCCAGGCTGTCGCGCACCAGGGCGATCTCCCGTTCGTAGTGCTCGCGCGTCAGGTGGCCGCGCATGAGCTGGAAGCGCAGGTAGACGAGGTAGGTGTTGACCACGTCGGTCTCGCAGTAGTCCCGTATGTCGGCGATCTGGCCGGCCTGCCAGGCGTCCCATACCTTGCTGCCGTCCATGCCCAGCTTGCCGGGGAAGCCGAACAGCTTGGCCAGGGCGTCCAGCGCCACGGCGCCGCGCGGCTGGTACAGGGCCAGGAGGTCCATGAGGTCGAGGTGGCGGCTATGGTAGCGGCTGATGTAGTTGTTCCACTTGAAGTCCTTGTCGTCCTCGCCCTGGTCCCAGTAGCGCGGCGCGCTGACCGAATGCAGCATGCCGCGGTAGTGCAGCACCGGCAGGTCGAAGCCGCCGCCGTTCCAGGACACGATCTGCGGCGTGTACTTCTCGATGCCGTCGAAGAAGCGCTGGATGATCTGGCCCTCGTCGGCGTCCGGCTCGGACAGCGAGAACACCTTGAAGCCGGCGTCCGTGCGCAGGGCGCAGGAGATGGTCACCACGCGCTGCAGGTGCAGGGGCATGAAGTCGGAGCCGCCGGTCTGCTGGCGGCGCATCAGCATGGCCATGTCGGCCACTTCCTGGTCGGGCACCTCCGGGCCGAGGTCGTGCAGGCGGCGCAGGCCGGCCACGTCGGGGATGCATTCGAGGTCGAAAACGAGTACTGGGGTCATGATGATCAGCAGGTAGAATCGGCCGGTATTCTACCTGCTCGGGGGGGTGTTCCATGTCGGTGCGATGGCATGTCGCCGAGGCCGAGGCCGATTGGCTGGCCCGCGCCCTGGCCTATGTCGCGGCGGCGGAGGCCGAATCCCTGGCCGAGCACGGCGGTTTCCGCCTCTGCCTGGCCGGCGGCGCCACCCCGGAACGGCTCTACCGTGCCCTCGCGGAACAGACGCACGCCTGGGCATGCTGGCAGGTCTGGTATGGCGACGAGCGCTGTCAGCCGCCCGGCCACCCGGAGCGCAATTCCACCCTGGCGGAGGCCGTTTGGCTGGGGCGTGTGGCGATCCCCGCCGCCAACGTCCACCCCATCCCGGCGGAACTCGGCGCCCGCGCCGGGGCCGAAGCCTACGCCCGGCAGCTGGGCGAGGCCGGGTGTTTCGACCTCGTCCTGCTCGGCCTCGGCGAGGATGGCCATACCGCCAGTCTGTTTCCCGGCCGCGACTGGGGCGAGGGCGGGCCGGATGTCCTGCCGGTGTACGATGCCCCGAAGCCGCCGCCGGAGCGGGTCAGCCTGTCGGCGCGGCGGCTGTCAGATGCCCGGCGGGTGCTGTTCCTGGTGGCCGGCGCGGGCAAGCGGGAGGCGGTGGCGGCCTGGCGGCGTGGCGAGGTGATAGCCGCCGCGGCGATCCGGCCGGCGGCCGGGGTGGATGTGTTGATCGATCAATCTGCATATGGAGGTAGACCATGAAGAAGACGGCGTTGGCAATCCTGCTGGGTGTGGCTGTGACGGCCTGGGCAGGCGAGGAACGGCTGTCGACCGAGAAGGAGCAGACCGGCCTGGCGGTGACCATCTACAACGGCGACCTGGCCCTGGTGAAGGACGCCCGCCGGGTTCGCCTCGAACGGGGCGACAACCGCCTGGCCTGGCGCGACGTCTCGGCCCGCATGCAGCCGGAGACCGCCCTCCTGCGTTCGCTCGACGGCCGGCCGCTCACCCTGCTGGAGCAGAACTTCGACTTCGACCTGTTGACGCCGCACAAGCTCTTGGAGAAGGCGGTCGGCGGGGAGATCCGGGTGATCAGGAGCCACCCGACCACCGGGGCCGAGACCTATGAACCCGCCACCGTGCTGGCCGCCAACGAGGGGGTGGTGCTCAGGTTCAAGGACCGGGTGGAGACCGGCGTGCCCGGCCGCCTGGCCTTCGACACGGTGCCGGCCAACCTGCGCGACCGGCCCACCCTGTCCATGCTGCTCGATGCCGGCAAGGGCGGCGAGCAGGCGATGGAGCTTTCCTACCTGACCGGCGGCCTCAGCTGGAAGGCCGACTACGTGGCCGAGTTGAGCGGCAAGGAGGACAGCCTAGACCTTAACGGCTGGGTCACCCTGACCAACGTCAGCGGCACCGCCTACCGCGATGCCCGCCTGCAACTGGTGGCCGGCGAGGTCAACCGGGCACGGCCGGAGATGACCCCGATGGTGATGATGCGCGACATGATGGTCAAGGCCGCCGCCGCGCCGGCCATGCAGGAGGAGTCGCTGCTCGACTATCACCTCTATACCCTGGCGCGGCCCACCACCATCCTGGACAACCAGACCAAGCAGGTCGCTCTGCTCTCGGCCCAGAAGGTGCCGGCCGGCAAGGAATACCTGCTGCAGGGCGCCGAGTACTACTACGCCGGCCAGTACGGCGAACTGGGCAGGAAGATGAAGCCGGCCGTCTACCTCGAGTTCGACAACAAGGGTGGCCAGATGGGCGTGCCGCTGCCCAAGGGCGTGGTGCGGGTGTACAAGCGCGACAGCGCAGGTCGCGCCCAGTTCGTCGGCGAGGACCGCATCGACCACACGGCGAAGAACGAGACCGTGCGCCTCAAGCTGGGCGAGGCCTTCGACATCACCGCCGACAAAAAGCAGACCGCCTACGAGAAGATCGCCAGCAAGGTCTACGAGACCGCCTACCAGATCGAGGTACGCAATGCCAAGGACGAAGCGGTCGTGGTCAAGGTGGTGGAGCCCATGCCGGGCGACTGGCAGGTGGTGGCCGAGAGCCTGAAGCACGACAAGGCCACCGCCCACACGGCGGTCTGGCAGGTCAAGGTGCCGGCCGAGGGCAAGACCGTGCTGACCTGGAAGGTGCGGGTGAAGTACTGACCGGCCGGGCCGAACGCCTATAATGCCCGCTCGTCACACGGGAGCGGACATTGGGTATTTCGGCATTCATCGCGGTGGGCATGGGCGCGGCCATCGGGGCGTGGTTGCGCTGGGGTCTCAGCCTGTGGCTCAACCCGGTGTTCCCGGCAATCCCCTTCGGCACCCTGGCCGCCAACCTGGGCGGCGGCTACTTGGTCGGCCTGGCAGTGGCCTTCTTCGCCCAGCACCCCGGGCTGCCGCCGGAGTGGCGCCTGCTCATCATCACCGGTTTCCTCGGCGGCCTGACCACCTTCTCGACCTTCTCGGCCGAGCTGTTCACCCTGCTCACCCGCG
>JAQVJE010000165.1 GCA_028695325.1 Gallionellaceae bacterium
ACATGGCCGTGAGAACGGGCGACGAACCGCCGCGCCAGCGTCTGCAACGGCTGCTGGATGAGGCAGTGAAGGACAAGCCGACCGCGCCAGAACTGGCCGAGCGGCTACAGGCCGCAGGCGTAGGCGTCCGGGCAAACCTCGCCAGCACCGGGCGCATGAACGGCTTTTCCTTCGAGGTGGCCGGGGTTCCGTTCAAGGGCAGCGACTTGGGCAAGGGCTACACATGGGCGGGGCTACAGAAAGCAGGGGTGACTTATGACGAAGCTAGAGACCGTGCGGGCCTTGAACGATTCAGGCCCACAGTTGCAGATCGTGGAGAGCGTCAGGACGTTGCAGCAGTCCGTGAGCCTGATGCACGAGGACTTGAAGCGCCTACCGGGCGCAGTCTCGACCGAGACGGCGCAGACCTTGGAACCGCTGGCCCGACTCCGGCAGGACGTGACGCAGGTTCTGGAAGCCTACGACAAGGTGACGGCCATTCAGCGCAAGACGCTGGACGAGCTGACGCAGCAGATGAGCGCGAGCGCGGCGCAGGCGTTCGAGCAGAAGGCCGGGAAGCTGGACGCGACCATCTCCGACCTGTCGCGCAGCCTGTCAGGGCTGAAAACGAGCCTCAGCAGCATGGAGCAGACCGCGCAGCAGGTGGCGAGCCTGCCGGGCAAGCTGACGAGCGCACAGCAGGGCATGACCAAGGCCGCCGACCAACTGACCGAGGCAGCGAACGAGACGCGCCCGCGCCTTTGGCGGCAGGCGCTGGGGCTGATTCTGGCCGGGGCCGTGGGCGCGATGCTGGTAGCGACTGGGCAAGTCGCTTTAAACAGGCTAGTGCCGCCAAGCGACGTGCAGCAGACGGCGGATTGGGCCAACGCGATTTGGAACAAGGCCACGCCCAAGGAGCGCGAGTTGCTGAAACAGATCGTCAATCGGCCCGCGAACTAGACCCGACCGCCTACCTTGAGGCTAGCGGCTACACCGTGAAGCGCGAAGGGCGACACCTGTCCGTCAGGGCTGGCGGTGATGAGGCGTACCGCGTGACCCGGCAGCAGGACGGGCGCTGGCTCTGGTGCGACCGCTACGGCAACGACGGCGGGGACAATATCGACCTGGTGCGCGAGATCGAACCCGGCACCGGCTACGCCGAGGCCGTCTATCGGCTTTCAGGTGCGCCGACAGTCCGGCAGCAACCGCGCCCGAGCGAGCCGAAGCGCCAGCCGCCGCAGCTACCGGCGCAAGGGCTGGCAGCCCGCGAGCATGGCCGCGACTACCTCAAGGGCCGGGGCATCAGCCAGGACACCATCGAGCACGCCGAAAAGGCGGGCATGGTGCGCTATGCAGACGGTGGCGTGCTGTTCGTCGGCTACGACCGTACAGGCACCGCGCAGAACGCCACACGCCGCGCCATTGCCCCTGCTGACCCGGTGCAGAAGCGCGACCTACGCGGCAGCGACAAGAGCTATCCGCCGATCCTGCCGGGCGACCCGGCAAAGGTCTGGATCGTGGAAGGTGGCCCGGATGCGCTGGCCCTGCACGACATCGCCAAGCGCAGCGGCCAGCAGCCGCCCACCGTCATCGTGTCAGGCGGGGCGAACGTGCGCAGCTTCTTGGAGCGGGCCGACGTGCAAGCGATCCTGAAGCGGGCCGAGCGCGTCACCGTGGCCGGGGAAAACGAGAAGAACCCCGAGGCGCAGGCAAAGGCCGACGCCGGGCACCAGAAGCAGGCGCAACGGGTGGCCGAAATCACCGGGCGCGAGGTGCGCCAATGGACGCCGAAGCCCGAGCATGGCAAAGACTTGGCCGACATGAACGCCCGGCAGGTGGCAGAGATCGAGCGCAAGCGACAGGCCGAGATCGAGGCTGAGAGGGCGCGAAATCGAGAGCTTTCACGCAAGAGCCGGGGGTATGATGGCCCTAGCTTCGGCAGATAAGAGCGCCTGTCAGTCGGTGTGATGAACCGACCGACAGGCTAACCATCATCAACCTGAGTAGGAGGCCGATATGGCTATCAACATTATGGAGGCGTTCCAGCAGGAACCGCCACAACTGGACTTCATCTGGCCGGGCTTTCTGGCTGGCACCGTGGGCGCACTGGTGGCCCCCGGCGCGACCGGCAAGAGCTTCTGGGCGCTGGAAGCGGCTATGTCCATCGCTTGCAGCGTGGCAGGCGGTGACGTGGTGAACCTCAAGCCGCAGCACACCGGGCGCGTGGTCTATCTGGCCGGTGAAGATCCCGAACCCGCCCTGATCCGGCGCGTTCACGCCATCGGCCAGCACCTCAACCAGTCAGCCCGCGAAGCCATCGCCGAGAACCTGACCCTTGAGCCGATCATGGGCAAGCGCCTGAACGTCATGGACGAGGCGCACTTGCGCCGCGTCATCGAGTACAGCGCCGGGGCGCGGCTGATCGTGCTGGACACCCTGAGCCGCATTCACAGCCTCGACGAGAACAGCAACGGCGACATGGCGCGGCTTGTCGCCACGCTGGAACACGTCGCGGCCAGCACTGGCGCGTCTGTCCTGTACCTGCACCACGTCAGCAAGGGCAGCGCCCGCGAGGGACAAACCGACCAGCAGCAGGCAGCGCGGGGCGCATCGGCCCTGATCGACAACGCCCGCTGGTGCGGCTTCGTCGCCAAGATGACCGAGGACGAGGCCAAGCGCCTGAGCGACCGCGCCTATGACCGTCAGCCCATCGGCAACGACCGGCGCGGCTTCTTCGTGCGCTTCGGCGTGAGCAAACAGAACTACGACGCCACCCCGCTTGACCAGTGGTATGAGCGCCGAGACGGCGGCGTGCTGGTGCCGGTGGAACTGGTGGAAGTGCCGAACGGCAAGAGGGGGAGCCGCGATGAACTTTGAACTTACCCACGTCCGGCACGATCCGGCGCATTGTCTGGCCCCCGGCCTGTTCCGCAGCCTCAAGCGAGGCGAGCGCAAGCGGCTCAAGCTGGACGTGACCTACACCCACGGCGACGACTCAATCCGTTTCTGGGGGCCTGAGCCGCTGGGCGTTGATGACCTCCGCGTGTTGCAAGGATTGGTGGCAATGGCCGCTGTATCAGGCGAAGGCGGACGCGGCATTGTGCTATCGCCTGAACCCAAAACCGGGGAAGGGCAGCAATTACGCCTATGGCTCGATCTGAAATGGGATGCCATCGAGAAAGACTCGATGGTAGCCAAGGGCAGCTTTCGCCAGTTGGCCCGAGAACTGGGTTATGCCGACGACGGCGGCAGCCAGTTTAAGACCATCCGGGAAAGCATCGAGCGTCTATGGGCTGTATCAGTCATCGTGGAGCGCGGCGGGCGGCGGCAAGGCTTCCGCATCCTGTCGGACTACGCGAGCGACGAGCATGAAGGCAAGCTGTTCGTCGCCCTGAATCCACGGCTGGCCGAGGCCGTCATGGGCGAGCGCCCCCACACTCGCATCGACATGGGCGAAGTGCGGGCGCTACAGACCGACCCGGCGCGGCTGATGCATCAGCGCCTATGCGGCTGGATCGACCCCGGCAAGTCCGGGCGGGTAGAGCTGGACACGCTTTGCGGCTACGCATGGCCCGAGCAAGCCAACCCGGAAGCCATGAAGAAGCGGCGCCAGACGGCCCGCAAGGCACTGGCCGAGCTTGCCGCAGTGGGCTGGACGGTGAGCGAGTACGCCAAGGGCAAATGGGAGGTCAAGCGGCCCGCCGCCCCCACGGTAACTCTCCCCAACCCCCGGCGTAACTCTCCCCAACCCCCGGCGTAACTCTCCCCAACCCCCGGCGTAACTCTCCCCGCCCCGATCTGGCAAACCCAGACGGGGCGCGGCTTTGCGGGCGATTCGCAAAATCCATCCAAGATTCTCCAAGAATCTCCACTAGGCGCAGCACAGCCCGCGCCCCTTCGGCGCGGTCTGGCATTGCCTCAAATGCCCGGCCAAGGCCGGAAGGCTGAACACCTCTCCCCCCGCCTTCGGCGACCCCCTCCGGGGGTAAAGGGCCAGCGGGGAGAGGGGTGGGGCCGGTTTCCCGGCCTAACCCCTCAGGAAGCGTTTCCCGGCGCTTCTGGCGCATCCCCCAAGGGCAACCCTGCCTGACCCGGCATCGGCGCGTCTGCGGCCTTCTGGGGCGCTTTGCGGGGCTTCGGATAGCCCGCCTTGCGCATGACCTTGGTCAGTGCCTCGATTGCCGCCCAGGTATCCGCCGCCCACGCCTCGGACGGCTCGAAATCGCCCCCTTGGATCGTGTCGGCAACCTCTTTAATCCGACTGGCGGCAGACTTAGCGGAATACTGGCGGCTTCGTTTTTCTGCCGCCTGTCGCTCTGTTTCAATGTATGACTGTAGTTCTGTTTTTTCTTCGTCTGTCAGATTCTCAATTAGACCGTCTGACGGCTCGTAAGAATATACGTCAATAGACCCCATCATCTTGACGATGGCGCGGCGCTTTTCCTTGTCATACCCCCGGTAGGCGAGCACCTGAACCCGGCGACCTTGGCGCTTAAACTGCATGGCGGTTTCTCCGTTTGACTGTGTGATTGTATTTTAGTCTGACAGTCGCACGCTGTCAAGTGTTTATTGTCGGTTTCAGTTTTAATACGACTGTCGCACTTAAATAAGTTTGCACTGTCGTATTGAATTCCGCTTGACAGTCTGCCGCGCCTCCGATACCATAGCGGTATGGTGTCAGTTCGCCCCGCCGCTTTGCCCACCCCTCTCCCCGCTGGCCCATTACCGCCCTTGGGCGGTCGGGCCGAGAGCGCAGCGAGCGGGCCGGGTGGGTGGCTGTTCGGTGCTTGCATGGAGATGTGCTATTATGGTATTTGCGCGGTGGTTTGGCAGGGAGCAAGGTGTAACCTGCGCTTCGCTTGGTTCTCACCCTCCGGCCTTCGGCCTACGCCCCCGCTCCCTTCGGTCG
>JAQVJE010000166.1 GCA_028695325.1 Gallionellaceae bacterium
CATGGCGGCGGTGTAGCCGTAGCCGTTGTTGAGTATCAGGTTGCCGCGGTAGACCGCGCGCAGGCGGCCATAGTCGAACGGCCGCCATTCCTCCTCGGGGGTACCGCCGGTGCCGCGCAACACGTCCAGGAAGGCGAGGTCGAGGCGGTTGAGCTCACCGACGACATACTCGAAAGTGGCCTGCGGGTCGTCGTCATGGAGGTCATTGAAGGTGGTCACCGGCGACAGGCGCACGCCAACGCGGTCGGCACCGATGGCCGATGCGACGCCCTCCAAAACTTCCAGCAGCAGGCGGGCACGGTTCTCCTTGCTGCCGCCATAGCGGTCGTCGCGCCGGTTGGTCGAGGAACGCAGGAACTGGTCGAGCAGGTAGCCGTTGCCGGCGTGGATCTCGACGCCGTCGAAGCCGGCCGCCATGGCGTTCCCGGCCGCCGCGACGAAACGGGCGGCCAGGCTGGGCAGCTCGTCGGTGGCCAGGGCGCGCGGGGTGACGAAGTCCTTCAGGCCCTCGAAGGTAAACGTCTGGCCGGCCGGGCGGATGGCCGACGGCGCCACCGGCAGGGCACCACCCGGCTGCAGGTCGGGGTGCGAGATGCGGCCGACGTGCCAGAGCTGGGCGACGATGCGGCCGCCGGCATCGTGCACCGCCGTGGTGACCCGGCGCCAACCCTCCACCTGCGCAGCGCTGTGGATGCCGGGCGTGCGCGGGTAGCCGTGGCCCTCCGGGCAGACTGGCGTGCCCTCGCTGATGATCAGGCCAGCCGAGGCGCGCTGGCGGTAATACTCCGCCATCAGGGGGTTCGGTAGGTCGCCCGGATAGGTGGCGCGGTTGCGCGTCATCGGCGACATGACGACGCGGTTGGCAAGTTCGATGGCGCCCAGGCGCAGCGGCGTGAACAGATCGGTCATCTGGCGTCCTCCTCCCTACACGGATGAGCGAATGCTAGCGCGGTATGCCACCGCGGTCACCCTCCCGGCCAGGCAGGCTAGCCAAGCCGGCCGCCATGGACCAGGAAACGTGCCCGCGCGGCGCGCAGGTTGCACCACAGTTCATGGCCTGACCAGGCCAGCGCCAGCAGGCCGGGCGCGGCCGCCCAGGCGGGCAGGAAAGGAGCAGGCGTGAGCCAGGCGACGGCAACCAAGTGGAGGCGGAAATGCCGGCGCATGGCGGCCTCGGCGATCATCTCGTGCATGTTGGGCAGGCCGCCGGCGCGCGCCGCGCCCTGGCCGTGAAGGTGGAACCAGGCCAGAAAGGGCACGATCTTGTAGAGCATGCCGTTGACCAGTGAAGCGGCGAAGCCAAGCAGGAACAGCACCCCCAGGCTAACCTCGACGGCCCCGCGCAGGGTGGCCGGCAGCCAGGCCAGGGCAAGGTAGAGCAGTGCCGCCAGGACCAGGGCGACGAGGCCAAGGCGCCAGAAGTCGAGCGTCACGTCGGCCAGCCGGCGCCGGCGACGCCGCTGCAGGTACAAGGTGACGGCAGCGAACAGCAGGCCGCCACCGCCGCCGGCCGCGAGGGCGGGTGCCCGCAGCCAGACCAGTTCGTCCGCCAGACTCCAGGCCAATAGGCCGGCCACCAGCAGGCAAACCAGGGCGACCTGAAGGCGGCGTGGATAGGCCGGCGTGAGCTGCAACATCGGCACCACCCGGTAGGCGACCCCCACCACCAGCAGGGTGATCCAGCCAAACAGTCCCCAGCCGGCGTGCAGGTCGACCAGGCGCGGCAGGTCCGGCAGCGGCCAGTGGCCGGCCAGGCCGCCCGCCAGGGCGAGGCCGCTCAGCACGGTGGCCAGGAGGGCGAGGCCGGCCATGCGCATGGCCCAGGCGGCCGCGCCGCCGGAGGGGGTGCGCAGCAGGGCGCCGGCCAGCCCGGCCAGGAACGGCAGCCAGGCCAGCGCCAGGGCGACCAGGGCGGCGGACAACAGTGCCGGCTCGCCCCAGCGCAGCCCGGCGGCCAACAGCGGCGCACCGGTCGCCAGGCCGAGCAGGCCGCACCACGACAGGCCGCCCGCCCAGCGCAGCGGGGCGCCCAGCATCACCGGCAGCATCTGCAACAGGGCGCCCTGCATGGCCGCGCCCAGGTAGCCCAGGGTGAGCAGGTGTGTGAGCGCGAGGGCGTCCGGCGACCAGCGTCCCTGCGACCAGTCGTGGCCGGGCCCGATGGCGGCCACGGCGGCCAGCATCAGGAACAGCGGCGCCAGGGTAAAAAGGCGCAGGGGTGCCGCCAGCACCGGCCCCTGGTCGTAGGACAGTCCCGCCATCAGCCGGCCTGGATCAGGATCTCGAAGCAGCCATCCTCGAGCAGGCGCACCTCGTAGCGCCAGCCCATGCGCTCCAGGATGGGATAGAGCGGCAGCGGCTCACGGTGGATCAGGAAACGCACCCGCTCGCCCGCGCGCAGACAGTCGAGGGCGAGCAGCACCCGTTCCATGGGCTCCGGTGGCTCCAGCCAGCGGCCGTCGACCACGACGTCGCGCTTCATGTCGGTCTCCACGGCGGGGTAGGCGTGGGTGCCATCGGCGTGGGCGCCTCAGGCGGCCGCCATGCGCGCCACAAGCGCCGCGCCGTCCGGCAGGGCGCGGTCGGCCATGGGGTAGAGTATCTGTTCCTCCTTCAGGTTGTGCTGGCGCATCAGCATCAGCAGCGTCTCCGACAGGCCCAGGTAGGCGCGCGCGTCGCGGCCCGCCAGGGCGGTCGCCATGCCCTCCATGGCATCGCACATCTGGACGTGCTCGTCGCGCATCACCATGGTGGGACCGGCGGCCATGCCAGTGCAGGCCTCGAATTCCGGAAACAGGACCGCTTCCTCGTGCTCGAAATGGCGCAGGGTATCGTCCTGGAAGGCGGCGAAACGCTCCCCGGCCAGTGCCCAGTCACCCTCACCGACGGCGTTCTCGGCCGCAGCGAACAGGCTGTCGCAGTGCTCGTGTTCCTCGGTGAGGTATTCGGTAATCTCGTTCATGGCAACTCCGTGGCGATGATGAAGATGACACCATTTTCTCCAGGTCAGCCGGCGACGCGCTTTGACATATCGCAAGCGGCCCGGATCGGCTTGCCTTTGGTCAAGGCCGGACGGACGGAGGTCGCGTAACCTGCGTCCACCCTTCACCTGCACAGGAGCCCGACCATGAACCTGCAAAAGACCTTCGAGCAGAGCGAGAACAAGGCCGTTTTCGCCCTGGTCAGTGTCGCCATCGTCGCCCACTTCGCCGCACTCTGGCTGTTTTCCATCGTCTGACCTCCCGATCAGGGATTTCCGGCCACGGCGCACGCGCCGTGGCTTTTTTTTCGTTTCAGTGACTGGTGCCCGCCGACAGCCGGGTCTTGTTCCAGACGTTGTACTTGCCCACCGGACGCTTCATGGGCAGGCGCTTGACCTCCTTCAGGGTCTTGGCGTCGTAGACGATCACCGCGCCGTCCATCTCCCAGAGCGACACCAGGGCGTACTTGCCGTAGCGGTCGAACTCGACGTGGGTGGCGGTCTTGCCCGGCTCGGGCTTGAGGTCGGCGACGACTTCCAGGGTGCGCTTGTCGATGACGTGCATGACGTCCCGGTTCTTGCCGAAGAACACGTCGGCCCAGGCGTAGGGCGTCGCCTCGTGGCTGCGCAGGAAGAAGCCCGGGCCGGCGGTCGGGATCACTTTGAGGGTCTGCCAGGTCTTCATGTCGATGACCTGGACGTGGCCATCCTTCAGGTTGGGGGAGGCCATGACCGGATGCACCGCACCATCCTTGTCGGTCCAGTCCCAGGTGATGCCGGAGCCCAGGTGCGGCATGCCCGGGATATCCAGGTCGGCGATCTTGCGCCCGGCGGAGAGGTGGATGACCTGGCCCTTGGGCAGGTCGCGGGAGGCGCCGATGAGGTAGTCGTAGCCCTGGTCGAAGAAGAAGTCGTCGAGGATCTGGTCCACCACGATCCGGCGCACCGGCAGCGGGCCGGGTTTGGGGATCGCCTCCTTGTACTGGTGGTGGCTGCGGCCGTCGCTGCGCGACTTAACGCCGGCCTTGCCGGCATTAGCCTCCGCCGAAACTTCGTTTTCGTGCACCAAGCCATTGTAGACTGGGGCACTGTCGGAGGGCGGAGCAGTGCCTGCCGCCGTAGGCGGTAGGTGCGACCCCGTAGAGGGTGCCGACGCCTGCACTGACAGTGCCAGGCCCGACTCGCGGCCGGTTGCATCCTGCAGGCGGGAATCCTGCTCCCTGCCCGCAGGCGCCCCGTCGTAGGGGATCTCCCATACCTCCGGGATGTCCTTGAGGGCGGCGACAAAGCTCTTGCGCGGCCGCGCGTCGTAGACCGCGGAGACGCGCGAGGACTTGCCGTCGGCCCCCAGCACCGGGATCACCTTGATGAGGGACAGGTCCCTGCCGGACAGGGCCACCAGGGTATGGGGCAGGTAGTTGGCCACCATGACGACCTGGCCGTCCGAGGACACGGCCACGTTGCGGGTGTTGATGCCGGCGCGCACCTCGGCCACCACCTTGAGGTTCCAGAGGTCGTACTTGGTGATCCAGCCGTCCCGGCTGGCCCAGTAGACGAAGCGGCCATCCGGGGTGAACTTGGGTCCGCCGTGCAGGGCGTAGCGGGTCTGGAAGCGGTGGATGGGCTCCATGACGTCGCCGTCGAGCACAGAGATGTGGTGGTCGCCGTGCTCCACCACCAGGGTCACGTTGCTCGGGTCGGCCTTGAACACCGGCCGGGCGGGCAGGTCGGCGTTCTCCTGGTTGACGATGTGTGAGGCCTCGATGTCGTCCTTGTCCCACTTGGGCGGGATGCTGTTGGGGGTGTAGATCCAGGCCGCCAGGGCGGCGATCTCGTCGGGCTTCAATATCCCCTTGAAGGCCGGCATCTGGGTGGCCGGCAGGCC
>JAQVJE010000026.1:0-12174 GCA_028695325.1 Gallionellaceae bacterium
ACCATCTGCGCCCTCGGCGACGCCGCCGTCGGCCCGGTGCAGAGCTTCATCAAGCACTTCCGCAAGGAATTCGAGTACCACATCGAGAACAAGAAATGCCTGGTGGGGAACTGAGATGCCGGTAATCACCATCGACGACAAAGAGATCGAGGTTGCCGCCGGCAGCACCGTGATGGACGCCGCCCGCGAGGCCGGCATCTACATCCCGCACTTCTGCTACCACAAGAAGCTCAGCATCGCCGCCAGCTGCCGCATGTGCCTGGTCGAGGTGGCCAAGGCGCCCAAGCCGCTGCCCGCCTGCGCCACCCCGGTGGCCGACGGCATGGTGGTGCGCACCCACTCGGACTACGCCATCGCCGCCCAGAAGGGCGTCATGGAGTTCCTCCTCATCAACCATCCCCTCGATTGCCCGGTCTGCGACCAGGGCGGCGAATGCCTGCTGCAGGACATCGCCATGGGCTACGGCGGCGTCGCCTCGCGCTACGCCGAGCCCAAGCGGGTGGTGCAGGAGAAGGACCTCGGCCCCCTCATCGCCACCGACATGACGCGCTGCATCCATTGCAGCCGCTGCGTGCGCTTCGGCCAGGAGATCGCCGGCATCATGGAGCTGGGCATGCCCGGCCGCGGCGAGCACACCGAGGTGATGCCCTTCCTCGAGCGCCAGGTGGCGTCCGAAGTCTCCGGCAACGTCATCGACCTCTGCCCGGTCGGGGCGCTCACCTCCAAGCCGTTCCGCTTCAGCGCCAGGCCCTGGGAGCTGTCGCGCCGCCGCGCCGTCAGCCCGCACGACGGCCTGGGCGCCAACCTCGCCGTCCACGTCAAGGGCGACCGCGTCTACCGCGCCACCCCGCTGGACAACGAGGCGGTCAACGAGTGCTGGCTGGCCGACCGCGACCGCTATTCCTACCAGGCCATCGACAGCGACGACCGCCTGCTCGCCCCCATGGTCAGGGACGGCGGCCAGTGGCTCGCCGTCGACTGGCGCCAGGCCCTGGCCCAGGCGGCCGGTGCCCTCAAGGTGATCCGCGACACCCATGGCGGCGACGCCATCGGTTTCGTCGCCTCGCCGCGCCAGACCGTCGAGGAACTCCACCTGTTCCAGAAACTGGCCCGCGCCCTGGGCAGCGAAAGCATCGACAGCCGCCTGGAGCGCGCCGACTTCACTGGCCGCCGCGACGGCGTCGAGTGGCTGGGCATGCCGGTGGCCGACCTGGGTGACCTCGACCGCTGCCTGCTGATTGGCTCCAGCGTGCGCAAGGAGCAGCCCCTGATCGCTCAGCGCCTGCGCCAGGCGGTCAAGAAGGGTGCCCAGCTCAGCGTGCTGCACTGCGCCGACGACGACCTACTCTGCAAGGTGGCCGGCAAGCTCATCGGCCGGCCGTCCGAACTGGTTGGCCTGCTCGCCCAGGTGGCCGGCGCGGTCGCTGCCGGGGCGCCCGCCGTGCCCGTCTCCGCCGCCGCCCAGGCCATCGCCGACAGCCTGAAATCGGGCGGAAGGAAGGCCGTGCTGCTCGGTGCCGTGGCGCAACAGCACCCCGCCGCCAGCCAGCTGCACGCCCTCGCCCAGGGTATCGCCCAGGCCACCGGCGCCACGCTCGGCTTCCTGATCGACGCCGCCGACCAGGTCGGTGCCGGCGTCGTGAACTGCCGGCCGGGGCAGGGCGGTGCCAATGCCGCGGCGATGTTCTCCCAGCCGAAAAAGGCCTACGTCATACTCGGCGCCGAGCCCGAACTGGAGGCCGCGGACAGCGCCCAGGCCCGCCAGGCGCTCGATGCCGCCGAGCTGGTCATCGTGCTGAACCCGTTCAGGGCCGCTGCCGACTACGCCGACGTCATGCTACCCATCGCCGCCTACGCCGAGAGCGCCGGCAGCTTCGTCAACATGGAGGGCCGCCTGCAGACCTTCCGCGCCGCCGTCGCGCCCCGGGGCGCAGCCCGCCCGGCCTGGAAGGTGCTGCGCGTGCTGGGCAACCAGTTCGACCTGCCCGGCTTCGACCAGGACAGCGCCGAACAGGTGCTGGCCGAGGCCCTGCCGGAGGGCGAGGCGACGATCCGGGCCCGCCTGGGCAATGGCATCGACGGGGTGACGGTCGCCCTCCCGGCCACCGCCGCGAACGCCATCGAGCGCCTCGGCGAGACGCCGATCTACCAGCTGGACGCCTATACCCGTCGCGCCCCCGCCCTGCAGGCCAGCATCGACGGCCAGGCGGGGCAGTGCGCCGCCGCCAGCGCCGCACTCATCGCCCGCCTCGGCCTCGCCGCCGGCAAGCCGGTCAAGATCCGGCTGGGTGGCGCCGAGACGGTGCTCAGGCTGCTGCGCGACGACGGCCTGCCGGACGGCGTCGTGCGCGTGCCCGGCAGTCTCGCCGCCGCCAGCCGCCTGGGTGCCCGTTACGCTGAAATCAGCCTGGAGAAGATGTGATGGAATGGTTCCAGGAAGTACTCGGCCCGGCCTGGGCGCCGGTGTGGACGCTGGCCAAGATCGTCGCCATCGTCCTGCCGCTCCTGATCGCCGTGGCCTACCTGACCTATGCCGAGCGCAAGATCATCGGCTGGATGCAGGTGCGCATGGGCCCCAACCGGGTCGGCTTCTTCGGTTTCCGTCTCTGGGGCCTGGGCCAGCCGATCGCCGACGCGGTCAAGCTGATGACCAAGGAGATCATGCTGCCCACCGGCGCCAGCAAGGCGCTGTTCCTGACCGCGCCGGTGCTGGCCATCGCCCCGGCCATGGCGGCCTGGGCGGTGGTGCCGTTCACCGACCGGCTGGTGCTGGCCGACGTCGACGCCAGCCTGCTATACATCATGGCCATCACCTCCATGGGCGTGTACGGCGTGGTGGTGGCGGGCTGGGCCTCCAACTCCAAGTACGCCCTCCTGGGGGCGCTGCGCTCGGCGGCGCAGATCGTCTCCTACGAGATCGCCATGGGCTTCGCCCTGGTGGGCGTGCTGATGAGCGCGCAGAGCCTCAACCTGGTGGAGATCGTCCAGGGCCAGGCCGGCGGCTTCTGGCAGTGGTACTGGCTGCCCCTGTTCCCGCTCTTCCTGGTCTACCTGATCGCCGGCGTGGCGGAGACCAACCGGGCGCCCTTCGACGTCGCCGAGGGCGAGTCGGAGATCGTTGCCGGCTTCCACGTCGACTACTCCGGCATGGCCTTCGCGGTGTTCTTCCTGGCCGAGTACGCCAACATGATCCTGATCGCCGCCCTGACCGCGATCATGTTCCTGGGCGGCTGGCTGTCGCCGCTGCCCTTCCTGCCCGACAGCGCCCTCTGGCTGTTCGCCAAGATGAGCTTCGTGCTGTTCTGCTTCCTCTGGTTCCGCGCCACCTTCCCGCGCTACCGCTATGACCAGATCATGCGCCTGGGCTGGAAGGTGTTCATCCCGGTCACCCTGGTGTGGATCCTGGTGGTGGGCGGCTTCATGCAGACCCCGCTGGGTTACCTGTTCCACTAGGAGGCGGAAGATGCTGAACCGGATCAAGTACTACTTCAAGACCTTCCTCCTGATCGAGCTGCTGCAGGGCCTGGCGGTCACCTGGCGCCACCTGTGGGCGCCCAAGATCACCGTCCAGTACCCGGACGAGAAGACGCCGCAGTCGCCGCGCTTCCGTGGCCTGCACGCCCTGCGCCGCTACCCGTCCGGCGAGGAGCGCTGCATCGGCTGCAAGCTGTGCGAGGCGGTCTGCCCGGCCATGGCGATCACCATCGAGACCGCCCAGCGCGCCGACGGCACCCGCCGCACCACCCGCTACGACATCGACCTCACCAAGTGCATCTTCTGCGGCTTCTGCGAGGAGGCCTGCCCGGTCGACGCCATCGTCGAGACCCGCATCTTCGAGTACCACGGCGAGAAGCGGGGCGACCTCTATTACACCAAGGACATGCTCCTGGCGGTGGGCGACAAGTACGAGGCCCAGATCGCCGAGGACAAGGCCGCGGACGCCAAATACCGCTAGGACGACACAATGGATTTCGCCAGCCTGGTTTTCTACTCCTTCGCCGCCATCCTGCTGCTCAGCGGCCTGCGCGTCGTCACCGCCAAGAACCCGGTGCACGCCGCCCTCGCCCTGGTCCTGGCCTTCTTCACCGCGGCCGCCATCTGGCTGCTGCTGGAGGCCGAGTTCCTCGCCATCACCCTGGTACTGGTCTACGTCGGCGCCGTGATGGTGCTGTTCATCTTCGTGGTGATGATGCTGGACATCAACATCGAGGAGATGCGCCAGGGCTTCTGGGACTACCTGCCGATTGCCGGCTTGGTGGCCGGCCTGATGGCGGTGGAGATGGTCATCGTGCTGTCCGGTGACCGCTTCGGCCTCAGCGCCCCGGCGCCGGCCCCGGACGGCTTCAGCAATACCCGCCAGCTCGGCCTGCTGCTCTACACCGACTACGTCTATGCCTTCGAACTGGCGGCGGTGATCCTGCTGGTCGCCATCGTCGCCGCCATCGCCCTCACCCTGCGCCGGCGGCCCAACCGCAAGGTCGTCGACGTCGGCTGGCAGGTGCGCCAGACTGCCGAGGGCCGCATCCGCATGGTCAACCTGAAGCCGCAGAAGCCCGAATACAAAGAGGAGGATGACGAATGAGCCCCGTCCGGACGCCCCTGTCACTCGTCACCCGTCACCCGTCACAGGTTCTCCAATGATCGGCCTCGACCACTACATCATCCTGGGCTCGCTGCTGTTCGCCATCGGCGTCCTCGGCATCTTCCTCAACCGCAAGAACGTCATCATCCTGCTCATGGCCATCGAGCTGATGCTGCTGGCGGTGAACATGAACTTCATCGCCTTCTCGCACTTCCTCGAGGACACCGCCGGGCAGGTGTTCGTGTTCTTCATCCTGACCGTGGCGGCGGCCGAGTCCGCCATCGGCCTGGCCATCCTCGTCGTGCTGTTCCGCAACCTGCGCAGCATCAACGTCGACGACCTCGACCGCCTGAAGGGTTGATGCCATGGATATGAAAACCCTCTACCTCGTCGTCCCCCTGGCCCCTCTGGCCGGCGCCATCGTCGCCGGCCTGTTCGGCAAGGCCATCGGCCGCGTCGGCGCCCACACCGTCACCATCCTGGGCGTCCTGGTCTCCTTCCTGGCCTCGCTGCTGGTCTTCCAGGACGTGCTGGCCGGCAACACCTACAACGGTGCCGTCTACACCTGGCTGGTGAGCGGCGACGTCAGCATGGAGGTGGGCTTCCTGGTCGACCGCCTGACCGCCGTGATGATGCTGGTGGTGACCTTCGTGTCGCTCTGCGTGCACCTCTACACCATCGGCTACATGGCCGACGACGACGGCTACCAGCGCTTCTTCAGCTACATCTCACTGTTCACCTTCTCCATGCTGATGCTGGTGATGGCGAACAACTTCATGCAGCTGTTCTTCGGCTGGGAGGCGGTCGGCCTGGTGTCCTACCTCCTGATCGGCTTCTGGTATACCCGCGACACCGCCATCTACGCCAACCTGAAGGCCTTCCTGGTCAACCGGGTGGGCGACTTCGGCTTCCTGCTCGGCATCGGCCTGGTGCTGGCCCATTTCGGCAGCCTGGACTACGCCACCGTGTTCCAGGCGGCGCCGCAGATGGCCGCCCAGACCATCACGCTGATCGAGGGCCAGACCTGGTCGCTCATGACGGTGATCTGCATCTTGCTGTTCATCGGCGCCATGGGCAAGTCGGCCCAGTTCCCGCTGCACGTCTGGCTGCCCGACTCCATGGAAGGCCCGACCCCGATCTCGGCCCTGATCCACGCCGCCACCATGGTGACCGCCGGCATCTTCATGGTCGCCCGCATGTCGCCACTGTTCGAGCTGTCCGATACCGCGCTCAGCTTCGTCCTCGTGATCGGCGCCATCACCGCCCTGTTCATGGGCTTCCTGGGCATGATCCAGAACGACATCAAACGGGTGGTGGCCTACTCGACCCTGTCCCAGCTCGGCTACATGACCGTCGCCCTGGGTGCCTCGGCCTACTCGGTGGCGATCTTCCACCTGATGACCCACGCCTTCTTCAAGGCCCTGCTGTTCCTGGCCGCCGGCTCGGTGATCATCGGCATGCACCACGACCAGGACATCCGCAACATGGGCGGCCTGAGGAAGTACATGCCGATCACCTGGATCACCCTGCTGATCGGCTCGCTCGCCCTGATCGGCACCCCGGGCCTGTCCGGCTTCTACTCCAAGGACTCCATCATCGAGGCGGTGCACGCCTCCCACCTGTGGGGTTCCGGCTTCGCCGCCTTCGCGGTGACCGCCGGCGTGTTCGTCACCGCCTTCTACTCGTTCCGCATGTACTTCATGGTCTTCCACGGCAAGCCCCGCTTCAAGTGCTCGCACGACACCCATGACCACGAGGACGACAAGGACGGCGACCAGCACGGCCATCACCACGGCGGCCACAGCTGCCCGAAGGAATCGCCCTGGGTGGTCTGGCTGCCCCTGGTCCTGCTCGCCATCCCGTCCGTGTACACCGGCTGGGTCTATATCGAGCCGATGCTGTACGGCGACTTCTTCGGCTCCGCGATATACATCGACAGCGCGGCCCACCCCGCCATGGAGGAGTTGAAGGCCGGCTTCCACGGCGCCGAGGCCATGGCCCTGCACGCACTGCAGACCCTGCCCTTCTGGCTCGCCGTCGCCGGCGTCGCCAGCGCCTATTACCTGTACATGGTCCGCCGCGACCTGCCCGAGAAGATCAGGACCAAGGCCGGGATCCTGTACACCATCCTGGAAGAGAAGTACGGCTTCGACCGCTTCAACGACTGGTTCTTCGCCGGCGGCGCCCGCCTGCTGGGCGGCAAGCTGTGGCGCTGGGGCGACGTCGCCGTCATCGACGGCCTGCTGGTCAACGGCTCCGCCCGCCTGGTCGGCCGCATCGCCGCCGTCATGCGCCACCTGCAGTCCGGCTACATCTACCACTATGCCTTCGCCATGATCGTCGGCGTGGCGCTGCTGGCGACCTGGTTCGTCCAGCTCTGATCGACAACAACGGGATACGCGATGCTTGAAGGGATCGGATACTTAAGCCTGACCATCTGGGTGCCCATCGTGGCGGGGATATTGATCCTCGTCACCGGCGGCGACCGCAACGCCGCCGGCCAGCGCGCCCTGGCCCTGCTTGGCGCCATGCTCGGCTTCCTGGTCGCGGTGCCCCTGTGGACCGGCTTCGACAGCGCCAGCGCCGCCATGCAGTTCGAGGAGGTGGGCGCCTGGGTACCGGCCTTCAGCATCTGGTACCACCTCGGCGTCGACGGCATCTCCATGCCCTTCGTGCTGCTCAACAGTTTCACCACCGTTCTGGTGGTGCTGGCCGGCTGGCAGGTGATCCAGACCCGCGTGGCCCAGTACATGGCGGCCTTCCTGATCCAGTCCGGCCTCATCAACGCCGTCTTCTGCGCCCTCGACGGCGTGCTGTTCTACGTCTTCTTCGAGGCCATGCTGATCCCGCTCTACCTGATCATCGGCATGTGGGGCGGCCCCAACCGGGTCTACGCGGCGATCAAGTTCTTCCTCTACACCCTGCTCGGCTCGTTGATGATGCTGGTGGCGATCATCTACCTGTTCTTCGTCAGCGGCGGCAGCTTCGAGATACTGGAATGGCACCGGGTCGGCCTCACCATGACCGCCCAGATGCTGCTCTTCGTGGCCTTCTTCTTCGCCTTCGCGGTCAAGGTGCCGATGTGGCCGGTGCACACCTGGTTGCCCGATGCCCACGTCGAGGCCCCCACCGGCGGCTCCGTGGTGCTGGCGGCGATCACCCTGAAGGTAGGCGCCTACGGCTTCCTGCGCTTCATCCTGCCCATCGTGCCGGACGCCTCGCACGAGCTGACCTGGCTGATCGTCGCCCTGTCCCTGGTTGCCGTGGTCTACATCGGCATGGTGGCACTGGTGCAGTCGGACATGAAGAAGCTGATCGCCTACTCCTCGATCGCCCACATGGGCTTCGTCACCCTGGGCTTCATGCTCTTCAACCCGCTCGGCATCGAGGGCGGCCTCATCCAGATGATCTCCCACGGCTTCGTCTCCGCGGCGCTGTTCCTCTGCATCGGGGTGATGTACGACCGCATGCACTCGCGCCAGATCGCCGACTACGGCGGCGTCGTCAACACCATGCCCCGGTTCGCCGCCCTGTTCATGCTGTTCGCCATGGCCAACGCGGGGTTGCCCGGCACCTCCGGCTTCGTCGGCGAGTTCATGGTCATCCTGGGCGCGGTCAAGGTGAATTTCTGGTGGGCCGCCGCCGCCGCCCTGACCCTGATCTTCGGCGCCGCCTACACCCTGTGGATGTACAAGCGGGTGATCTTCGGCAAGGTGGCCAACGAGCACGTCGCCGACCTCAAGGACATCGACGGCCGCGAGTTTCTCGTCCTCGCCATCCTGGCCGTCTGCGTCCTGGCCATGGGCCTCTACCCGATGCCGGTCACCGACGTCATGCACGCCTCCGTCAACCAACTGCTCGAGCAAGTCGCGCAGAGCAAACTCGTGTACTGAGTGCCCGCCATGATTCCTCCCCTGTCCGACTTCATCATCGCCCTGCCGGAGATAGCGCTGCTGCTGGTGGCCTGCCTGGTCCTGCTGATCGAGGCCTACACCCAATCCCGCCAGGGCGCCTACCTGGCCGCCGTGTTCGGCTTGTTGCTGACGGGCCTCTTGGTGGTTTACACCGGCACGCCGGAGACCCAGGGGGCCTTCAACGGCCTCTACGTCAACGACGCCATGGGGGCACTACTCAAGCTGTTGGCCTGCTTCGCCGCCATCGTCGCGGTGATCTACTCGCGCCAGTACCTTGCCGATCGTGGCATGCTGGGCGGCGACTACCTCGGCCTGCTGCTGTTCGCCGTTCTCGGCATGCTGGTGATGATCTCGGCCGCCCACTTCCTGTCTCTCTACCTCGGCCTGGAACTGCTTTCGCTGTCCCTCTACGCCATGGTTGCCATGCGGCGTGACGACGTCAGGTCTTCCGAGGCGGCGATGAAGTACTTCGTCCTCGGCGCCCTGGCCTCCGGCCTGCTGCTATACGGCATGTCGCTGCTCTATGGCCTGGCCGGCTCGCTCGAGCTGGGGGCGGTGGCCGAGACCGTGCGCACCGGTGCCAGAAGCGAGATGGTGCTGGTGTTCGCACTGGTCTTCGTGCTCGCCGGCCTGGGTTTCAAGCTGGGCGCGGCGCCCTTCCACATGTGGTTGCCCGACGTCTACCATGGCGCCCCCACGGCGGTGACCCTGTTCATCGGCTCGGCGCCCAAGCTGGCCGCCTTCGCCTTCGTCATGCGCCTCCTGGTCGACGGCCTGCAGCCTGCCTACGGCGACTGGCAGCAGATGCTGGCCGTGATGGCGGTGGCCTCGCTGGCGATCGGCAACCTGGCCGCCATCATGCAGACCAACATCAAGCGCATGCTGGCCTATTCGACCATCTCGCACATGGGCTTCCTGCTCCTCGGAGTCATGAGCGCCAGCCTGGCCGGTTATTCGGCCGCCATGTACTACGCCGTAACCTACGTGCTGATGAGCCTGGGCGGCTTCGGCATGGTGGTCTACCTGTCGCGCGCCGGCGTCGAGGCCGAGGAACTGGACGACTACAAGGGCCTCAATGCCCGTCACCCCTGGCTGGCCGCAGTGATGGCCATGTTCATGCTGTCGATGGCCGGCCTGCCGCCCTTCGTCGGCTTCTATGCCAAGCTGACCGTCCTGCAGGCTCTGGTCGGCGCCGGCTGGATCTGGCTCGCCGTGGTGGCAGTGTTCTTCTCCCTGGTCGGCGCCTACTACTACCTGCGGGTGGTCAAGATCATGTATTTCGACGCCCCCGCCGCGGCCGATACCATCCCGGCCAGCCATGCCGGCGACGCACGCATCCTGCTCTCTGCCAACGGGCTGGCCGTCCTGCTGCTTGGCATCCTGCCGCAGCCGCTCATGACTTTGTGCGCCTATTCGGTGCAGATGTCCCTGCGCTGAGCCGGCGACCAGGCTAGCCTGCTGCCTTGCGGCGCCGTGCCCGCTTCGGGGGCTCGGCCCCCAGGCCGCTGGCCAGGCCCGGTCGGGTGTGTGCCTGGGTGATGCCCGACTGGCCGCTGGCGTAGACCTCCTCCATGATCTCGATGAAGCGCCTGGCCTGCGGCGACAGAAAGCGGCCCTTGCGCAGGACCAGGCCGTAGCCGCGTTGCGGGAAGTACTGGGTGAGCGGGATGCGCATCAGCTTCTCGTCGCCGGTGAGGCAGATGTCGGTGACGATGGACACCCCCATGCCCAGTTCGACGTACTTCTTGATCACCTCCCAGCCGCCCGCCTCCAGGGTCACCGTGAAGGTCAGGTTGTGCTGCTGGAACACGTACTTGACGATGCGCCAGGTCGACAGGTGGGAGGGCGGCAGGATCAGGCCGTAGTGGCTGACATCCTCCAGTGTGACCTCCTCGCCGGCGCGCGCCTTGTCGGCGAGCGGGTGGTCGATGGGAGTGATCAGCATGGGGTCGAAGGTGACCACCGGGCGGTATTCGATGTCCTCGGGCACGTCCAGCATGGAGCCGACGGCAAAGTCGATCTCGTCCGCCTTGAGCATCTTGAGGCCGTCGCGGCCGGTGACGTTGTGCATCTTCAGCTGCACCTTGGGATAGGCCTCGACGAAGCGGCGCACCGGCTCCGGCATGATGTAAAGGATGGTGGACTCACCGGCGCCGATGTTCAGCTCGCCCGACTCCAGTTTGCCGAAGTGGGCGGTGAAGTTCTCCTGCAGCTTGTCGATGCCGTCCACCAGCGGTTCCGCCAGGTGGTAGAGGACATCGCCCTCCGGGGTCAGCTTGAGGTGGGGGCCGCGGCGCTCGAACAGGGTGACGTTGAGTTCCCGCTCCAGGGCCTGGATCTGCAGCGACACCGAGGGCTGCGACAGGAACAGCTTCTCCGCCGCCTTGGAGATGCTGCCGCAGCGCACCACCTGGTGGAAGGCGCGCAACTGCTTGAGGCGGTTGTTCTTGTAGTACAGGGGGGAGTCTTCGCTCATGGCCGTGTCCTGTCCATTGAAAACACCAATATTGGAAATTGAAATAATTGCCGTGTCAAATTATTAAAAAATTAATAGACTCACGCCGTCGAATATTAAGACACTGATGTCTTTAAAACCTGACTGAATTAGTCGGGAAAAGGCGGGCTGCCGGTAGGGTCTGCCCAACGATAGGAGCGAGACCATGGATACGGTGATGGGCGTGACGTTGGCAGGCGGTTTCATGGCCACCCTGGGTGGCGTCCTGGCCTGGCTGCTGGCCGTGGCCAACAAGCGCCTGTATGTCTACGAGGACCCCCGCATCGGCGAGGTCGAGGAACTGCTGCCCAAGTCCAACTGCGGCGCCTGCGGCACCGCCGGTTGCCGCAATTTCGCCGAGGAACTGGTGGCTGGCCACCTGGAGCCAGCCAAGTGCACGGTCAACAGCCGCGAGATGAACGAGCACATCGCCACCTTCCTGGGGGTTGGCATGGGCGAGGTGGAAAAGCGCGTGGCGCGCCTGGCCTGCGCCGGCGGCCGCCACGTCGCCCGCATGCGCGCCCACTACGAGGGTCTCGGCACCTGCCGTGCCGCCAGCACCGTGGCCGGCGGCGGCAAGGCCTGCGACTGGGGCTGCCTGGGCCTAGGCGACTGCGAGTCGGTGTGCGACTTCGATGCCATCTCCATGAACCAGTATGGCCTGCCGGTGGTGGACAGCGCGAAATGCACCGCCTGCGGTGATTGCGTCGAGATCTGCCCGAAGGCCCTGTTCTCCCTGGAGCCGGTGTCGCGCAAGCTGTGGGTGGCCTGCAAGAACAAGGCCGACGGCGACGTCGCCGAACTGCAGTGCGAGGTGGCCTGTACCGCCTGCGGCAAGTGCGTGGCCGACGCCACCCCGGGCCTGATGAAGCTGGCCAACAACCTCGCCAGCATCGACTACACCAAGAATGAACTGGCCAGCCGCCAGGCCATCGAGCGCTGCCCGACCGGCGCCATCGTCTGGCTCGAGGACGGCGTCGCCAGCCGCGGCAAGTCGGCCAAGAAGATCATACGGATTACCCCGCTGCCTGTGATGGCGGAAGCTTGAGTCATGCAAGGCGTGACGAAAAGGCGTGACGCAGGTGCGCGGTCGCGTCATGCATTTTGAGAGGATAGGACCATGTTCAAGAAGCTGTTCAACCTGAAGAACAACCTCGTCGAGGCCGCCGGTGCCGGCGCCAAGG
>JAQVJE010000026.1:12274-14714 GCA_028695325.1 Gallionellaceae bacterium
GCCCGGTCGCCTCCGGCGGCGTCGCCAACCAGGACGGCTACATGCAGTCGGTGGCCGCCCAGCGTCCCTATTTCTTCCAGCACATCCCCGAGCTGGCCGACCAGTGCATGGCCGAGTTCGCCCAGCTCACCGGCCGCCGCTACGGCCGCGTCGACACCTACAAGTGCGAGGGCGCCGACTACGTCATCCTCGGCCAGGGCTCCATGACCGTGCAGGCCGAGGCGGTGGCCGACTGGCTGCGCGCCGAGAAGAAGCTCAAGGTTGGCGTCGTCCACCTGACCATGTTCCGCCCCTTCCCGGGCGATGTCCTCGGCCACATACTCAAGGGCAAGAAGGGCGTCGCCGTGCTGGAGCGCACCGACCAGCCGATGTCCGAGGACCTGCCCCTGATGCGCGAGGTGCGCGCCACCGTCAGCAAGTGCCTGGAGAACGGCGCCAGCGAGGGTGACAAGCCGCACGCCAATTACGCCTCCTACGTCGGCGCCAAGGACATGCCCAGGCTGTACTCGGGCTGCTACGGCCTCGGCTCGCGCGACCTGCAGCCGGAAGGCATGGTGGCCGCCATCGAGAACATGCTGCCGGGCGGCGCCCAGCGCAAGTTCTACTACCTGTCGGTCGACTTCGTGCGCGACGAGTCCGTCACCCCGCAGCAGGAGATCCAGCAGCAGGCGCTGAAGGATGCCTATCCGCGCATCCAGTCCATGGCCCTGTGCGGCTCGGTCAACCCCAACCTGATGCCCAAGGGCGCCGTCGCCGTGCGCATGCACTCGGTCGGCGGCTGGGGCGCGGTGACCACCGGCAAGAACCTCGCCATGACCCTGTTCGAGCTGCTCGGCTGGGACATCAAGGCCAACCCGAAGTACGGTTCCGAGAAGAAGGGCCAGCCGACCACCTACTACCTGTCGGCGGCGCCGGAACCGATCCGCATCAACTGCGAATATTCCGTGGTCGACGTCGTGCTGTCGCCCGACCCGCAGGTCTTCCTGCACACCAACGCCGTGGCCGGCCTCAGCAAGGGCGGCGTGTTCATCATCCAGAGCAACCTGGAGTCGGCCGAGGCGGTCTGGGCCAGCTTCCCGGTGCACGTCCAGAAGACCATCGTCGACCAGGGCCTCCGGGTCTACTACCTGGACGCCTTCCAGATCGCCCGCGAGGAGGCCTCCAACCCCGACCTGCAACTCAGAATGCAGGGCAACGTGTTCCAGGGTGCCTTCTTCCATGCCTCCGACGTCAAGGAGCGCGCCGGCCTTACCGAGGCGGCCCTGTTCAAGGCGATCGAGAACCAGCTCAACGACAAGTTCGGCAAGAAGGGCAAGCGCGTCGTCGAGGACAACCTGCGCGTGGTGAAGCGCGGCTACGAGGAACTCAAGCAGATCCCCGCCGAGGTCATGCAGGTGGGTGCCCGCCAGGCCGCCCTGAAGAGCGAGATCGCCATCCCCACCATGCTCAAGCAGCAGCCGGAGGGTGACGGCAGCGCCGCCGACATCCACCGCTTCTGGCAGGCCACCGGCAGCTTCTACGCCACCGGCAAGGGCTCCGACAACCTGGTCGACCCGTTCATGGGCATGGCACTGATCCCGGCCGTCACCGGCGTCTTCCGCGACATGACCCAGATCCGCTTCGAGCACCCGGAGTGGATCGCCGAGAACTGCACCGCCTGCGGCAACTGCTACACCCAGTGCCCGGACTCCGCCATCCCCGGCCTGGTCACCGACGTCGGCGAGGTGCTCAACACCGCCATCACCGACATCGAGATGGGCGGCCGGCCGACCCGCTTCCTGCGCCGCGCCAGCCGCACCATCGAGAAGAAGCTGCGTGGCATGCTGGCCAAGGATGGCCTCGACGTGCGCGCCCTGCTCGGCCAGGCCATCGAGAATACCCTGGCCGAGGACCCGGCCGCCGGCGAGGAGCGCGAGCGCATGGCGGCCGAGTTTGACCTCCTGACGAACGCCATCGGCGGCTTCAAGTTCGCCACCACCAAGCCCTACTGGACCAACCGCGAGAAGAAGGCGGCGGGTTCCGGCGGCCTCTTCTCCATCACCGTCAACCCCTACACCTGCAAGGGCTGCGCCCTCTGCGTCGACGTCTGCGACGACGACGCCCTCAAGATGGTCACGCAGACCGAGGAGACGGTCGAGGCCCTGCGCCAGGACTGGCGGTTCTGGCTCGACCTGCCCAGCACGCCGCAGAAGTACAGCCGCATCGACGACCTCGACGAGAAGATCGGTGCCCTGGAGACCCTGCTGCTGGACAAGAAGAACTACGGTTCCATGGCCTGCGGCGATGGCGCCTGCCTGGGCTGCGGCGAGAAGACCGCCATCCACCTGTTCACCGCCACGGTGACCGCCCTGATGCAGCCGCGCGTGGCACAGTTCGTCGGCAAGCTCGACGGCCTCATCATGGGCCTGGAGAAGCACATCCGCATGAAGCTGACTGAGTC
>JAQVJE010000026.1:14814-21312 GCA_028695325.1 Gallionellaceae bacterium
GGCAAGCCGGTGAAGATCATGGTGGTGGACACCCAGGTCTATTCCAACACCGGCGGCCAGGCCTGCACCTCCGGCTTCATCGGCCAGGTGGCCGACATGAGCCCCTACGGCAAGGCGGTCAAGGGCAAGCAGGAGATCCGCAAGGAGATGAGCGTCATCGCCATGGCGCATCGCACCAGCTATGTCCTGCAGAGCGCCATCTCCAGCCCGACCCACCTGATCGAGGGCTACATCGAGGGCCTCAACAGCCATCGCCCGGCCATCTTCAACATCTATGCCGTCTGCCCGGTCGAGCACGGCGTCGGCGACGACCGCGCCACCGAACAGTCCAAGCTGGCGGTGGAGTCGCGCGCCTACCCGCTGTTCAAGTACGACCCCGACCTCGGCACCACCTTCAGCGAGTGCGTGTCCCTGGAAGGCAACCCGGCCATGGACAGCGCCTGGCCCGAGTACACCCTGGCCTACAGGGACGAGGAGGGCGCCGAGCAGAAGATGACCCTGCCGTTCACCTTCGCCGACTTCGCCCTCACCGAGGGCCGCTTCGCCAAGCAGTTCAAGAAGGCGCCGCCGGACACCTGGAACGACGACATGGTCCTGCTGGCCGACTTCCTGGCCCTGTCCGAGGACGAGCGCGACGGCAAGTTCCCGTTCATCTGGGCGGTGGACAAGAAGAACCGCCTGATGCGCGTCCTGGTGTCGCAGGAACTGGTGAAGTCCTGCCAGGAGCGGCAGCACTTCTGGGCCCAGCTCAAGGACCTGGCCGGCCTCAACCGCGCGGCCGTGGACGAGCAGGCCATCGCCGACCAGGCGCGTGCCGAACTGGTGCAGAAGCTGACCGCCAGCCTGGCCGCGTTCGGCGGCGGCGTCGCCATGGACGTGGCGGCCCAGCCGGCCGCCGCGGCCGCCGCCCCAGCCAAGCCGGCCGCCACGGCCGACGGCTACGAGGCGGCCTGGATCGACAGCCCGGAATGCACCGCCTGCGACGAGTGCACCAACCTGGCCCCGAAGGCGTTCCAGTACAACGACCAGAAGCAGGCCGTGGTGATCAACCCGCAGGGCACCACCTTCGCCAACCTGGTGAAGGCGGCGGAGAAGTGCACGGCGAGCTGCATCCATCCCGGCACGCCCTGGAACATGAGCGAGCCTGGCGTGGAGAAGCTGATCGTCCGGGCCTCTAAGTACAACTGAAAGGCAGTGACAAAGTGACGGGTGACATGAAAACCGGTGACAAAGTGACGAGTGACAAAGTTACGAGTCGCGTTGTGCACGCTGCGCGTGCGCCGGTTTTTGACACTCTGTCACTCGCCACTCGTCACTAAGAAAAAAGATGAATCTTTTTTCGCCATTTGCGCGCAAGACTTTCGCCCGTGGGGTCCACCCCGCGGGCAACAAGAGCACTGCTGGCACGCCGCTCCGTCGGTTGCCGTTTGCGCCGCGCATGATCCTCCCCCTCGCGCAGCACATCGGCAAGCCGGCGGTGCCCACCGTCTCGGTGGGCCAGGAGGTCGTACGTGGACAGCTCATCGCCAGGGCCGACGGTTTCCTGTCGGTCCCCCTCCATGCCCCGGTCGACGGGGTGGTGGAGGCCATCGAACTGATGCCCTCGGCGCGCGGGCCGTGGACCGAGAGCATCGTCATCCGCACCTATGAGGCGTCGACCCAGGAGGTCCGCTGCGGCACGCCGCGCGACATGGACGCGCTGACCCCGCAGGAGATCATCCAGGCCGTGCAGGAGACCGGCATGGTGGGCCTGGGCGGCGCCGCCTTCCCCAGCCACGCCAAGCTCACGGTGCCCAAGGGGCGCGCGATCCACACCCTGGTGGTGAACGGCTGCGAGTGCGAGCCCTACCTCACCTGCGACCACCGGGTCATGCTGGAACGCACCGACGACCTCATCCAGGGCATCCGCTACGCCATGCGCGCGGTGGGCGCGGAAAAGGCCGTGATCGGCATCGAGGACAACAAGCCGGACGCCGTCGCGGCGATTCGCGCGAAACTGCCGGCCGACGGCCGCATCACCGTCGCGGCGGTGGAAACCAAATATCCCCAGGGCGCGGAGAAGATGCTCGTCAAGTCCGCCCTGGGCCTGGAAGTCCCGGCCGGCGGCCTGCCCTCCGAGGTCGGCGTGGTGGTCAACAACGTCGGCACGTTGGCCATGTTGGGCAGGCTCCTCCCCCTCGGCCAGGGACTTACCGAACGCGCGGTCACGGTGACCGGGCCCGGCATCAAGCGGCCTGGCGACTACTGGGTGCCGATCGGCACGCCGATGCGCCACATCCTCGCTTGGGCCGGCGCCGAGGACGTCAGCGAGCGCGAGATCATCCTCGGCGGCCCCATGATGGGCCAGGCCGTCGCCTCGCTGGACGTGCCGGTGACCAAGGGCGTGTCCGGCATCCTGGTGTTCGACCGCCGCCGCGTCGAGGCCGAGGCGAACCGCCCGGTCCACGCCTGCATCAAGTGCGGCGAGTGCGTCAACGCCTGCCCGATGGGGCTCAACCCCTCCATGCTGGGGCTCCTGGCCGACAAGCTGGAATATGACCAGATGGGCGCCGAATACCACCTGGGCGACTGCTTCGAGTGCGGCTGCTGCACCTACGTCTGCCCCTCCAACATTCCCCTGGTGCAGCAGTTCCGCGTCGCCAAGGGCGTCCTGCGCGAACGCGCCGAACTGGCCCGCGCCAAGCTGGAACCGCACGAGAGCGGCGAACGCTTCGACTTCGGCCACAAGGAAGGCGAGGGCCGCAAGGGCGGCGGCAGCCGGCACACCGTACACACCACTCCACCCGCATCGACATGACCTCCGAGATCAGCCGCGAATTCATCGCCGACACCCTGGCGCAGTCCATCATCGACCCGCGCACGCGTGCCCTCTACGAGCTGTGCTTCATGCACCGCACCCACTTCCAGGACGACATCGTGGCGGACAAGCTGCGCATGATCGTCCGCCTGGGCGCCGAGCACGGCTCCCAGGTCAGCGGCTTCTCGCCCGAGTACGCCGCCCACCGCCTGGGCCAGTCGGGCGTCGACAGCTGGTTCGCCGGCATCGCCACCGCCGAGCAGATCGACCCCTCCCTGGTGTTCGAGATGCACAAGCGGGTGATGGACGTGTTCGCCGACCTGCCGGTCGACCAGGCCCGCTCGCTGGCCTCCAAGTACCTGCACTTCCATTTCCCGGAACTGTTCTTCATCTACGACGGCCGTGTCGCTGCCGCCGCCTACGCGTTCGGCCAGGGCGAGTGCGGCTACCTGGCGCGCTCCGAGCACGACCCCGACTATGGCCGTTTCTTCGCCTGTTGTCGTAAACTGACCGAGCGACTCGTCGGTCCGGCCGGCCGCCGCCTCAATCCGCGCGAGCTGGATCGGGTGCTGCGGGCCTGGGCCGATCACCAGGAGGTGGCCTGCCAGGCGACGTCGCCCAGGGCCGCCCGGGCGGCCTCCTACGTCTGAGCCCAAATGACCGGTAAGTCCCCTCGCATCGAGCTGCGTGCGGCACCGCACGTCAAGCGCCCGGTCGGCGTCGAGACGATCATGCGCAACGTGGTGCTGGCGCTGTTGCCCATCGCCGCCTTCTCCGTCTGGCAGTACGGCCTCTCGGCCCTGGCCCTGCTGGTCACCGCCACCCTGGCCTGCCTGGCCACCGAGCGCTGGGTCAACCGCCTGGCCGGCGGCCCGAACACCCTGTCGGACTGGAGCGCCACCATCACCGGCCTGCTGCTCGGCCTCACCCTGCCGCCCAGCTTCCCGCTGTGGATGGCGGCGGTGGCCGGCTTCGCCGCCATCGCCCTCGGCAAGGCCCTGTTCGGCGGTCTCGGCCACAACGTCTTCAACCCGGCCCTGGTCGGGCGCGCCTTCGTGCAGGCCGCCTTCCCGGTGTCCATCACCACCTGGGTGCCGGCCTACGCGCCCGACCGCTTCACCAGCTTCATTCCGACCACCTTCACGCTGCCCTTCATGACCCCGCCCGACATCTCGGCCTGGGCGAAGGCGGCGGTGGACGGCTTCACCGGTGCCACCCCGCTGGCGCGCTGGAAGTTCGAGAACCTCCTGGCCACCCCGGCCGACCTGCTCTCCGGCGCGGTCACCGCGTCGGCCGGCGAGACCTCGGCCCTGCTCATCCTGGCCTGCGGCCTCTACCTCGCCGCGCGCCGCTTCCTCGACTGGCGCATCCCGGTGGCGGTGCTGGGCGCCGCGGCGCTCACCGCCTGGGCGTTCCAGTTTGCCGGCCCCGAGCGCTACCCCGATCCCGCCTTCGTCCTGCTGTCGGGCGGCCTCATGCTGGGCGCGGTGTTCATGGCCACCGACATGGCCACCTCGCCGGTGACGCCGAAGGGGGTGTGGATCTACGGCGCCACCATCGGCGTGCTGACGGTGATGATCCGCTACTTCGGCGGCCTCACCGAGGGGGTGATGTACGCCATCCTGATCGGCAACGCCCTGGCGCCGCTGATCGACCAGTACACCCAGCCCAGGGTGTTCGGCGCGCGCGGGAGGCGGGCATGAACGGCGCCCCGGCGGTCGTCGCCACCTCCAGCCGGGCCATGGTTGCCACCCTGGCCCTGGTCGCCACCCTGTGCGGCATCCTCATCGTCTCGGCCTACCAGGGCACCCTGTCGGCGGTCACCGCCAACAAGCGCGTCGCCCTCGAACGGGCGGTGTTCAAGGTGGTGCCGGGCGCGGTCAGCGTGAAGGAATTCGTCGCCGGCCCCGCCGGCATCGCCCCGGCGGGCGGCGTCCCGGCCAAGGACACGGTGAAGTTCTACGCCGCCTATGACGCGGCCGGTGCCCTCAAGGGCATCGCCGCCGAGGGCAGCGCCAGCGGCTACGCCGACGTCGTGCGCGTGCTGTATGCCTGGGACCCGGCGCGGCAGGCGATCACCGGCCTGGGCGTGATCGCCATGCGCGAGACGCCGGGCATCGGCGACAAGATCTACACCGACGCGGCCTTCCTGGCCAACTTCGAGGCCCTCGACGCGCGCCTCGACGCCAGCGGCACCGCCCTGGCCAACCCGATCCGGGTGGTCAAGCACGGCAGCAAGCGCAATCCCTGGGAGATCGACGCCATCTCCGGCGCCACGGTGACCTCCAAGGCGGTCGGCCGCGGCATCAACGACAGCGCCCAGCGGCTGCTGCCGCGCCTGGCGCCCAATCTGGACCAATTGAGGGGCAACTGATGGCCATCCCCGGACAACAACCGCTCTCCCACCTGGAAGAGTTCATGGAGGGCATCTGGAAACAGAACCCGGTGTTCGTCATGGTGCTGGGCATGTGCCCGGTGCTGGCGGTCTCGGTGTCGGCGGTGAACGCCCTTTCCATGGGCGTCGCCACCACCTTCGTGTTGCTCTGCTCCACCCTGCTGGTGTCGCTGATCCGCAACGTGGTGCCGAAGGAGGTGCGCATCGCCACCTACATCGTCATCATCGCCACCTTCGTGACCGTGGTGGACTACCTGATCGCCGCCATCAGCCTGGCGGTCTACGAGGCCCTGGGCGCCTTCATCCAGCTCATCGTGGTGAACTGCATCATCCTCGGCCGCGCCGAGGCGCACGCCTCCAAGAATCCGCCCCTCAGGACCGCGGTCAACGCCCTCGGCATGGGCGCCGGCTTCACCATCGGCCTGTTTGCGCTCGGCTCGGTGCGCGAGATACTGGGGGCCGGCAAGCTGTTCGGCGTCGCCCTGTTCGGCCCCGACTTCCAGCCCTGGGTGGTGATGGTGCTGCCGCCCGGCGGCTTCTTCGTCCTCGGCGCCTGGCTGCTGCTGTTCAACTGGCTGAAGAACCGCGCCGCCGGCAGCGCCGGCAAGCTGGCGGAGGGTGGCGCCCATGGCTGATATCTCGGCAGGCCAGATCTTCCTCTCGGCCGTCCTCGCCAACAACTTCGTGCTGGCCATGTTCCTCGGCCTGTGCCCCTTCCTGGGCGTGTCCAACCGCCTCGCCACCGCCGCGCCGATGGGCGCCGCCACCACCTTTGTCATGCTGGTGGCCAGCCTGTGCGCCTACGGCCTCAACTGGCTGGTGGTCCACTTCGAGCTGGAGTTCCTGCGCCTGATCTCCTACATCGTGGTGATCGCCTCGGCGGTGCAACTGGTCGAGATGGTGACCAAGAAATACAGCCCGGCCCTGTTCCGCGCCCTGGGCATCTACCTGCCGCTGATCACCACCAACTGCGCGGTGCTCGGCGTCGCCCTGTTCCAGACCGCGCGCGAGTACAGCTTCGTGCAGTCGCTCGCCTTCGCCATCGGCGCCGGCGCCGGCTTCAGCCTGGCCCTGATCCTGATGGCCGGCCTGCGCGAGCGCCTCAACCTGGCCAGGGTGCCCGACGTGGTGCAGGGCACCGCCCTGGCCCTGATGCTGGCTGGCCTGCTGTCGCTCGCCTTCATGGGCTTCGCCGGCCTGGGGGCGGGTGAGTGAGCACCTACCTGGTGACCATAGGGCTGATCCTGCTGCTGCTCCTGGGCTGGATCGTCGTCCAGCGGGTCTACCGCCTGTTCGCCCGCCGCCA
>JAQVJE010000027.1:0-18648 GCA_028695325.1 Gallionellaceae bacterium
TAGGCAGCGGCGGGGCGCCCTCCCGGCCGCCCCGCGTCCACCTATACTGCCGGCCATGCAACCCTCCCCCCTCGCCTACCCGATCGCCATCGCCGCCAGTCTGGCCGCCGCAGCGCTGGCTTGGCCGCTGCGCGGCTGGCTCGACCCGGCCAACCTGGTCATGCTGTTCCTGCTCGCCGTCTTCCTGGTCGCCTGGCGCCTGGGCAGGGGGCCGGCCATGGTGGCCGCCGTGGTCAATGTCGCGGTGTTCGACTTTTTCTTCGTGCCGCCCTACATGACCATGGTGGTGAGCAACGCCCAGTACCTGGTCACCTTCGCCGTCATGCTGGTGGTGGCCGTGCTCACCGGCCAGCTCACCGCCCGCCTGGGCGAGGAGGTGCGCGCGGCGCGGGACCGGGAGCGGCGCACCCGTGCCCTCTACGGGATGGCCCGCGAGCTGGCCGGCGCCCTCACCGGCGGACAGGTCGCCGAATCGACGCGGCGCTTCCTGCGCGACCTGGCCGAGGTGGAGGCGACGCTGCTGCTGCCGGATGCCCAGGACCGCCTGGCCGAGCCCGGTGCCGATGCTCCGTACGACGACGACCTGCCCCGACGCGCCTACGCGCGCGGCCAGGCGGTCGAGAAGATCGGCCTGTCCGGCCTCGGCGAGGGCGTGCTCTACCTGCCGCTGAGCGCGCCCATGCGGGTGCGCGGCGTGCTCGAGGTGCGCGGCGGGATCGACACCCTGCGCCGCGGACGCCTGCTCCTGGAGACCGCCGCCTCCCTGGCGGCGGTCGCGGTGGAGCGCCTGCACTACGTCGAGGTGGCCCAGGCCGGCGAGGTGGAGATGGCCGCCGAGCGCCTGCGCAACACTGTCCTGGCCAGCCTGTCGCACGACCTGCGCACGCCGCTGACCGCCCTGGTCGGGCTGGCCGACACCCTGGCCCTGGCTACGCCGCCCCTGCCATCGCCCCACGCCGAGACCGCGCACGCCCTGCGCAACCAGGCCGCGGCCCTGGCCGCCATGGTGAAGAACCTGCTCGACCTGGCCCGCCTGGCCGCCGGCGGCAGCCTGGCGCCGCGCAAGGAGTGGCAGGCCCTGGAGGAGGTGGTCGGCGGTGCGCTTCGGCAGCTCGGCGCGGCCCTCGACGGCCGCGCGGTGGAGATCGACCTGGTACCCGACCTCCCCCTGCTGGAGTACGACGCCGTGCTGCTAGAGCGGGTACTCGTCAACCTGCTCGACAATGCCGCCCGCCACGCCACCCCCGGCACGGCGATCCGCATCCAGGCCCTCCGCCTGGGCGACCGCGTCGAGGTCGCGGTGTGCAACGCAGGCCCCGGCTTCCCAGCCGGGCTCGACCCCGCCATGCCGTTCGCGCGCGCCGGCCTAAAGCCCGGCAGCGGCCTCGGCCTGGCCATCGCCAAGGCCGTCGTCGAGGCGCATGGCGGCCGCCTGCGCCTCGACAGCCCGGCCGGAGGCGGCGCCGTGGCCGCCTTCGACCTGCCGGTGGGCGAGCCGCCGCGGCTGGAGGACGAAGCGGCGTGAGCCGGGTGCTGGTAGTCGAGGACGAGCCGGCGATCCGCCGCTTCCTGCGTCTGGCCCTCGCCGGCGACGGCGCCGAGGTCGCCGAGGCGGGCTCGGTGGCGTTCGGCCTCGCCGAGGCGGCGGCGCGGCCGCCCGACCTGGTCGTCCTCGACCTCGGCCTGCCGGATGCCGACGGCGCCGAATTCATCCGCGCCTGCCGCGCCTGGTCGGACCTGCCCATCCTGGTCCTCTCGGCGCGCAGCCAGGAGGCCGACAAGGTGGCCGCCCTGGAGGCGGGTGCCGACGACTATCTGGCCAAGCCCTTCGGGGTTGCCGAGCTGCTCGCCCGCGTGCACGCCCTGCTGCGCCGTCGGCAGCCGCGCGACGGCAGCTGCGAGCCGCTGATCCGCTTCGGTGCCGTGGCGCTGGACCTGGCCCGGCGCAGCGTCAGCCGCGCCGGCGCCGCGGTCCGCCTGACGCCGACCGAATATCACCTCTTGGTCTACCTCGCCACCCACCCCGACCGGGTGCTGACCCAGCGCCAGGTCCTGCAGGCGGTCTGGGGGCCGGGCCACGGCGAGGACAGCCATTACCTGCGCATCTACGTCGGCCGCCTGCGTCACAAGCTGGAGGCCGACCCGGCGCGGCCCCGCCACCTGCTCACCGAGACCGGCGTGGGCTACCGCTTCGTCCCCTAGGGACGCCAGAAATCCGGCGTGAACAGGACCAGCAGGGAAAGCACCTCGAGGCGGCCGAGCAGCATGACGAAGGCGAGCAACCAGGTCTGGAAGTCCGTCAGCACAGCGTAGTTGGTGGCCGGACCGACCTGGTCGAGGCCGGGGCCGGCGTTGTTGATGCAGGCGATCACGCCGCTGAAGGCGGATGTGAAGTCGAGGCCGGACACCACCAGTACCAGGGACGCAACGACGATGCTCATGAAGTACAGGAAAACGAAGCCGAGCACGGCGATGATGATGTTGCCGGGCAGGACGGCGTCGCCGACCTTCACCGGGTTGACCATGGCCGGGTGGAGCAGGCGGGACAGCTCGCGCCGCGCCTGCACGGCCAGGGCCAGGGTGCGCACCATTTTGATGCCGCCGCCGGTGGAGCCGGAGCTGACCGTGACGCAGGACAGGAAGAGCATGAGCAGGGGCGTGAAGACCGGCCACTGGTTGAAGTCCTGGCTGGCGTAGCCGCAGTCGGTGGCCATCGAGACCAGGTTGAAGCTGGCGTGGCGCAGGGCGGTGGGGAAGTCAGCGTAGGTGCCCATCCACCACAGGTAAAGGCCCGTCGCCAGGCTGGACACGGCGAGCACGGCCACCACCGCCCGCGCCTCGATGTCGCGCCAGAAGGTCTTCAGGCTGCGGCCGTGCAGGGCGGCGAAGTGGGTGGCGAAGTTGAGCGCGGCCAGGGTCATGAAGACGATCAGGATGCCCTCGATGACCGGGTCGTCGAAGGCGCCGATGCTGCTGTCGCGGGTCGAGAAGCCGCCCAGGCTCAGGGCCGAGAAGGCATGGCAGACGGCGTCGAACCAGGACATGCCGGCTAGATGGAGGGCCAGGGCGCAGGCCGCCGTATAGCCCAGGTAGATCAGCCAGAGGGCCTTGGCGGTGTCGCTGATGCGGGCGGTCAGCTTGGCGTTCTTCATCGGCCCCGGCACCTCGGCCTTGTAGAGCTGCATGCCGCCGACCCCCAGCATGGGCAGCACCGCCAGGGCGAGGACGATGATGCCCATGCCGCCCAGCCAGTTGAGTTCGTGGCGCCACAGGTTGATCGAGGGCGGCGCCGAGTCGAGGCCGGTCATCACGGTGGCGCCGGTGGTGCTGAGGCCGGACATGGTCTCGAAGAAGGCGTCGGTGAACGACATGGCCGGGTAGACCAGCAGGAGCGGGGTGGTGGCGATGGCCGCCATCAGGGTCCAGCTCGCCGCCACCAGGACGAAGCCGTCGCGCGCCCTGAGCTCGCGGTAGTGATGGCGGGTGGATAGGCAGAGCAGGCCGCCCAGTCCGGCCGTGGCCACCATGGCGTCGACGAAATCGGCCACCAGGCCGTCGCCGAAGACGAGCGAGCCGGCGATGGGGATCAGGTAGGTCAGGCTGAAGAAGGCCAGCAGGCGGCCCAGCACGTTGAGGACGGGAAATAGGTCGAGCATGACTCCGGATGGCGCATGGGCGAGAGTCATCAAGCTAGGCCGGCGGCCGTAAATTTCGTGTAAACGTGGGCTCAGTCGTAGGGCGGCAGGGTGCTGAGCCGGGGGTCGTCCACCACCTTGCCGATGGCGTAGTGGTAGACGACCTGGTAGCGCTCGTCAGTGATGCCGAGCAGCTCGTGGTCGGCGTCGTCGAAGAAGCAGCCGATGCCGGTGCCGCGCCAGCCGGCCGCCTCGGCCTCCAGGCCGAGGCAGTGGCCGAGCATGCCGGCCTCCCAGTGCAGGTGGCGCCAGGTCGCCGGGTTGGCCGCGACGGGGGCGGCGAACTCGGCCACGAACATGACCGTGAAGGCGCCGTCGGCGGCGATGTCCTGATGGCAGGAAACGGTGCGGGCGCTGCGCTCGGCGCGCGCCGCCAGCAGGCGGTAGAGGGGCAGTCTGGGGTCGGCCGGCGTCCACTCGAACTGCCGCCGCATGGCCGCGGCGAGGCCGGTGAGACCGGCCTCGGAGCGGGGCAGGACGTAGAGGCCGGGTGCGATGCCCTCGACCCGGTGCACGAAGAGGACCGGGTGCACGCGCGGCGCCGACTCCCACATCGCCCACACCGGCGCGCCACCGGGCAGCAGGCTGGCGAGCAGGCGGCGGAACAGCGGCGCTGGCATCATGGCGACGCCATCGAAGGCCTGTGCGCTGCGCCGGCGCAGGATGACCTCGGCGGCGGCGATGTCCGGCCCGGCCGTGCGTGGTGCGCCCTCCCCACCCCACTGCCCGGCGGCGGGCAGCGGCCCGCGGGTGGCCGCGGCGGCCTCGGCGATCACAGGCCAGTCGTACAGGGGTCGCGGGTCGAGGCGGGCGGGCAGGCCGCTCCACTCGTCCCAGTCAGGCGGCGGCGTGCCGTCGCCGTGCAGGGCGACGATCACCTCGGCCTCCTCCGGCTCGACGCCGGCGAAGTCCTCGGCCCGGTCGAGACCCAGGCAATGCGCCATGGCGACGTGCTCCATGCCGACCAGGCGGGGGCGCCAGCCCAGCAGGGCGGCGGCGTAGGCGAGGGCGGCGAGCACGTGGCCCATGTCGAGCTGGCAGTAGCGCAGCGCCCGCTCGCCGTACTTCCAGGCCTCGCGCCAGTGGATGGAGGAGAAGCCCAGCCAGAGGCCGAGCGTGTCGGCGGCAGCGAGACGGCTGGCGCGCCATTCGACGCCATGGTCCTGCGCCTGGTAGTGATAGAGCCCGTCGGGCAGGCCGTCGACCCAGTAGGCGATCACCCAGGTCTCGGTGGGGTGCAGGTTACCGGACGACGGGTGGGCGCGCAGGGCCCAGCGGCTGTCGCCGTACTGCTTCCAGGCGGTGATGGCGCTGGTGAGCTGGAGCAGGCGGCCCAGGTGCTCCAGGTCGACCGGTGCCGGCGCGCGCGGCGCCCCCAGCCCGGACCAGGGTACCGTGATGCCCGCCGCCGTGCGCGGCAGGTCATAGCGGCGGGTGCCACGCCAGGCCCGGAAGGGGGCCGGCTGGGCGTCCCAGTCGAGGTGGTCGGGGCCGGCGGCGTAGCGGTCCAGGCGGTGCTTGGTGCGGCGGTGATAGGCCAGGACGCGGTCGGCCGGGCCGGCAGGCCCATCGTGGCGGACGTCGGTCATCCGCCCAGCATGGCGACATAGGCGCGCCGAAGCAACTCCATTTCCGCCGGCGTGCCGCCGCGTGCCTCGGTGAGGTCGACGAAGCGCCCGCCCAGGGACTCGGCCGCGGCGAAGGGCGGATCGACGGTCGCGAAGCTGGCCAGCTGGACGGTGACCGGCCCGGCTGGGGTCTGCACCACGGCGTGGAAGCCGGTCTCCGCCTGCAGCGCGCCGTCGTCCAGCCCGAGGCGGCGGGCGGCCGCGCGCAGCCAGGCGTTCGGGTGGTGGGCCACGGCCGGTGCGCCCTCGCCCGCCGCTTCGACGACGGACAGGGCCGGCAGGGGCGCGAAGGCGCACATGCCATGGGCGAAGCGCAGGAAGCGCAGGCGTGCGCTGGTTTGCTGCTTGTGCACCAGGATCATGCGCAGGTCGGCAGGCAGCATGTCAGGGCATGGGCAGCAGGCGCGCCTCGGCCTTGAGGCGGTCGCCGCGGCCCCAGGCGGTCACCGCCTCGACGAACCAGCCGGCCTTGTTGGGGTGGCGCACGCAGAGGTCGTATTCGGCGTAGAAACTGCCGTCGCTGTTGATGGTCAGGCGGCCGACCCGCTCGTTCAACGCGTTGCGCCAGACGCCCTCCCAGCCGGGCCGGCCGTTGGCTGGGTCGGTGACCTCGGCCAGCGCCAGGCCGTCCAGGCGGATGTCGGGCAGGCGGTCGCTGGCGACATAGCGGACCGCCTCGCCGCGCAGGGTGTCGACCACGCGGCGGGCGGCAGCCACCACCTCGGGCGGCGGCGCGCTCACCACAGGTCCGCCGGCACCTTGAGGCGCTCGACCGGCGTGCCGCCCTCCAGGTGCTGGTCGAAGATGGCGGCGACATCCTCCTTCCTGACGTTGCCGTATAGGACCCCCTCCGGGTAGACCAGCACGTTGGTGCCGGTGCTGCACGGGCCCAGGCAGCCAGTGGCGGTGATCATCACCTTGTCGAAGCACTGGCGCTGCTGGAACTGGAAGTAGAACTCGTCGAGCACCTCGCGGCAGCCCTTCTCGGCGCAGGAGCCGCGCGGGTGGCCGGGCGGCCGGGCCTGGGAGCAGACGAAGACGTGTTTTTGCGGGCGGGGCATGATTAACCTCAGTGACAAAGTGACGAGTGACAAGTGACGAGTGACGAGTGACAAGTGACAAGTGACAAGTGACAAGTGACAAGTGACAAGTGACAAGTGACAAGTGACAAGTGACAGGGCGACGGTGTTTGTCACTCGTCACCTTGTCACCTTGTCACCGCTTCAGACCGGCATGGCCGCGTGGCTGTAGCAGTTCTTCGGGCAGACCCGGCCGCAGGCGCCGCAGCCTATGCAGTCGAGGGCATTCTTGATGGTCATCACGCTCATCTGGTCCTCGTCGAGGTCCTCGTCCTCGTCTTCCTCGCGGTCCTCCAGGGACAGTACGTCGCGCGGGCAGACCTTGTAGCAGCGGCCGCAGCCGATGCAGACCTTCTGGTTGATCGCGACGACGAATTGCGGGGTCCAGGCGGTGCCGCCCCGGGTCAGTGCGGTGTAGGCGTCCATGTTCGTTAACCTTGCCGAGTCAATTGGATTGTTGGGCCGCCGTCAGGCGGGCGTTGGCCTCGGCCCAGGCCTGGCAGGCGTCGTAGGTGGCTTGGGCGATGGCCGGGATCTCCCGGTAGCCGGCCGGCAGCTTGTCTTCCACCAGGTCGTGCAGCTGTCCGGCCCATTCGCTGGCCTGGCGCTTCAGTTTCCTGACCTCGCGGTCGAGGTCTCTCAGTTCGTCTTCAGTCATTGCTTAACCCCGGTGACAAAGTTACGAGTGACAAAGTGACGGGTGCTTGGGCGACGGTTTTTGTCACGCGTCACCTTGTCACCCTGTCACCGCCTTACAGTCCCGCCACCTCCGGGTACCGGCCGACGATCTCCAGGGCCACCGAGAGCAGCTTGTCGGCCTCGTCCTTCATCTTGGACAGGCTGTCGAAGCTGAAGCGGTGCACGTCGCGCACGGTGCGGTCCATCACCACCAGCTTGCCCACCGTGATGAGGGCGCGGCCGAAGCCTTCGTGGGTGATGTTGACCATGGGCACCGCCATGTGGCCGCATTCCTTCTCGATCAGCACGGCGATGGCGTTGTAGAAGCACTTCACCCGCGCCAGGGTCTCCTCGTCGGGATCGCCGATGATGGGGATCTGGCGGCGCTCGTCCTTGGTCTTCACGAACGGGGCGAGGATCTTCTCCAGCGTCCACTCGTCGTAGGTGCCATAGCTGTCGATGGCGCGCATCTGCTTGACCATCTCCTTGATGTAGTCGGTGCTGAAGATGGGGTCGAGTTCGAGGGTTTCAGTCATGCTTGTTCTCCGGAGTGGATGAAAATCTTCGGGGCGCCGGCCTGGTGGCGGGCGATCAGCAGGCCAGCCGCCAGGCCCAGGATGGCGCCGATGAGGGAGGCAACGTCGCCCCGGCTGGCCAGGACGGCGGCGCCGGCCACCGCCAGGGCGGCCGGCAACAGGTAGGCCCAGAGCCCGGCCCTGGCGAGGTCCGCCCCGGCCACAGCGACGGTGATCTCCTGGCCGGGCCGGGTGTCGCCGCAGGCCAGGGCGATGGGCTGCCGGCGGTGGCCGAGGAAGCGGCCCAGGCCGGCGACGGCGCAGCCGTCCTGGTGGCTGCAGGCGCCGCAGCCGTTCTGCTCGGTGGCCTCGACCAGGCTGATTCCGTCGGTGTGGCGCAGGACGCGGACGCGGGTCTCGATCATTCCGACCACCCTTCGGCATCCATGGCGTCGAAACGGCCGGCGTCGCCGACCTTCAGGTGACGGGCCAGCCAGGCCGGCGGGTCGTCCAGCATGGCCTGGTTGAGGCCGCACAGGAGCGCGTCCACCGGCGTGCCCTCGGGCACCTTCATGGGTTGGATGCCGGCCGCCAGGAGCTGCTTGATGGCGGAGCCGCCGACGGCATTGCAGTAGACCGCGGCGCAGTTGGCCAGGAGGGCGATCTTGGCCGCCAGCTTGCCCTCGTGGCCGTCCATGGCGGTGTCGGCGTCGTGGAACTGCACCGCCTCGACCAGGTGGGCGTAGTCCGCCGACAGCTCGTAGACGACGAAAGCCTCGGCGGCGCCGAAGTGCTGGTCGACCGTGCGGCGGTCGGCGCTGGCGAAGGCGATCTTCACGCGCATGGCCGGCGCCGCCTCAATGGAGTGGACGAGCTTCAGGTGCCGCATGGGCTTCACCTTCGCGATCGGCATAGATCGAACGGTAGGGCGCGATCTCGTGATGGCCGTGTTCGACCAGGGTATTGGCAAGGTCGAACAGGGTCTGCCGGGTGCCCTTGTAGCCGACCCACAGCTTCTGGTAACCGCCGATCAGGTCGTATTGCGGGAAGCCGGCGCGGATGAGCGGCAGGCCCAGGCGGCGCGCCGTGTCGGCGGCGTGCGAGTTGCACAGCATGAGGTCGGCGCCGCGTGCGGCGATGGCCTTCTCCAGGTCCTGCAGGTCGCCCAGCCTGACCTCGGCGCCAGGCACCGCGTCCAGCACCGGCGACCGGGACGGCGCCACCGCGGCACTGACCGTGCAGCCCATGCCGGTCACCAGGTCCGCGAGACCATAGAGCAGGTCCGGGTCGGCGGCGACGGCGATGCGGGCGAAGCCGAGCATGAAGTGGGTGTCCACCATGGCGTCCTGGAGTTGCGCGCGCTGGCGCTCGATCCGCTCAGGCACCGGTTGGCCGCTGATCGCCGCCAGGGCGGCGACGAAGGCGTCGACGTGATCGAGGCCCATCAGGCTGTCGAAGCGGAAGTCTGGCACGGCGGTGCGCTCCCTGAGCAGGTCGGCGGCCGGGTCGAGGGCACGGCCCAGGACCAGGGTGGCCACCGACTCGCCCATGGCCGCGATGTCGCCGACCGCGGTGCCGCCCACGGTGAGGGGGCTGGACTCCTGGTCGCCGAGATGGCCGTCCAGGGAACCGGACAGGTCCGGCAGCAGGACCGGCCGCAGGCCGAAGGCCTCGACGAGTTCCTGCACGTGTTCCAGGTCGCCGGGGGTCAGATGGGCGCCGGCCAGGACGTTGACCTGCCGCTTGCGCTGGCCGGCTCGCGTGCGATCGGCCGGCACCACGTGTTCGACGATCGCCTTCACCGCCAGGGCGAAGCCGGACTCCAGGCAGCCGCTGTAGTCCGGCGTGTTCACCGGCACCACCGGGATGCCGTCGTATTCCGGATGGCGGGCGCGGAATTCCCTGACCAGGCGATGGATGTCGGTGCCCTCGGTCTCGGAAAGCCCGGTGGTTGGCAGGCCGATCAGGGCCGGCCGGCTCTTCCCGGCGATGGTCTCGAGGCCGACGATGACGTTCTCGTCCGCCCCCATCACGGTGGCGCCCTGGTCCATGGCGGTGGTCTGCAGCGGGATGGGCTCGCGGAAGTGGCGCACGAAGAACACCTTGGCGAAGGCGGTACAGCCCTGCGAGCCGTGTAGCATGGGGATGGCGCGGTGGATGCCCAGGAAGGCCAGCGAGGCCCCCACCGGCTGGCTCACCTTGAGGGGATTCACCGACAGGGGTTTGTTGCGCTTGATGATCTCGGCCATGGTGGGTTCGTTGGATAGACGCTGTTGTGCCGTCTTCCGCAATCTCCGTGCCAGGGTAAATTGCCTTTTCTTTCAGTCGATTGGGCGGCGGTCCGGCTGTCGCAAAGGCGACAACGGCGGGCGCCGGGACGACAAACCGACGGTGCGGCTTGTGCCGGCCCGACGACTTGAGTAGCGTTGAGGCTGCCCATCCGGACGCCACCGCCATGAGATCGCCCCCCATCGCACCCGCCTACCCACGCTGCCCGGCTGGCCGCGTGTCCGTGCGACCTTGCCAGGCCCTGCTTGGCGGCGGCATGAGACGCGCCCTCGCCCTCCTCTTCCTGCTCTGCGGCGTCGCGCCAGCCTGGGCCGGCGAGGCGAGGGAGCCGAAGGTGGGCACCTTCACCTTCGTCCTGGAGAACGACCTCTTCTACGACGTCGACCGTCATTACACCAATGGCGTCGGCTTCGTCTGGATCCCCGACCGGGGCACGCCGACGCCGGCCTGGGCGCTGCGCCTGGCGCACCTGCTGCCCTGGTTCCCTGACGAGGGGCCGGTGCGGCACGGCTATGCCTTCGGCCAGAGCATGTTCACGCCCGGCGACATCACCCTGGCAAACCCGCCGCTGGACGACCGTCCCTACGCCGGCTGGCTGTATGGCCTGGTCGGGGTGGGCGCCACCACCGGCAGGCGGCTCGACCTCTTCACCTTCAGCCTGGGTGTGGTCGGCCCCGCTGCAATGGCCGAGCAGAGCCAGAAGTTCGTCCACGCGGTGATCGGCTCCGCTGAACCGCAAGGCTGGGGCAGCCAGCTCGGCAACGAACCGGGCTTCGTCGCCACCAGCCAGCGCAGCTGGCGCGGCTGGGCCGAGGCGGCCATCGGCGGCACCCGGCTCGACCTCACGCCGCATTTCGGCGGCGCCCTCGGCAACGTGTACACCTATGCCGACGCCGGCCTCACCCTTCGCTTCGGCAAGCGCCTGCCGGACGACCTCGGGCCGCCGCGCATCCAGCCCGGCCTGCTCGGCTCGGGCGAGTTCGCGCCCAGGGCGGGCTTCAACTGGTACCTGTTCGCCGGCATCGAGGGCCGCGCCGTGGCGCGCAACGTCTTCCTCGACGGCAACTGCTGCCGCGCCAGCCGCAGTGTCGACCGCATCCCGCTGGTGGGCGACCTGCAGTACGGTTTTGTGGTCGACTGGCAGGACCTGCGTTTCAGCTACACCCACGTCCTGCGCACGCGGGAATTCCGCGGCCAGGGCGACGGCGACGACTTTGGCGCGGTCAGCCTGGCGATCAAGTTCTGAGCAGTGGTGCTGCCTAGCCGGCCGCCTGGCCGGGGACGGCGCCGTGCCAGGGCGCCGGCCGGCGCACCGCCGCCCACACCGGGCTGTCCAGGGTTAGCGCCAGTTGCCGGGCCAGTTCGGCCATGCCCTGGTAGCCGGCATAGGCGAATTCGCGTTCCTGGTTGATGTCGAGGAAGGGGATGCGCGCCTTCAGCGCCGTGTACATGTTGCGGCCGCCGGCGATCAGGATGTCGGCCTGGTATTCCCTGACGATGCCGATCAGTGCCTTGGGGCTGCCGTCGGTGATCATCTTAGTCTTCTCGCCCATCAGCTCGCGGATGCGCGCCTTGTCCTCCTCGGTGGACTTGCCAGTGCCGGTGGCCACCACCTCCAGCCCCAGGTCCTGCAGGGCCGAGACGATGGACCAGGACTTCACGCCGCCGGTGTAGAGCAGCACCCGCTTGCCCTTGAGGCGCTGCCGCCAGGGCTCCAGGAGGGCGTGCGCGCGCGCCTCCTCGCGGGCGATCAGGGCCTCGGTGCGGGCCGTGAGGTCGGGGTCGCCGATCAGGCGGGCGAACTCGCGCAAGGCGTTGGAGGTGTCGGTGACGCCGTAGAAGCTGCCCTCGAAGTAGGGCACGCCGAAATTCGCCTGCAGCTTGCGCGCCACATTGAGCAGTGCCTTGGCGCACACCACCATGTTGGCCTCGGCGCGGTGCAGGGTCTGCACCTCGCGGAAGCGGGCGTCGCCGGACAGGTTGCCGAGGATGCGCAGGCCGAGTTCGTCGAACAGCGGCGCGACGTGCCAGAACTCGCCGGCGATGTTGTACTCGCCCACCAGGCAGACGTCGTGGGTGCGGATGCCGGCCGGGTGGGGCGGCGCCGGCTCCGGCTCGCGGGTGCCGATGACGTGCTTGAACATGGCTTCGCCGGCCAGCCGGTTGCCCAGGTTCTTGGTGCCGTAGAAGCCGGCCGCGTCGACCGGCACCACCGGCACGCCGACCCGCTCGGCGGCAGCCTTGCACACCGCCTCGACGTCGTCGCCGGCCAGCGCCGGCACGCAGGTGTTGTAGACGAACACGGCAGCCGGGGCATATTCCTCGACCGCCTGCTTGATGGCGTGGAACAGGCGCTTCTCGCCCCGGCCCATGATGACGTCCTGTTCTGTCAGGTCGGTGGTCATGCCGATCCGGTACAGGGTCGGGCCGGACGAGCGGGTGCCGCGGTTGTCCCAGGACGAGCCGGCGCAGGCGATCGGGCCATGCACGATATGGGCGACGTCCGCGATGGGCAGCAGGGCGATCTGGGCGCCGTCGAAGGCGCAGCCGCCGGCGGTGGCGCCCGGCCTGGTCTTGGCGCAGCCCGACTTTTCCTTGGCGTTGTGGGCGCAGGCGGGCTCGTTGAGCAGTTCGGCGATCTGTCTGGTGGTTTGCATGGCGGTCATCCGGTGGTCATGCCTGGCCTGCTGCAAGCGACGTGCCAGGCCCTGGCCGTCGTTCCCGCGCCGGCGGGAATCCAGTCGAATCAAGGCACTGGCCCCCCGCGTGCGCAGAGATGACGGCAATGGGCCTTGTCGTAAACACGACAGTCCTCACACCGCGTAGGGCGCCGCTGCCCAGCCGCGCAGCAGTTCGACGTCCTGGGCGGCCAGGTACTGATAGCCGGCGTCGAGGTCGGACAGCATGCCGTAGGCCACCGCCGTCGGGGTCAGGGCGCCGGACATCAGGTGGAAGTACCAGGCCGACGGATAGCTGGCGCGGTCGAAGGCGTGCACCTGTCCGGCCAGAGCGACGCCGCGCGCGTCGGGGTGCCAGTGGAAGGACTTCAGCTTGCGCGCATGGCGCGACACCGGTGTGGCGGCGGTGACCGCGTTGCCGTAGCGGTCGCGGCGCTCCCGCACGGACAGAATCCAGTGCGCGCAGAAGTGGCCCTGGCCGGCCGCCCGGCTGGCCTGCCAATCGGCCAGGAAACGCTGCAGCGGGCCCGGCCCGGTGGCACCCGGCGCGGCCAGGTCGCGCATGTCGAGCAGGCGACGGAAGCGGTAGCGCGGCCGGCCCACCGGCTGCGCCGGCAAGGCATGCGGGTGCAGCGGGTCGGTCAGCTCGCCGAGGTCGGCTGGCAGGTGCAGGGGGTCGATGAGGCGGCGGTCGAGCACCTCCTGCAGTTCCTCCACCTCCAGCTGCACGAAATCGGCCGGCCCCGGCCCGCATGGGGCGACGAAGTAGTGGGTGCGGCCGTTGTGGCGGGTGGCCAGGAGGTCGGCGCCGGCGTGGCGCTCGCAGAGCTCGGCGAAGTCGCCGCCGCAGGCCGCCAGGGCGTCCTCGGCCCAGCGTTCCAGGTCGTCGGCGATGCGGGTGCCGTCCGCGCGGATCAGGCCGCCGGGCCGGTACCAGCTGCCGCGCGTCAGGGCGTGGCGGAAGTCGTGGCCCAGGCGGGCGGCGGCGGCCAGCAGGCCGCTGTGGTGCGGCCGGGGGGCGCCCGCCGCCAGTTCGGCGGCGAACCGTTGCAGGCTGTCCGGGTCGGGGATACGGGGGTTCATGAGGCTTCCTCTCCATCGGCAATTCCATGCAGGCGCGCCCACACCAGCGCCCTCACCTCGGGCTCGGGGTCGCCGGCCAGGGACGGCAGGGCGGCCAGCGGCGCCCGCCGGGCCGCCGCCAGGCGCACCAGCCAGTCGGGATCGGCCAGCAGGCCGGCGGCGGCATCCGGCAGCAGACGGGTTGCGACGACGCGGCGCACCTCGGCGTCGAGGTCGGCCGCCAGGCGGCCGAGGGCGAAGGCCGGCAGGCGCCGAGCCACTTCCTTGCGCACCTCGCGCTCGGGATCACCGACCAGGCGCGGCAGGGCACCGTGCGGCAGGCGGCGGGCGACCTGCAGGCGCACCATGTAGTCGGGATCGGCGAGCATGCGGTGCAGGCGGTCCGGCGGCAGGCGAGCCGCCACCGTGATGCGCACCTCGCGGTCGGGGTCGTGCATGAGCGGCGCCAGTTCGATGCCCGGCAGGCGCGCCGCGACGGCCCGGCGCACCACCTCGTCGGGGTCGCCGATGAGGCGGCGGGCCGCCGCCGCCGGGGCATGGCGCACCGCGATGGCGCGGCGTTCCCAGAACGGATCGGCCAGGCAGGCCTCGGCGAGCGCCGGGTTGCGGCGCAGGAAGCGTTCGATCTGGCGGCCGCTGTGGGCGATCAGGCAGGCGTCGCCGGGCGCGCAGCGGCCGGCACGCAGGGTGGTGTCGTGCTGCGGGCAGGTGGTGCAATCCACCGCCGCCTCCAGGTTCGGCAGGTTCAGTCCGGTCATGACGCAGGTCGGGGCCTCGGCCAATTCACTCGACAATGACCAGCAACCGCCATGCCAGGGCCGGATGCCCGGCGGCAGCAGGGTTGCCGCGCCGCCCGGCGCGCGCCCTTGCCGACAGCGTGTTGCCGTTTTGTCGCCTTCCGCACAATCGCCGCCGTCCTGCGGCTGCTATCCTGACGCTTCCGCCACCCTGCCCTGCCCGCCCATGCACCCGGACGCATGCCCCGCCGTCGCCGAATTCGCCCGCCGGGTGCTGGGCTGCCAGTGCGCCCCGGAGGTGTTCGATTCGATCGCGCTGACGGCGGATGCCGGACTGGCTTGTGTGCGCGTCGTGATCGGCGCCCGCCTGCTGATCTACTTTGCCGTCGCGCCGGCGCGGCTCGCCGCCCTGGCCACGGCAGGGATCCGGGAACGCGACGGCCGCGGCTACAACCGCTTCCGCCTGGTCCTTAACGCAGCCGGGCCGGATGCCGGGGCGCAGTTCCAGGCCGCCACGGGCGGCGACGCCAAGGCGCACCTGCACTTGGTGCCGGAGGCCGAGTGGCCGGCCGCGATCCGGTGCCTGCTCTGACTCAGGGGCGGCGGCGCAGTACCCGCATGGCCGAAGGCTGGAAACCCAGGCGCGCGTAGAAGGCCAGGGCGGCCGGGTTGTTGCGGTCGGCCAGCAGGGTGACGCGGGTCATGCCCTGGTCGCGCGCCCAGGCCAACACATGTTCCACCAGACGGCGGCCGAGGCCACCCCCACGCAGGCCGGCGCTGACGATGACGTCCTCCAGGATAACTACCCGACCGCCCTCGACGGTGCTCATCGTGATCAGGGCGTTGGCCATGCCGGCCACTGCGCCGTCGACGCGCAGGACGAACAGGCGGCCCAGTTCCGGGTGGTCCAGGATCAGGCGCAGGCCAGCCAGCTGCTTGGCCCGGTCGGGGACGAAGTCGCTCTCCAGGCTGAACAGCTCGGCCAGCAGGTCGGCCAGGGCGGGCAGGTCGTCGGGGGTGGCGAAGTCGACGTGGTGCCGCATGGCTAACCCACCAGGGCCACGGCCTTGACCTGGACCCACACCGGCTTGCCGGGGGCGAGGCCGAGGGCTGCGACGGAGCGTCGGGTCAGGCGAGCGACGATGGCCGTGCCGTCCACCTCGACCCGCACCAGGGCCAGGGCGGGGTGGTTGTCGACGGCCAGTTCGGCCACGGTGCCGGGCAGCAGGTTGATGATGCTGGTGTCCCGCGGGTGTTCCAGGGCCAGGCTGACGTCGCGGGCCAGGATGCGCACCCGGACACGGTGGCCAATGGCATGGCCGGTATCGCGCACCCAGAGTCCACCGCCAGCGAAGTCGGCGCGGATCAGGTGCCAGGCCTCGTCGCGGGCGCCGATCGTGGCGTCGATGACCACGCCGGCATCCTCGCCCAGGCGGATGGGCAGGTCCAGGCGGGCCAGGGTCGCCGCCAAGGGGCCTTCGGCGATGGCACGGCCGTTGTCCAGGGCGACGATGTGGTCGGCCAGGCGGGCCACCTCGTCGGGGGCGTGGCTGACGTAGAGGATGGGGGTCTCCATCTCATCGTGCAGGCGTTCCAGGTAGGGCAGGATCTCCTGCTTGCGCGCCAGGTCGAGCGCCGCCAGGGGTTCGTCCATGAGCAGGATGCGCGGGCTGGTGAGCAGGGCCCGGGCGATGGCGACGCGCTGGCGCTCGCCGCCGGACAGGCGGTCCGGTCGGCGCTCAAGCAGGTGGCCGATGCCGAGCAGGTCGAGGACGTGGTCCATGTCCACCCGGCGCTCATCGGCGGGCACGCGCTTGAGGCCGTATTCCAGGTTGCGCCGGGCGTTCAGGTGGGGGAACAGGCTGGCCTCCTGGAAGACGTAGCCCAGGGCGCGCTTGTGGGTGGGCAGGAAGAGGTCGCGGCCGTCGTCCTGCCAGACCTCGCCGTTCACCTCCAGATGGCCGGGTGCGCGGTCGAGGCCGGCGATCAGCCTGAGCAGGGTGGTCTTGCCGGAACCGGACGGCCCGAACAGGGCGGTGACGCCCCGGCCGGGCAGGTCGAGATCGACGTCCAGGCTGAATTCGCCGCGGTCGAGCCGGAAACGGGCGCGGATGGTCATGGTGCGCGCCTCCGACCGAGCAGGTTGAGGGAGAGCAGAACCAGGAAGGAGAAGGCCACCATGGTACCGGCCAGCAGGTGGGCTGGGCCGTACTCCATGGCCTCGACGTGGTTGTAGATGGCCACCGAGACCACCTGGGTCTCGCCCGGGATGTTGCCGCCCAGCATCAGGACGACGCCGAACTCGCCCACGGTGTGGGCGAATGCGAGCACGATGGCGGTGAGGAAGCCGGGTTTCGCCAACGGCACGGCGACGCTGAAGAAGCGGTCGCGGAAGCCGGCGCGCAGGGTGGCGGCCACCTCCATGGGCCGCTCGCCCATGGCCTCGAAGGCGTTCTGGATCGGCTGCACGGCGAACGGGAAGGAGAAAAGCACGGAGCCCACCACCAGGCCCCAGAAGGTGAAGGGCAGGCGGCCCAGGCCGATGGCCTGGGTGAGCTGGCCGACCGGGCCTTCCGGCCCCATCACCAGCAGCAGGTAGAAGCCCAGCACGGTGGGCGGCAGTACCAGGGGCAGGTTGACCACGGCGGCCACTGGCCTCTTCCAGAACGAACGGGTGCGGGCCAGCCACCAGGCGATGGGGGTGGCGATGAGCAGCAGGATCAGGGTGGTGAGGCCGGCGAGCTTGAGGGTGAGCCAGACCGCGGTGAGGTCGGAGGGGGTCAAGGCCGGGTATGTCCGCAGTTGGGAAAAGGATTTCGTTGTCGTGTCAGGGCAGGTCGTAGCCGAAGCCCTTGATCACCGCGATGGCCTTGGCGCCCTTCAGGTACTTCAGGAAGGCCTCGGCGGCCGCCTTGTCCTGGGGGGCGGCCAGGACGATGGCGTCCTGGCGGATGGAGGTGTACAGATTCTGCGGCACCATCCAGGTCGAGCCGGTGATGGCCTTGCCATCCTTGATGGTCTGGGACAGGGCGACGAAGGCCAGGTCGGCGTTGCCGGTGTCGGCGAACTGCATGGTCTGGCTGATGCTCTCGCCCATCACGATGCGCTCCTGCACCGCGCTCCACAGCCCCAGGCTGGTGAGCGTCTCCTGGGCCGCCAGGCCGTAGGGCGCCAGCTTGGGATTGGCGATGGCCAGCTTGTCGAACTGGCCCTTGAGTACCTCGCCCCTGGCGTCGACCAGGCCGGGCTTCTTGCTCCACAGCACCAGCTTGCCCACCGCATAGGTGAACTGGCTGGCGCCGTCGCCCAGGCCTTCCCTGGCCATCCTGGCCGGGGTGGTGTCGTCGGCGGCCAGGAGGACGTCGAAGGGGGCGCCAGCCTTGATCTGGGAATAGAACTTGCCGGTGGAGCCGAAGGACAGCTTCACGGTGTGGCCGGTGTCGGCCTGGAACTGCTCGGCGATCAGCTTCACCGGAGCGGTGAAGTTGGCGGCCACGGCTGCGCGCACCTCGCCGGCGTTGGCGTTGAGCGCAAGCAGGCAGAGGGGGACGAGGGCGATCAGTTGCTTGAGTTTCATGGTTGGCTTCCTTGGCTGGGATGAAGAGATCAGGACATGACCGCGAGGATCACGCTGGATGACTTGAAGGCGGCGCACACGGGCACGCCGACGGCGAGGCCCATCTCCTCGACGCTCTCGCGGGTGACCACGGCGACCACGGTCTTGCCGCTCGGCAGGGCGACGGTAACCTCGGCGTTGACCGCGCCCACCTGGAGGTCGTAGACGGTGCCCCACAGCTTGTTGCGGGTGGACACCTTGACCTGGGTGTCGGTGTAGAGCAGCACCGAGGGCGCCTTGACCAGGGCGAAGACCTCCTGGCCGACGCGCAGCTCCAGGTTCTCGGCGCTCTCGTTGGTGATCACGGCGACGATCTCGTTCCAGTCGTCCAGGCGCATGCGCACCTCGAAGTTCACCGGGCCCTGAATCAGTGCGCTGACGACGCCCATGAACTGATTTCGTGCACTGGTCTTCATGGAGAAGCGGTTCAACAGGCGGTTGAAGTGGCGCATGTCGGCCAGGTTGCCGCCCAGCTTGTCCAGGGCGCGCTGGTATTCGGCCTCGACGGCGCGGAACAGCCGGATCATGTTGCGGCCGTGCTCGGTGAGCTGGCTGCCGCCGCCGCGCCGGCCGCCCACCTCGCGCAGCACCAGGGGCTGGTCGCACAGGTTGTTCATCGAGTTCACCGCGTCCCAGGCCGCCTTGTAGGA
>JAQVJE010000027.1:18748-21225 GCA_028695325.1 Gallionellaceae bacterium
TCATGTTGCGGCCGTGCTCGGTGAGCTGGCTGCCGCCGCCGCGCCGGCCGCCCACCTCGCGCAGCACCAGGGGCTGGTCGCACAGGTTGTTCATCGAGTTCACCGCGTCCCAGGCCGCCTTGTAGGAGAGATTGAGCTCCCTGGCGGCCTTCTGGATGGAGCCCAGGCGCTCGATGACCTCCAGGAGGCGCACGCGCTGGCCGGCCAGCAGGGTGCCTTCGTCGGTGTCCAGGTAGATGCGTCCCACCAGGTGCATGTATCTCTCCTCGGCCATGGCTGAATGGATATGCAGTGTTACACCATAACGGTATGCATATAAAGACGCCTTGAGTTCCGTCAAACGGTCATCACTGCTTTGTTGGCATGGAATTAGCTATGCAATCAGCGTGCCAGTCACGGCACCATTGCGTTATGTGGACGGGTAAATAACGACGCGATTTTGTCCGACGCGGCCGATTCGTCCCACTACACTCGAAACCTGCGTGGGCACAGTTGCCCGCGCCATCCTGCAAGGAGTCAGAAAAATGAAGAGCAGTGCACGCAACCAGTTCGACGGCAAGGTCACAGCGGTCATTCCGGGCCCGGTCAACGCCGAGGTCGAGTTGACCCTGGCCAGCGGAGACCGCCTGGTCGCCATCGTCACCATGGGCAGCGTCAGGGAACTGGGCCTGGCGGTCGGCCAGGACGCCACGGCCCTGATCAAGGCCCCCTGGGTGATCCTGATGACCAACGATGCGGGCCTCAAGACCAGCGCCCGCAACCACCTGCGCGGCAACGTCAGCCGGCTGGTCAAGGGCGCAGTGAACACCGAGGTGACCATGCAGACCTCCGGCGGCCTGACCGTCAACGCCATCATCACCAACGAGAGCGTCGACAGCCTCGGTCTCGACATCGGCAAGCCGGTGTCGGCCATCGTCAAGGCCTCCCACGTCATCCTGGCCACCCGGACCTGAGCCACGGCCGCACGGGGCGCTCAGGCCGGCACCCCGTCTGGCGCCCGCCCGGCCAGGGCCGCCAGGCCGTGCGGGAAGGTGTCGTCCTCGGGACCGAAGCAGTTCCAGTAGTCGCTGCACACCTGGCAGGACGGCGCCTGGCACAGTTGCACCCCGGCCTGGTCGCAGAGCTGCTTGTAGAAGAACTTCTTCCACTTCATGTTGCCGACGTTCTTCACGAACAGGGCGGTGAAGTGCTCCCTGAGCAGGCCCGACAGGGCCTGGCGGTCGGGCAGGCCCATGTCCTGGTAGAGGTGGTTGCCGCCCAGGCAGGCGCTGGCGATGGCATGGGCCAGCCATTCCGCCTCTTCGCCGGCATGGCTGCGGTGGGCCAGCAAGAGCTGGACCAGGTCGTCGAACTCGTCGCCGGGCAGGGCCGGACAGCCGTCGTCGCACGGGTGTTCGTCAAGCCCGGGGAAATGCCTCGCCAGCAGGGCGCGGAAGCGCATGCCGTTGAGGCCCAGAGTTGGCGTCGGGGCCTGGATCACGCCCCGTGCCGCGGCATCCAGCGCGCCGGCGATGGCGCGGGCGACCGGGTCGGCGACGTCGCGGCAGGATCGCATCAGCAGGTCGTAGTGGAGTGGCTGGCTCATGGCTTTTCTCCTCGGGTCGGGGGCGGCTCGTCGACCGCCAGGATGATCTGGGACGACTGGATCAGGGCGTGCGCCGGGCGGCCGATGGCGAGGCCCTTGGCGGCGATCTCGGCATGGCTCAGGGTGGCCAGCAGGATGCGCCCGCCGGCCAGCTCGATGGCCACCTCGGCGTCCACCGGGTCGTCCTGGACGCGGGCGACGCGGCCCGACAGCAGGTTCGGGCTGTCTTGCGCCGGGGCGCCGGCACATGCCTCGACCCAGCCCGGATCGACCAGGGCATGGCAGCCGCGGCCGGCCACCAGTCCAAGTGCCTCGGCGCTGCGTGCGGTGATGTGGGCGGTCAGGCGGTCGCCGCCGCCAAGGTCCAGCATCACCACGGCATTGACTCGTTCCCGGCGCACCGAGGCGACCCGGCAGTAGAACTGGTTGCGCGCGCTGGTGCGCGCCGCCAGCCGGCTGAGAAACTGGTGGCGCTGCTGGAACCGGTGGAAGGCGCCGCCGTCCGGGGTGTCGAGAAAGCGCTCGAAGGCGTCCGTGAGAGTGGCGGGGCGGGCGAGCAGGCGGCGGGCGTCGCCGGTGGGCTCGGCGTCGGCGGCCAGGGGGCGCAGCAGGGGGCGGTCGGCCAGGTTGTTGGCGGCCACCAGGTAGTGCCAGGCCAGCCCTTCTTCCAAGCCCAGGCGGTGGGCGGCCATACACAGCGAACCGAACTCGGCGAGTTCCTCCAGCAGGCCCGGGCCGATGCGGCGCCCGGCGGCCGGGGCGCCAATGTTCGCTATGGCTGCAGGGTTTATAACGCTTGGCGCGACGAGTCCGGACCCCATGACGGTACGCTCCTCAATCCTCGGTATGGGCGGCCAGCACCAGCCCGGTGGCGGCCTCGGGATGATCGGTG
>JAQVJE010000167.1 GCA_028695325.1 Gallionellaceae bacterium
AGGAAGTTGGCGAACACCGGCAGCAGGCGGTACTTCCAGCCCACCACCTTGCCGTCCTTGACGTCGAAGTCCATGACGCCGAGGAACTTGCCGTTGGAGCCGGCGTTGGTGACCAGGCAGGTGCCGCCGTTGGGGGTCCTGACCGGGACCGGCTGGTAGACGCCGTCGTGGGTGTGGCCGCCGAAGATGGCGTCGACGCCGTCGACCCGGCTGGCCATCTTGAGGTCGACGTCCATGCCGTTGTGCGACAGCACCACCACCACCTTGGCGCCCTTGGCGCGAGCCTCGTCGACCCATTTCTGCATGCTGTCGTCGCGGATGCCGAACGACCAGTCGGGCACCATGTGGCGCGGGTTGGCCACCGGGGTGTAGGGGAAGGCCTGGCCGATCACGGCCACCTGCACGCCGTTGATCTCGCGCATCGTGTAGGGCTTGAACACCTGGTCGCCGAAGTCGTTGGTGACGATGTTCTGGGCGACGAAGTCGATGCCGGCCTTCTTGAAGTCGTTGTCGACGATCTCCTGGACGCGGGCGGCGCCGTAGGTGGATTCCCAGTGCGGGGTCATGACGTCGACGCCGAGCGCGATGCAGGCGTCCACCATGTCCTGGGCGTTGGTCCACAGGGCGGTGGCGGAACCCTGCCAGGTGTCGCCGCCGTCGAGCAGCAGGGCGCCGGGACGCTGGCCGCGCACGCGGTCGACCAGGGTCTTCAGGTGGGCGAAGCCACCCACCTTGCCGTAGGTCCTGGCGGCAGTCTGGAAATCGAGATAGGTGAAGGCGTGGGCGTCGACGGTGCCGGGCTGGATGCCGTAGTGCCTGAGGAAGTGCTCGCCGACCAGGTGTGGCACCTGGCCGGCCATGGCGCCGACCCCGAGGTTGACGTTGGGTTCGCGGAACCAGATCGGCTTCAGCTGGGCATGGGTGTCGGTGATGTGCATGAACGACACGTTGCCGGCCGGCGGCGCGTCGTAATAGCCGGCCGGCAGATTGCCAGCCAGGACGGCCTTGCTGTCAAGCACCAGGCCGGAGGCGGCGGCGGCGGCCAGGACCTGGAGGAATTCACGACGGGACATGGACATGGGACTACTCCTCTTCTCGAAAACAGGGCCGCTTTCGTCGAACGGCCGATATTGAAAATCGTTTGGACGCCGCCCGCCGGGGCGGCGCAGTACATCACTTTCTGTATACCGAGGCCTTCATCTCCATACCGTTGGACAGGTAGGAATGGAAGTACTCGAGATTGTTGTAACGGGTGCTGCCGGCGGCATCGGGGACGTGGCGGGCCCGCCTGAAACAGCTGGAATAGCGGTCGTGCAGGGTCTCCAGACGCTCGCCAGCGCGGAACACCGGCCAGTGCGTGGCCTGGCCGAGAACCGGCGACAGCAGCTCTGCACCCAGGCGGTTGCCGGCACCGTCGACATGGCAGCTGGCACACGAGTAATTGAGCTGGCCGACGCGGCGGTAGAAGGTCCGCTTGCCATCCTCATAGGCCTGCAGGGCGGCCGCGCCGTCGACCCTGACATTCATCCGCATGCCGTCCGACAGGCTACGGGCGTAAGCGGCCAGCACGCCCAGGGTGGCCGCATCGTCGTAGGTATAGGGCGCCTCGCCGTTGGCGACGCGGCAGTCGTTGAGGGCCATCTCGAAGGTGACCACCCGACCCCGCGCCTCGTCGAACATCGGATAGTTGCCGGCGATCATGCGGCCGCCGTCGGGCAGGCAGTCGGCATAGGTCCGGCCGTTGCCGAACGGCGTCCGCCACAGGCGTTCGCCCTCGGCGAGTGCGCCCGCATAGGGCGGGAACGCCATCACGCCGTCATAGTGCTCGCGTGCGTCGGGGTCGTAGGCGAAGGCGCCGTATATGTAGTCCGCCACCTTGACGTCGGCATGCTTGTGCTTGAAGTAGTTCACCAGCCGCAGGTGGTCGTCCTCCGGCGCCGCGCAGGCGACGCCGGCGGCCAGTACGAGGCCGAACCCGGCCAGGCGCAGCCCCTTCATGGCATGCCGCGTGGATAACCGCACGCCATCAAGCGGCCGCGGCGCCCGGCGGGGCACTGCTGGGTTCATCGTACATGGTGGCTCCTGTCACTCGTCTAATCGATCAAAGACCGTAGATGAAGTCGAGCACCTTGTCGATCTCGTCTGCGGTCAGCACCTTGTGCTTGCCATAGGGCGGCATCATGGTGTCCGGGTTGCTGGCCGTGGCGTCCCATAGTTTGGCACGCAGGGCCTGCTTGTCGGGAAAGCGCGCAGTCATGGCGATCAGCGGCGGACCGCTGTTGCCCGCCGGCCCGGCATCGGGCAGGGTGGGCATGGCGTGACAGGCCAGGCAGTCGCCCCGGCGGCTGTCGTAGGCGATCGCCTTGCCGCTCTCGGCTTCGCCGGCCAGCAGGGGGGCAGACAAAGTGACCGCGGCGATGCATGCGGTGCATCCCGACAAAGTGCGTATTTTTACCATGATTCCGACCAATGCAGTCAACCAATCAGCGGGGCTTGGCCTCGTTCCGCTCACGCTCGCTCAGTTCGCGCAGGCGGGCATCGACCATCGACAGGGTGTAGAAATCGCCGTCGCCGGCGCGCCGGGCCAGCTGCAGCTGCTCCATGGCCAGGGCCGGCTGGTCCAGCCGGATGTGCGCCTCGGCCTGGGCCAGATGGCCCTCGGCGCGTCGGCCGAGGGCGTGGTTACCCCGCGCCAGGAGGCGGAACAGGGCCTGGTCATCCGGCCACCAGCGCTGGCGCTCGACCACGAAGCGGCGCGCCTCGGCGGCACGGCCGCTGTCGAGCAGGGCGCGAGCATAGGCGTAGGCAAGCGGCTTGTAGCCAGAGTGGCGCTCGACGCCGGCGCGCAAGATGTCGAGCGCCTTGGCCGTCTGGCCGCTTTCCATGCGCACGCGGGCGGCCAGGCTCACCACCATGGGCGACTTCAACTCCGTCTCCAGCCTGGCCATGGTCTTGGCCGCCACTTCGCGCTCGCCCACCCGCAGGGCGGCCAGCACCAGGCCATAGCGGTCCGTTGGGTCGGTCTGCTTGCCGGCCGCCAGGACCTTGAAGCGCCGGTAGGCCTCGGCGGCCTCGCCTTCACTGGCCTGGACACGCGCGCGCACCAGGCGGAAATCCAGGCCGTCCTGGTGCTGGCGATACTTGTACTCGCCCAGGCGGTTCTGCAGGTCGGCCATGCGCTCGTGGGTGAGTGGGTGGGTGCGCAGGTAGGACGGCGCCTGGCTCTCGTACAGGCGACCCTGGGTCTGCAAGCGCTCGAAGAAGCTGGCCATGCCGACGGGGTCATAGCCGGAACCGGACAGGGTCTGCAGACCGATGCGGTCGGCCTCCTTCTCGTGTTCGCGGGTGTAGTCGAGCTGGCTCTGGATGGTCATGGCCTGGGCCGTGGTGATGGCGGCCTGGGCGAGGTCGCCGCTGCCCGCGCGGGCGGCCAGGATGGCCACCGCCAGCGCCGCCAGCGAGGTCAGCGCCGAACCCTTCTGGGAATCGACGAAGCGGGCGATGTGGTTCTGGGTGACGTGGGCGATCTCGTGCGCCAGCACGCCGGCCAGTTCCGATTCGCTGCGGGCGGCCGAGATCAGCCCGGTATGCACGCCGATATAGCCGCCCGGCAAGGCGAAGGCGTTGATCGAGGCGTCGCGCACGGCGAAGAACTCGAACTGGCGGTAGGGCGCCGGGCTGGCGGCAACCAGGCGGTCGCCCAGGCCGTTCAGGTAGTCGACCACCTCGGCGTCGTCGAGATAGTCCTTGTCACCACGGATCTGGCGCATGACCTCGCGCCCGAGCTGGGCCTCCTGGGCCTCCGACATGGTGGCGCGCGCCGCCTCGCCGAGGTCGGGCAATTCGCCGGCGCCGACCGGCAGGGCCAGCAGGCAGGCCAATGACATGGTGGCAATGAATCGCATCCGGCTATGATAGCGCCGTCCAGCACGAGGTTCCTCAGCCATGAACGGATTCACCCATTTCAACTCGGACGGCCAGGCGGTCATGGTCGACGTTGCCGACAAGTCGGAGACCCGTCGGGTCGCCGTGGCGGCCGGACGCATCGTCATGCGACCGGATACCCTGGCCATGATCCAGGCCGGCGACGCCAGGAAGGGCGATGTCCTCGGGGTTGCCCGCCTGGCCGGCATCATGGCCGCCAAGCGCACCGCCGACCTGATCCCACTCTGCCACCCCATCGCCCTGACCAGGGTGACGGTGGACTTCGAGATCGACACCGCGGCGAGCGCGGTCGATTGCACCGCCACGGCGGAGACGGTCGGCCGCACCGGCGTGGAGATGGAGGCACTGACTGCCGCCAGCGTCGCACTACTCACCATCTACGACATGGCGAAGGCGGTCGACCGCGGCATGGTGATCGAGTCGGTCAGGCTGCTGGAGAAGCTGGGTGGCAAGTCGGGGCATTGGCGGGCCGGCTGAACCGCCAGGGCGGCAGGCCGCCCCTCAGTGGCTGCCCCAGAGTATCGGGCGCTTGCCGCCAGTGCCGTTGTTGGAGAGGGTCACCTCCTGGACCACCTGGCCGTGGTTGGCGCTGGCGCCCAGGTGGCTGGCATAGCCGTCCGGCCCCGGATAGACCCACATCTGTGAACGCTCGACCTGGCCGGTGATCGAAACTGTTTCGCCCGGACGCAGCAGCCAGGGCGCCGGTTCGCCGACCTCGCGCAGCAGCACCGGGTCACCGGCGCCGTCGACCAGCTTGACGTTGAACCTGCCCGCGCAGCCCTGGCCGATATTCTTGAAGGTGATGTCGTACTGGGCCGTGCTGTGGCTGAGACGCTGGACCACGAACTCGCTGATCGTCAGGTCGGGCA
>JAQVJE010000028.1 GCA_028695325.1 Gallionellaceae bacterium
ATTCTTATCTTTGCCGGCCTACTCGCCGGCCCCGCCCTGGCCGCCCCGGTGGTCTACAACGTCGAGCCCACCCACACCTACCCGCGCTTTTCATACAACCACCTGGGCTTTTCAACCCAGCTGTCCCGCTTCGACCGCACCGCCGGCACCATCACCCTGGATGCCGCGGCGCGCACCGCCGCGGTCGACGTCACCATCGACATGAAGTCGGTCAGCACCGGCTCGGCGGTCTTCAACGAGCACATCCAGCAGCCCGGCCTGTTCGACACCGCCAATCACCCCACCGCCACCTACCGGTCGACGGCAGTGAAGTTCGACGGCGACCGCCCGGTCGCGGTGGATGGCGTCCTCACCATCAACGGCGTCAGCCGGCCGGTCACCCTGACGGTCACCTCCTTCACCCGCAAGTTGCACCCGATGCTGCGCAAGGAGGCCATCGGCGCCGACGCCCACGCGGTGGTCCGGCGCAGCGAATTCAATGCCGGCAAGAACGTCCCCTTCGTCGGCGACGAGGTGACCCTGTCCATCGCCCTGGAGGCGATCGCCCAGTAAGGCCTGCCGCCCGCCGGGCCGCGCGGCTACAATGCCGGGACCAGATTGAAGCGAGTCACGGGATTGCAGATGAACAGGTTACTGGCGGCGGCCCTCTTGCTGCTGTCGATGGCGGCCGGCGCCGAAACGGTGGTGGCGCCGGGCATGCAGGTGCGCCTCGACTACACCATCCGGGCCGACGGCCGCGAGGTTGACAGCACCCGTGACGGCGGTCCGGTCAGCTTCGTGGTCGGCAGCGGCGCCATGATGCCCGGCCTGGAGGCGGCCCTGCTAGGCATGCGGACAGGCGAGGCAAAATCCTTCGACGTGGCGGTCGCAGATGCCTACGGCGAGCCCGTCCCCGATGCCGTGCAGAGCATGCCGGTCACCGCCCTGCCGAACGGCCTGAAGCCCGAGGTCGGCATGATGCTGGAGGTCCGCGCCGGCGCCGGCCAGGTGCTGCAGGCGGTGGTCAGGGCCGTGCAGACAGACCGCGTCGTGCTAGACTTCAACCACCCTCTGGCCGGCCAGTCCCTGTCGTTCGACGTCAAGGTGCTGGCTGTCGGCCCTGCCGGGACCCCGTATCCGCATGCCGCAGCCCCCACCCGCACCTACCCCGGGCTGCTGAAGATCAACTCGGCCGGCGTGGTCTACCTCGCCCCCGACCGCCCGCCGGTCGATCCCGCCGAGGTGGCCGAGCTGTTCAACCAGCTGCAAGCGGATGCCAACACCGCCTTGCTGCAGTGCGGCGGCCAGATCATCGACACCGAGGTGACCGGCGACATCGTCAAGGTCCACGGCGTACTCAACGGCCCGACCCGCAAGACCCTGCTGGCGCTGGTTGATCCGTCTACCGGCACGGTCACCGCCGATAGAGTCATGGCCGCCCTGCTAGCGCCCTATGCCGCCGCGGGCGAGCACTACCGCAGGAAACTGAAATGCGACCTGCTGCTGGCACCGCTGGCCTTGGGCAACGACGGCCTGGAGCGCCAGTTGAACCATCAGGTCTGCCTGCGCGTCGAGCGCCTGACCGCCTGCCTGGACGACCTGCGCCTTGCCGACCGCAAGGTCGACGAGGCCGCCGGCTCACACGCGCTCAGGCGCTACTCCGGCGCCCGCTGGGATTCGCAGGTGGATTATCTGGATCAGTTGGGCGCCGCCGCCAGCCACTAAAGTTAACGTGTGACCGCCGACCTGTTCGCTTCCCCCCGCTCCGCCGCCGACCCGGCCGCCGCGCCCCTGGCCGAGCGCCTGCGTCCGGCCAGCCTCGACGAGATGATCGGCCAGGCCCATCTGCTCGGGCCCGGCATGCCCCTGCGCCTGGCCTTCGATTCCGGCCGCCTGCATTCCATGATCCTGTGGGGGCCGCCCGGGGTCGGCAAGACCACCCTGGCGCGCCTCACCGCGCACCACTTCAACGCCGACTTCATCCAGATATCGGCCGTCCTGGCCGGGGTGAAGGAGATCCGCGAGGCGGTGGAGCGGGCGCGCCTGAACCAGTCGCAGGGCCGCCAGACCATCCTGTTCGTCGACGAGGTGCACCGCTTCAACAAGGCGCAACAGGACGCCTTCCTGCCCCACGTCGAGTCCGGTCTGGTCACCTTCATCGGCGCCACCACCGAGAACCCCTCCTTCGAGGTGGTCGGCGCCCTCCTCTCGCGCGCCCAGGTCTACGTGCTCAATTCGTTCAGCGAGGCGGAACTGGCCACCCTGCTCCGGCGCGCCATCGCGCATGGCGGCATCGCCCTCAAGCTGGCGCCGGAGGCGGAAAAGCTGCTCATCGCCTATGCCGACGGCGACGGCCGCCGCCTCATCAACCTGGTCGAGCAGCTGGCCACGGCGGCGGCTACCGCCAGGCGGGGCGAGGCCGACGCCGATTTCGTCGCCACCGCCCTGTCGCCCTCACTGCGCCGCTTTGACAAGGGCGGCGAGGCCTTCTACGACCAGATTTCCGCCCTGCACAAGTCGGTGCGCGGCTCCGATCCGGACGCCTCGCTGTACTGGCTGTGCCGCATGCTGGACGGAGGCGCCGACCCGCGCTACCTGGCCCGCCGCATCCTGCGCATGGCCTGGGAGGACATCGGCCTGGCCGACCCGCGCGGCGCCGAGATCGCCCTCAACGCCGCCGACACCTACGAACGCCTGGGCTCCCCCGAGGGCGAACTGGCCCTGGCCCAGGCGGTGCTCTACCTGGCCTGCGCGGCCAAGTCCAACGCCGGCTATATGGCCTACAATCAGGCGCGCGCCTTCGTACGCGAGGACGGTTCGCGCGAGGTGCCGGTGCACCTGCGCAACGCGCCAACCAAACTGATGAAGGAACTCGGCTACGGCCGTGCCTACCGCTACGCTCACGACGAGCCGGAGGCCTACGCCGCCGGCGAGACCTATTTCCCCGATGACCTCGTCCGACCGCCGCACTTCTACGCCCCGACGCCGCGCGGCCTGGAGGGCAGGATCGCCGAGAAGCTGGCCCACTTGCGACAATTGGACGCAGCCGCCGGGGGCAAGAAATAGCCATCCTTGCCGGGTCGGACGACGCGATCACCACTACCCTCGGGCGGGCCGTATCGGTTATCTTGACGCCCCCGACGGCCGCGCGCCCGGGGCTGTCCCACGATAATCAGGAAAATTCGGTCACACCTGGCGTAGCGTCGGCCCGCCGCCGCCGCGCCTGCGGGAAACAAATTGTCGAGTTCGCAAATATCCTGGCTGGCCGGACTGGCCGCCCTGCTGTGCAGCACCTCCGTCCTGGCGGAGCCCTACGGTTTCAAGGGTGTCGACCTCGGCTCCCATGTCGGCCTGGTGGCCAACAACCCCAAGTACGACTGCCGCCCGGTGCGGACGCCGATCGCCGACCGCGTCTGCGGCCTGCGCAAGGACGAGGTCGAAACCATGGCCGGTGTACCGGTGGCCACCCTGTTCTATTTCTACGACCAGTCGGCCCTGACCGGCATCACTATCGGATTGGATGAAAGGCACTTCCAGGCCGTCGTGAAGGCGCTCGGCGACAAATACGGCAAGGCCGCCCTGAGCCGGGAAAGCATCCGCAACCTGAGCGGCAAGACCTTCGAGAACCAGACCTACACCTGGCGTCAGCCCGGCCAGTCCATCGTCGCCCAACGCTATTCCGGCCGTATCGACCGCTCCTCGGTGCGGATCAGCGACGATGGCGCCGCCGAGCGCATACGAGTGCGCCGCGAGCGCCTGCAGCAGCGTCCGCAGGAGGACCTCTAGGCCGTGCGCAAGTCCACCCCCGCCCTATTCATCCTCGCCGTGGCCGCCTCTCTGCCGGGCCGCCTCGACCAGGGCCTATTCTGAGCCCGGTGCCGGGCGCGGATTCCAATTCCCCGCTCGGCCTGCTAGAATCCGCCCTTCCCCGCGGTGGGGAAATCCACACATCCGCCCTGTTAAGGTGCCCGTGCCGGCAATTCCGGGGGTATCGGCGGATGGAGGCCCAACCTTAACTACTAGGAGCAGTCATGTCCGTGACCATGCGTGAAATGCTGGAGGCCGGTGTCCATTTCGGTCACCAGACCCGTTACTGGAACCCCAAGATGGCCCCGTTCATCTTCGGCCATCGCAACAAGATCCACATCGTCAACCTGGAAAAGTCCCTGCCGATGTTCGAGGAAGCGGCCAAGTTCGTGCGCCAGCTGGCCTCCAACAAGGGCAGCATCCTGTTCGTCGGCACCAAGCGCGCCGCCCGCGACATCATGGCCGAGGAGGCCCAGCGTTGCGGCATGCCCTGGGTTTCGCACCGCTGGCTGGGCGGCATGCTGACCAACTTCAAGACCGTCAAGCAGTCGGTCAAGCGCCTCAAGGACATGGAGGCCATGCTGGCCGAAGGTGCCCGTGAGTCGCTGAACAAGAAGGAAGTCCTGACCCTGCAGCGCGAATACGACAACCTGGTGCGATCCCTGGGCGGCATCAAGGACATGGCTGGCCTGCCTGACGCCCTCTTCGTGGTCGACGTCGGCTACCAGAAGATCGCCATCACCGAGGCCAACAAGCTGGGCATCCCCGTCATCGGCATCGTCGACACCAACAACAGCCCGGCCGGCGTCGACTACGTCATCCCTGGCAACGACGACTCCAGCCGCGCCATCCGCCTGTACGCCCGCGGCATCGCCGACGCGGTCCTGGAAGGCAAGGCCAACATGGTCGAGGAACTGGTCGCCGCCGTGCAGGACGAGTACGTCGAGGTCGAAGAGGCCGGCAGCGCCGAGTAATCGCCTCGTAGCCGCGTGCGGCTAGGCTGACTGACCGAAAGCGCCCCGACACCGGGGCGTTTTCGCACCGAATCACCCAACTGAATACTGGAGATAGAAAATGGCGGAAATTACCGCTTCCATGGTCAAGGAACTGCGCGAGCGCACCGACGCCCCCATGATGGACTGCAAGAAGGCCCTCAACGAGGCCGCCGGCGACATGCAGAAGGCCGAGGAAATCCTGCGCGTCAAGTTCGGCAGCAAGGCTGCCAAGAGCGCCGGCCGCATCGCCGCCGAGGGCATCGTCGGCATCCACATCAGCGCCGACGGCAAGCTGGGCTCGATGATCGAGGTCAACTGCGAGACCGACTTCGTTGCCAAGAACGACGATTTCAAGGCCCTGGTCGCCAACCTGGCCGAGATGGTCGTTGCTCATAACCCGGCCGACGCTGCCGCCCTGTCCGCCATGAAGATCGGCGACAAGACGGTTGAGGAGATTCGCACCGAGCTGGTGGGCAAGATCGGCGAGAACATGTCCATCCGCCGCTTCGTGCGCGTCGCCGCCCAGGGCAAGCTGGCCAGCTACGTGCACGGCGGTGCCAAGATCGGCGTCCTGGTCGACGTCGCCGGCGACGAGGCCCTAGCCAAGGATATCGCCATGCACATTGCCGCCTCCAAGCCCAAGGCCCTGGACGCCTCCGGCGTGGCCCAGGAACTGATCGACTCCGAGCGCCGCGTCGCCGAGCAGAAGGCCGCCGAGTCCGGCAAGCCGGCCGAGATCGTCGCCAAGATGGTGGACGGCAGCATCAACAAGTTCCTCAAGGAAGTCACCCTGCTGTCCCAGCCCTTCGTCAAGGACGACAAGCAGACCGTCGAACAGGTCCTCAAGGCCAAGGGCAGCCAGTGCCACGGCTTCACCCTGTACATCGTCGGCGAAGGCATCGAGAAGAAGGTGTCCGACTTCGCCGCCGAGGTGGCCGCCGCCGCCAAGGTGTAAGCACGTGACCGCCATCGCCCACCGCCGCATCCTGCTCAAGCTGTCCGGCGAGGCCCTGATGGGCCCGGACGCCTTCGGCTACCACGCCGATACCCTGGCCGGTTTCGTCCGCCAGATCGACGAGGTAGCCGGCCTGGGCGTCCAGGTCGGCATTGTGGTGGGCGGCGGCAACCTGTTCCGGGGCGCTACCGGTGCCCTCGCGGGCATGGACCGGGCCACCGCCGATTCGATGGGCATGCTGGCGACGGTAATGAACGCCCTGGCGCTGAAGGATGCATTGATGGCGGCCGGCATCCCCGCTCAGGTGATGACTGCGGTGACCATCGCCCACGTCGGCGAAGCGTTCGAGCGCGACGCCGCCGTGCGCCACCTGGAGGCCGGCCGCGTCGTCATCTTCGGCGGCGGCACCGGCAACCCCTTTTTCACCACCGACACCGCGGCCGCCCTGCGCGCCGCCGAGATCGGCGCCGATCTGATGCTCAAGGCCACCAAGGTGGACGGCGTCTACAGCGCCGATCCCAAGAAGGACCCGTCGGCGACCAGGTACGACCGGCTCACCTTCGACGAGGCCATCGCCAGGAACCTGGGTGTGCTCGACACCGCCGCCTTCGCGCTGTGCCGGGAACAGCGGATGCCACTGCAGGTCTTCTCGATTTTCAAGGAAGGTGCGCTGAAGCGCATCGTCCACGGCGACAACGAAGGCACCCTCGTCACCCTTTGAGGAGACATCGATGATCAACGACATCAAGAAAACTGCCGAAGACAAGATGAAGAAATCGGTCGAGGCGTTGAAGCACGAATTCGCCAAGGTGCGCACCGGCCGCGCTCATGCCGGCCTGCTCGACCACGTCAGGATTGACTACTACGGCAGCATGATGCCGCTCAACCAGGTCGCCAACATCTCGGTCATCGACGCCCACACCCTCGGCGTGCAGCCCTGGGAGAAGGGCATGGCGGCCAAGATCGAGAAGACCATCCGCGACTGCGACCTCGGCCTCAACCCCGCCTCCATGGGCGACATCGTCCGGGTGCCGATCCCGGCCATGACCGAGGAACGCCGCAAGGAACTGGTCAAGGTGGTGCGCGGCGAGGCCGAGGGTGGCAAGGTGGCGGTGCGCAACATCCGCCGCGACGCCATCGCCCACCTCAAGGAACTGCTCAAGAACCACGAGATCAGCGAGGACGATGAACGCCGCGCCGCCGACGACATCCAGAAGATGACCGACAAGTACATCGCCGAGATGGACAAGGTCCTAGCGGAGAAGGAAAAGGATCTGATGGCGGTGTAAGCTGATAGCAGGTAGCTCGTAGCCTGTAGCATCAAAGACACGCGCAGCTACCTGCTACGAGCCACTTGCTACAAGCCAAGCACATGATCCGCCGCTACTTCAGTTCCACTGCCGAAATCCCGAAAGCGCCGCCGCTGCCCCGCCATATCGCCATCATCATGGACGGCAATGGCCGCTGGGCCAAGAAGCGCATGCTGCCGCGGGTGGCTGGCCACGCTGTCGGGGTGGAGCGGGTACGCGACGTCATCAAGGCCTGTACCGATCGCGGCATCGAGTACCTGACCCTGTTCGCCTTCAGTTCCGAAAACTGGCGCCGGCCGGCCGAGGAGGTCAACCACCTCATGGAACTGTTCGTCATGGTCCTCGAACGCGAGGTCAAAAAGTTGCACAAGAATGGCGTGCGTCTCAAGGTCATCGGTGACCTGAGCCGTTTCACTCCGCGTATCCAGGAGTTGGTCACCCAAGGCGAAGCGCTTACCGCGGGCAACACCAAGCTGACCCTGACCGTAGCCGCCAACTACGGCGGCCGCTGGGACATCCTGCAGGCGGTCGATGCCTGGCGCACCGCCCACCCGCGCAGCCACCACATCACCGAGGCCGATCTGGCCGAACACCTGTCGATGGCCTATGCGCCGGAGCCCGACCTGTTCATCCGCACCGGCGGCGAGCAGCGCATCAGCAACTTCCTGCTCTGGCAACTCGCCTATACCGAGCTTTACTTCACCGGCACGCTCTGGCCCGACTTCGACGCCGCCGCCCTCGACGCCGCCATCGAGTCCTACCAGAAGCGCGAACGCCGCTTCGGGCGCACCAGTGAGCAATTGGTCAAACCTTAGCCTGCGCCTGGCTACCGCGGCCGTCCTGCTTGCGGCCTTCCTGCTCGCCCTGTTCGCGGCGCCGGCGTGGGCCTGGTTCGCCTTCGTTGCCCTCTTCCTGGCCGGCGGTGCCTGGGAATGGGCCGGCCTGTTCGGGCTGGCGCCTGCCTTCCGCGCTGCCTATGTCACCGCCACCCTGGGTCTGGCTATCCTCGTCGCCGACCTGGGCGTCGCCGACTCGGCCTCCACCTATGCCCTCCCGCTCGTCTTCTGGGCCGTGCTGGTGCCGGCCTGGCTGTCACGCGGCTGGGGCCTGCCGCCTGTCGCCGCAGGCCTGGCGCTCGGCTGGCTGGTCCTCCTGCCCACCCTGCCCGCCCTCCTCCTTCTGCGCGCCGAGTCGCCCTGGCTGGTGCTCATTGCCGCCGCCGTCGCCATCGTCGCCGACAGCGCCGCCTACTTCTCCGGCCGCCGTTTCGGCAAGCACAAGCTGGCCCCCGCCATCAGCCCGGGCAAGACCCGCGAGGGTGCCCTGGGCGGCGCCCTCGCCGTGGTCGCCTATGCGGTCATCATCGCCCTGGCCTGCGGGTACGCCCTGAGCGCCTCCCTGCTGCTCGCCTTCCTGGGCTTGTTCGTCCTCAGCGTGCTGGGCGACCTGTTCGAGTCCTGGCTCAAGCGTCGTGCCGGAGTGAAGGACAGCGGCAACCTGCTGCCCGGCCACGGCGGCGTGCTCGACCGCATCGACAGCCAGCTGGCCGTGCTGCCCATCGCCGCCCTGCTCTGGATTCTCCTCAAATGATTTTGCACAACCTCACCATCCTGGGTGCCACCGGTACCATCGGCCTCAACACCCTCGATGTGGTGGCCCGCCACCCCGATCGCTTCAAGGTCATCGCCCTGACCGGCCAGAATCAGATCGACAAGCTGGCGGAGCAGTGCCGCCGGTTCCGGCCCAAGTACGCCGTGGTGCTCGACGCCGGCCGCGCCTGCGAGCTGGAGCGGGCCGTCGCCGGCCTCGGCGTCGAAGTACTGTACGGTGTCGAGGCCCTGGAGACGGTGGCCAGCCTGCACGAGGTCGATACCGTGATGGCCGCCATCGTCGGCGCCGCCGGCATGCGCCCGGCCCTGGCCGCTGCCCGCGCCGGCAAGCGGGTGCTGCTCGCCAACAAGGAAACCCTGGTCATGGCCGGGCAGTTCTTCATGGACGCCATCGCCGCCGGCCGCGCCATCCTGCTGCCCATCGACAGCGAGCACAACGCGGTGTTCCAGTCCATGCCGGAGCCCTACACCCGCGACATGGCAGCGCACGATGTCCATCGCATCCTGCTCACCGCTTCCGGCGGCCCCTTCCGCACCCGGCCGCTGGAGACCCTGGCCTCGGTCACCCCGGAGGAGGCGGTGGCGCACCCGAACTGGGTAATGGGGCGCAAGATCTCGGTCGACTCCGCCACCATGATGAACAAGGGCCTCGAGGTGATCGAGGCACACTGGCTGTTCAATGCTGCTCCGGAACAAATCGACGTCGTCGTGCATCCACAGAGCATCGTCCACTCCATGGTCGAATACCTCGACGGGTCCGTGCTGGCCCAATTGTCCAACCCCGACATGCGCATCCCCATTGCCCACGCCCTGGCCTATCCGGAGCGGGTGGCGACTGGGGTGTCCTGGCTCGACCTTGCTCGCCTCGGCCAGCTCACCTTCGAGGCCCCCGACACCCGCCGCTTCCCCTGCCTGCAGCTGGCCTACGATGCCCTTAGGGCCGGCGGCAGTTCGGCCGCGGTGCTCAACGCCGCCAATGAGGTGGCGGTGGCGGCCTTTCTCGACCACCGCATCCCCTATCTGGCCATCCCGGCCACCCTCTCGAAGGTGCTCGACCGCCTCGGCGGCCGTCCAGCCGAGAGCCTGGACGAACTCACCGCCATCGATGCCGAGGCGCGCGCCCTGGCGGAACAACTTCTGGTGACAGAGTGACAAGGTGACGAGTGACAAAAGCCTCCATCACATCGAGCCGGCCCGATCGGGCCGCCCATCACTTTGTCACTCGTCACTCTGTCACTGAACTTCAATGACTACTCTGCTGGCCTTCGCCGTCACCATCGGCATCCTGGTTGTCATCCACGAGTACGGCCACTACGCCGTGGCCCGCCTGTGCGGGGTGAAGGTGCTGCGCTTCTCGGTGGGCTTCGGCAAGGTAATCGCCCGCCACCAGGGCCGCGGCGGCACCGAGTGGGCCCTGTCGGCGATACCCCTGGGCGGCTACGTCAAGATGCTCGACGAGCGCGAGGGCGAGGTCGCCGCGGCTGAACTTCCGGACGCCTTCAACCGCAAGCCGGTGCTGCAGCGGATGGCCATCGTGGTGGCCGGGCCGCTGGCCAACCTGATCCTGGCCGTCCTGCTCTACTGGGGCCTGTTCGTGTACGGCGTCACCGTGCTGAGGCCCGTCGTCTCGGCGCCGGCGCCCGGCACCCCGGCGGCCGTGGCCGGCCTGGCCAACGGCGACACGGTGACCGCCGTCAACGGTGTCGCGGTGGAGGACTGGCAGGGCCTGCACTGGCAGCTGCTCAAGCAGGGCCTGCGCGCAGGCGCGGTCGACCTGGAGACCCGTTCGCCCGATGGCCACTTGGCCTTCCGCCACCTTGACCTCGCCGGCATCGACCTCGCCGACGCCGAAGGTGACCCGCTCGGCCGCATCGGCCTGGCCCGCTACCTGCCCGAATTCGCCGCCCGCATCGGCGACACCCTGCCAGACAGTCCAGCTGCCCGCGCCGGGCTCCAGGCGGGCGACACGGTGCTGGCCATCGACGACACCCCGGTGGCCGCCTGGGAAGAGATGGTCGCCATCGTGCGCGCCAGCCCGGAGCGGCCGCTGCGCTTCCGGGTCGAACGCGACGGCCGGCCGCTCGAACTGACCGTCACCCCCGCGGCGGCGCAGGACCGGACAGAGCGTATCGGCCGCATCGGCGCCACACCGCACCTCGATGAAGCCGAACTGGCCCGCCTGCGCGCCGAGGTGCGCTTTGGCCCCGTCGAGGCGATGCAGCGTGCCCTCTACCGCACCTGGGACCTATCCGCCTTCAGCCTGGAAATGCTCGGCCGCCTGGTGATCGGCCAGGCCTCGCTGAAGAACCTCTCCGGCCCGGTCACCATCGCCGATTACGCCGGCAAGTCGGCCGAGGCCGGCCTCGCCGCCTTCATCGGCTTCCTGGCCCTGATCAGCGTCAGCCTGGCGGTGCTCAACCTGCTGCCTATCCCGTTACTGGATGGTGGGCATTTGCTGTATTATTCCGCCGAATTTCTGACCGGCCGGCCGCTCCCTGACAGCGTCCAGGCGGCCGGCCAGAAGATCGGTGCGGCCCTGCTCGCCGCCCTGATGATGTTCGCCCTGTTCAACGACCTGCAACGCCTGTTCGCTGGCTGATCGACCGTAGAGAGAAGAATGACAAACACGCACAAGTTGTCCGTCCTGGCCGCAGCGCTACTGATCGGCCAACAGGCCTGGGCCTTCGAGCCGTTCGAGGTCAAGGATATCCGGGTCGAGGGCATCCAGCGCACCGAGGCCGGCACCGTGTTCAGCTACCTCCCGGTCAAGGTCGGCGAGACGCTCACCGAGCAGGGCGCGGCCCGCGCCATCGAGTCTCTTTACGCCACCGGCTTCTTCAAGGACGTCCGCCTGGAGCATCTGGACGGCGTGCTGGTGATCCTGGTCGAGGAGCGTCCCGCCATCGCCCAGGTCGAATTCAACGGCATGAAGGAGTTCCCCAAGGACGACATCAAGGCCGCCTTCAAGCAACTGGGCCTGTCGGAAGGGCGCATCCTCGACCGTGCACTGCTCGACAAGGCAGAGCAGGAGCTCAAGCGCCAGTATTTCAACCGTGGTCTCTACTCGGTGCAGATCCAGACCAGCCTCTCGCCCCTGGAGCGCAACCGCACCGCGGTGACCTTCGACGTCGTCGAGGGCGAGGTCGCCAAGATACGCTCGATCAACATCGTCGGTGCCAAGGTGTTCAAGGAAAAGGACCTGGTCGACCTGTTCAGCCTGCGCACGCCGGGCTGGATGACCTGGATCTCGAAGAACGACCAGTATTCCAAGCAGAAGCTCGCGGCCGACCTGGAGACCCTGCGCTCACACTACCTCGACCGCGGCTATCTGGAATTCCGCATCGATTCCACCCAGGTCTCGATCACGCCAGACAAGAAGGACATCTACCTCACCATCAACGTCAGCGAGGGCGACAAGTACACCATCTCCGGCCTCAAGATGGCCGGCAACCTGCCCTATCCGGAAGCGGAATTCCTGTCCCTGGTCACCTTCAAGCCGGGCGACGCCTTCTCGCGCGAGAAACTCAACGCCTCCATCAAGGGCATCGGCGACCGCCTCGGCAACGACGGCTATGCCTTCGCCAACGTCAACGCCGCACCGGAGATCGACCGCGAGAAGAAGGAAGTCGCCTTCACATTCCTGGTCGATCCGGGCCGCAAGGTCTACGTCAACCGCATCAACATCGCCGGCAACAGCCGCACCCAGGATGAGGTGATCCGACGCGAGATGCGTCAGATGGAGGGTGGCTGGTATGCCGTTGACAAGATCAACCGCTCGCGCGAGCGGATCGACAAACTCGGCTACTTCAAAGACGTCACCATCGAGACCCCGCCGGTGCCGGGCAGCAACGATCAGGTCGACATCAACGTCAGCGTCACCGAGCAGTCGACCGGCAGCCTGATGCTGGGTGCCGGCTTCTCCAGTTCGGACGGCGTGGTGCTGTCCGGTGGCATCAGCCAGAACAACCTGTTTGGCACCGGTAACCGCCTGTCCCTGCAGATGAACAGCGGCAGCATGAATACCCACTATTCGCTGTCCTTCACCCAGCCCTATTTCACCCCGGACGGCATCAGCATGGGCTATGACCTGTACCGGCGCGACGTCGACACTACCGATTCCGACGCCGTAGTCAAGTACAGCACCTCCACACTCGGTGCCGGCGTGCGGCTGGGTGTGCCGATCGGTGAATACGACGCCATCAACCTGGGGGCGGCGCTGGAACAGTACAGCCTCGACCTCGACCCGGCGGAGACGCCGCAGCACATGAAGGATTTCGCCATCGACAATGGCGGCAACCTGTACGGGGTCACAGTCAACTCTTTGCGCCTGGAGGCAGGCTGGTCTCGTGACCGTCGCGACAGCTTCCTCTACCCCACCAAGGGCAGCTTCCAGAAACTGCATGCCGAGATGGGTACGCCGGTGGGCGACCTTCAGTACTACAAGCTGTCCTACCAGTACCAGTGGCTGCGGCCGGTGTTCAGCAACATGACCCTGATGCTGAATGGCGAGCTAGGCTGGGGCGGTGGCCTGGGCGACAACAGCATGCCGTTCTTCCGCAACTTCTACGCCGGCGGCATCGGCTCAGTACGCGGCTTCGACAACGGCACTCTGGGGCCGAAGGTGAAAAACCCGGCTACTGGCGAGATCATCGCCATCGGCGGCGACAAACGTATTGTCGGCAATGCCGAGCTGATGTTCCCCTTCCCCGGCTCCGGCAACGACCGCTCCCTGCGCATGAGCGCCTTCGTCGACGCCGGCGCGGTCTGGGGGGGGAACGGGGAACTCGACTACGGCGATTTCCGCAACGTCGCCTTCGGCGACCTGCGCGTCTCGGCTGGCCTGGCGGTGACCTGGCTGTCCCCCATGGGCCCGATCAAGCTCTCCATCGCCAAGCCGTTGCGCAAGATGGAGTACGATGAGGAACAGTTGTTCCAGTTCCAGATGGGCCAGATTTTCTAAGGAGTTTTCATGCGCAAGCTGCTCGTTTACCTCTTCCTGCTGATGTCCTGTGCTACGGCCTCCGCCGCCGACCTGAAGATCGGCTTCGTCAACACCGAGAAACTGTTCCGCGAGTCGCCCGTTGCCGTGCGGGCGCAGAAGAAGCTGGAGCAGGAGTTTGCCCGCCGCGAACAGGACATCCAGAAGCAGATCAAGCAGGCCCGCGATATCCAGGCCGCCCTAGAGAAGGATGGCCTGACCATGGCCGAGGCCGAGAAGACGCGCAGGGAACGCGATCTCGCCAACCTGAGCCGGGAGATTCAGCGCGCCCAGCGCGAGTACCGCGAGGACCTCAACCAGCGCCGCAACGAGGAGTTCAGCGCCATCCATCAGAAGGCGCGCAAGCTGATCCAGGACATCGCCGAGAAGGAAAAGTACGACCTCATCCTGGAAAACGTGGTCCACGCCAGCCCGCGCATCGACATCACCGACCGGGTCATGAAGTCCCTGGAGCGTTGAGTGCCCTATACCCTGTGCCAGCTCCAGGCCATCCTGGGCGGCGAGGTACGCGGCAACGGTGACAGGGCCCTCAACGGCGTCGCCGCGCTCGGCGAGGCGACGGCCGACCAGCTGAGTTTCGTGGTCGGCGGCAAGCATGTCGAGGCCGCCGCCGCCTCGGCTGCCGGCGGCCTGATCGCAGCGCCCGCCGTGGCCGAACGGCTGGAGCGCGACCTCCTGGTGGTCGCCAATCCCCATGCCGCCTTCGCACGCGCCGTCGCCCTCTTCCATCCCGAGCCGCCCTCCTGCCCCGGCATCCACCCTGCCGCGGTGGTCGACGCCGGCGCCCTGGTCGCCGCCGACGCCGAGGTGGCCGCCCAGGCGGTGATCGGCGCCGGCAGCCGCATCGGTGCCGGCACCCGCATCGGCCCCGGCTGCGTGATCGGCAACGGCGTCGAGATCGGTGCCGGCTGCCGCCTGTACGGCAACGTCACGGTCTATCCCGGCTGCCGGATCGGCGACCGCGTCACCCTGCACGCCGGCTGCGTGATCGGCTCGGACGGCTTCGGCCTGGCCTGGGAGGGTGATGCCTGGGTCAAGGTACCGCAGGTCGGCCGGGTGGTGATCGGCAACGACGTGGAGATCGGCGCCAACACCACCATCGACCGCGGCGCCCTCACCGATACCGTGGTCGAGGATGGCGTCAAGATCGACAACCTGGTGCAGATCGCCCATAACTGTCACATCGGCGCCCACACCGCCATCGCCGGCTGCGCCGGGCTGGCCGGCAGCACGCGAATCGGCCGCCGCTGCCTGATCGGCGGCGCCGCCATGATCCTCGGCCACATCGACATCTGCGACGGCGTCACGGTGTCGGGCGCTTCCTTCATCGGCAAGTCGATCAAGACGCCCGGTGTCTATACCTCGACCCAGCCGCACATGCCGCACGACGAATGGCTCAGGAACGCCGCCCAGCTGCGTCACCTGGCCGACCTGCGCGAGCGCATCCGCGCCCTGGAAAAGAAACTGCAAGACAAGGAATGACGATGGAAATCACCGACATCATGCGACACCTGCCGCACCGCTACCCGTTCCTGCTGGTCGACCGGGTGCTCGAACTGGTGCCCGGCGAGCATATCGCCGCGATCAAGAACGTGACCATGAACGAGCCCCATTTCCCGGGCCACTTCCCCCATCACCCGGTGATGCCCGGCGTGCTGATCATCGAGGCCATGGCCCAGGCCGCCGGCCTCCTGGCCTTCCGCAGTGCCGACCGGCCGGTGACGGAAAACTCGGTGATCTATTTCGTCGGCATCGACAACGCCCGCTTCAAGCGCCCGGTGTTGCCCGGCGACCAGCTGCGCCTGGAGGCCAGGATCACCAAGAACATGCGTGGCATCTGGAAGTTTGAGGCGCGCGCCCTGGTCGATGGCCAGCTGGCCTGCGAGGCCGATCTGATGTGCACCCTGCGCGAACTGGACTGATGGTCCACCCGACGGCGCAGATTCATTCCACCGCCCTGGTCCATCCGGGCGCGCGCCTGGGTGCCGACGTCGAGGTCGGTCCCTATGCCATCATCGGCGAATACGTCGAGATCGGCGACGGCAGCACGGTCGGCCCGCACGCGGTGATCACCGGCCACACCCGGATTGGGCGCGGCAACCGCGTCTTCCAGTTCTGCTCCCTGGGCGAAGAGCCACAGGACAAGAAATACGCTGGCGAGCCGACCCGGCTGGTGATCGGTGACCACAACACCTTCCGCGAGTTCTGCACCGTCAACACCGGCACTGCCCAGGACGCGGGCATCACCCGCATCGGCAACCACAACTGGATCATGGCCTACGTGCACATCGCCCATGACTGCCAGATCGGCGACCACACCGTGTTCGCCAACAATGCCACCCTGGCCGGCCACGTCGAGGTCGGCGACCACGCCATCCTGGGCGGCTTCACCGGCGTGCACCAGTTCTGTCGGGTCGGCGCCCACGTCATGATCGGCATCGCCTCGGTGATCCGCCAGGACGTGCCGCCCTACCTGACCATCGCCGGCAGCCCGGCGGCGCCATTCGGCATCAACAGCGAGGGCCTCAAACGGCGCGGCTTCGGCCCCGAGGCCCTGAGCGCGTTGAAGCGTGCCTACAAGATCCTGTACCGCTCCGGCCTGGGTCTGGACGAGGCACGCGACGCCATCGCCGCCGAGGCAGCCACGGTGCCGGAGCTTCAGCCCCTGGCCGATTTCCTGGCCGTGCCGGGACGCGGGATCATTCGCTAGCAAGCAGTGACGGGTGACCTGTGACGCGTGACATGGCTGTCTTGTCGAGTGAATCTCGTCACTCGATCGGCATCGTCGCCGGCGAGTCCTCCGGTGACCTGCTCGGCAGCCTGCTGATCAGAGCGCTGCGCGAGCGCCATGCGGGTTTAGCCTTCTCCGGCATCGCCGGGCCTAAGATGCAGGCGCAGGGCGCCGCCAGCCTCTACCCCATGGAGACCCTGTCGGTACGCGGCTACGTCGAGGCCCTGTCCAGCCTGCGCGAGATACTCGCCATTCGCCGCCGCCTGGCCGCGCTGTTGCTGAAGGACAGGCCACGCCTGTTCATCGGCATCGACGCGCCGGATTTCAACCTCGGCCTGGAGGCCAAGTTGAAACGCAAGGGCATCCCTACCGTGCACTTCATCGGCCCGTCGGTCTGGGCCTGGCGGCGCGGCCGCATCCGCAAGATACGGCGTGCGGTGTCGCACATGCTGCTGATCTTCCCGTTCGAAGAGACCATCTACCGCAAGGCCGGCATCCCTGCCACATATGTCGGCCACCCGCTCGCCTATGCCCTGCCGGCCCAGCCCAACCGCGCTGCGGCGCGCGAGAAACTCGGCCTGGCGACCAACGCCGAGTACCTGGCCCTGCTGCCAGGCAGCCGGCAGAGCGAGGTGGGTGCGCTGGCCGGCCTGATGCTGGAAACCGCCAAGCGCCTGCACGAGCAACGCACCGGCCTGCGTTTCCTGGTCCCGCTGGCGACGCGGGAGACCCGCCGCCTGTTCGACGAGGCCATGCATGCCCACGATGCCACCGGGCTGCCGATCCGCATCCTGTTCGGCCATGCCCACGACGCCCTCGAGGCGGCCGACGCCGCCATCGTCGCTTCCGGCACCGCCACCCTGGAGGCGGCCCTGCTCGACTGCCCGCACCTCATCACCTACCGGGTACCCAGACTGACCTACTGGATCATGCGGCGGCAGGCCTACCTGCCCTGGGTCGGCCTGCCCAACATACTGGCCAACCGCGACCTGGTGCCGGAACTGCTGCAGGAGCGCGCCAACCCGGCGGCCCTGGCCGAGGCCGCCCTCGCCCTGCTGGACGACGCCGAGCGGCGCGCGGACATGCTGGCCGCCTTCGCCGACATCCGCGCCAGCCTGCGCCGCGACACCCCGGCCCTGATCGACGCCGCCCTGGCACCCTATCTCGGATGAGGCTGATCTGCGGCGTCGACGAGGTCGGCCGCGGCCCACTGGCCGGCCCGGTGGTGGCGGCCGCCGTGATACTCGATCCGGCGCGGCCGATCGACGGCCTGAAGGATTCCAAGAAACTCTCCGCCATCCGCCGCGAGGAACTCGCCGAGGCGATACGCCTGCGCGCCCTGGCCTGGGCGGTGGCCGCGGCGGACCTGGAAGAAATCGCCCGGCTCAACATACTGCACGCCACCCTGCTGGCCATGCGGCGCGCGGTCGAGGCACTGCGGCCGGCGGCGGACGAGGCCTGGGTCGATGGCAACCGCTGTCCCGGCCTCGCCATCCCCTGCCGCGCCATCGTCAAGGGCGACGCCCTGGAACCGGCCATCTCGGCCGCCTCCATCCTGGCCAAGACCGAGCGCGACCGCGAGATGGCCAGGCTGGCCACGCTGCATCCGGGATACGGCTTCGAGCGCCATGCCGGCTACCCGACGCCGGAGCACCTGGCCGCCCTGGCTGAACATGGACCCTCACCCGTGCATCGGGTCACCTTCGGCCCGGTGAAACGCTTGTTGGAGCGCCCTCAGGACCTGGACTGAAGGGTGCCGGGCTAGCCCGCAGGCGACCCGGCGTCAGCGACGGCCGGGCCGCCCCGACCGCTTATTCGTCCACGGACGCATCCGGGTCGGCGTCGCCCGCCTCTTCCTCGGACTCCGCCACCCGCTGCAGGCCGGACAGCCGCTCGCCCTTATCCAGGTTGATCAGGGTGACACCCTGGGTGGTACGGCCCATCTCGCGGATCTCGCTGACCCGGGTGCGGATCAGGACCCCGCCGGTGGTGATCAGCATGATCTCGTCGGTCGCGTCGACCAGGGTGGCGGCCACCACCTTGCCGTTGCGCTCGCTGGTCTGGATGGCGATCAGGCCCTGGCCGCCGCGGCCGTGGCGGGTGTATTCGGCGACCGGGGTGCGCTTGCCGAAGCCGTTCTCGGTCGCGGTCAGTACGGACTGCGCCTCGCTCTCGGCCACCAAGAGGGCGATCACCCGCCCGCCTTCCGGCAGACGGACGCCGCGCACGCCGCGGGAGTCGCGCCCCATCGGGCGGACGTCATTCTCGTTGAAGCGGTTGGCCTTGCCCTCGTCGGTGAACAGCATGACGTCGTGCGCACCGTCAGTGATGGCGACGCCGATCAGGTAGTCGCCCTCGTCCAGGCGCACGGCGATGATGCCGTTGGAACGCGGCCGGGAGAACTCGGTGAGCGAGGTCTTCTTCACCGTGCCGTTGGCGGTGGCCATGAACACGTAGTGACCCTCGTCGAACTCCTTCACCGGCAGGATGGCGGTGACCCGCTCGCCCTCCTCCAGCTTGAGCAGGTTGACGATCGGCTTGCCGCGGCTGGCGCGGCCGCCCTGCGGCACCTCGTAGACCTTGAGCCAGAACATCCGGCCGTGGTCGGTGAAGCAGAGTATGTAGTCGTGCGTGTTGGCGACGAACAGGCTCTCGATGAAGTCCTCTTCCTTGGTCGCCGCCGCCTGCTTGCCGCGGCCGCCGCGCTTCTGGGTGCGATATTCGTCGATCGCCTGCGACTTGATGTAGCCGGTGTTTGACAGCGTCACCATAACGTCTTCAGGGGTGATCAGGTCTTCCAGGCTGAAGCCGGCAGCATTCTCGACGATCTCGCTGCGACGCTTGTCGCCGAACTGGTTGCGGATTGCGTTGAGTTCCTCGGCGATGATCACGGTCACCCGCTCAGGCTTGTCCAGGATGTCGAGCAGGTCGGTGATGCGGTCGATGACCTCGCGGTATTCGTTCAACACCTTGTCCTGCTCCAGGCCGGTCAGGCGCTGCAGGCGCAGGTCCAGGATGGCCTGGGCCTGGACGTCGGAGAGGTGGTAGCCATCCGCGTGCAGGCCGTATTCCGGCGCCAGGCCGAAGGGCCGGTAGGCCTCGCCGCTCTCGGCGCGCGCGAGCATCGCCTCCACCAGTTCCGAGCGCCAGGCCCGGCCCATCAGGCCGGCCTTGGCCTCGGCCGGGGTCGGCGCGGCCTTGATCAGGGCGATGATCGCGTCGACGTTGGCCAGCGCCACCGCCAGGCCTTCCAGGACGTGGCCGCGGTCGCGCGCCTTCTTCAGCTCGAACTTGGTGCGCCGGGTCACCACCTCGCGGCGGTGGCGCAGGAAGGCCTCCAGCATCTGCTTCAGGTTCAGGAGACGCGGCTGGCCGTCGAGCAGGGCCACCATGTTCATGCCGAAGGTGTCCTGCATCTGGGTGTGCTTGTACAGGTTGTTCAGCACTACCTCGGGCATCTCGCCGCGCTTCAGCTCGACCACCATGCGCATGCCGGACTTGTCCGACTCGTCGCGGATCTCGGAGATGCCCTCGATGGCCTTCTCGCGCACCAGTTCGCCGATCTTGGCGCACAGGTTGGCCTTGTTCACCTGGTAGGGCAGCTCGTCGACGATGATGGCCTGGCGGCCGTTCGACTTGTCGATCTCCTCGAAGTGGACCTTGGCCCGCATCACCACCCGGCCACGCCCGGTGCGGTAGCCCTGGCGCACGCCGTCGACGCCGTAGATGATGCCGGCGGTGGGGAAGTCGGGCGCCGGGACGATGTCGATCAACTCGTCGAGGCTGATCCCGGGCCGCTCCAGCACCGCCAGGCAGGCGTCGACGATCTCGTTCAGATTGTGCGGCGGGATGTTGGTGGCCATGCCCACCGCGATGCCGGACGAGCCGTTGATCAGGAGGTTGGGGATCTTGGCGGGGAGGATCAGCGGCTCGTGCTCGGAACCGTCGTAGTTGGGGCCGAAGTCGACCGTCTCCTTGTCGATGTCGGCGAGCAACTCGTGGGCGATCCTGGCCATGCGGATCTCGGTGTAACGCATGGCGGCGGCGTTGTCGCCGTCCACCGAGCCGAAGTTGCCCTGGCCGTCCACCAGCGGATAGCGCAGGGAGAAGTCCTGGGCCATGCGGACGATGGTGTCGTAGACCGCGGTGTCGCCGTGCGGATGGTACTTACCGATGACGTCGCCGACGATGCGGGCCGACTTCTTGTAGGCCTTGTTCCAGTCGTTGGACAACTCGTGCATGGCGAACAGGACGCGCCGGTGCACCGGCTTGAGACCGTCCCGCACGTCGGGCAGCGCGCGCCCCACGATCACGCTCATGGCGTAATCGAGGTAAGAGCGGCGCATCTCCTCTTCCAGACTGACGGGAAGGGTCTCTTTGGCGAATTGTTCCATGGGGGAGGATTAGTGTCGTTATCGGTCTGAAAAGCCAGGCAATTCTACCACGAAGGCTCCCTGCGCCCCAGCCAGAGCACCCCGCAAAAGCCAGGCGAGGCCGGCTTTCGGCCCGCGTTCAGAACTGGATATCCTGTCCGACCGGCGGGCCGTCTGCACAAGAATTCTCAAGCCCTCGGGGAATCGGGCAGCGGCATGAGACAACAAGGCCCCACTCATCCAGAGCCATTTCTCGTCCGATCAAACGGGATGTGCCTATCTGTCTAATTCACCCTCATC
>JAQVJE010000168.1 GCA_028695325.1 Gallionellaceae bacterium
AACTCGACGTATTGCTGCGCAGGGAGCACGACGAGGACTATTGCGGCATCGTCTACACCGACGACCTCGACCACCCCAGCCTGATCAAGATCTACGACCCCAACCACCTGGGCACCTCCTGCGGGTCGAGCAAGCACAAGATACTGCCGGGCTGGGTGATGAGCCGGCTGCCGCCCTCCGACCTCGACCCCAGCCACCATGTGCCGCAGAACCGCCGGCGCTGGTGGCAGGGCGTCGTCGACCTGTTCGGCGGCGAGGCGCGGACGTAAAAAAAGCGGCCAGGCCGCTTTTTTTACCTCTTGCGTCGGTCGCCGATCACTCGGTCGGGGCCTGGGCCGGTTCCTGGGCGGGCGCCTTCGGCTCTAGCAGGGCCTTGATCGACAGGCGCATGCGGCCCTTGTCGTCGGTCTCCAGCACCTTCACCTTGACCGCCTGGCCTTCCTTGAGGTGGTCGGCCACGGTGTTGACGCGCTCATGGGCGATCTGAGAGATGTGCAGGAGGCCGTCCTTGCCCGGCAGGACGTTGACGATGGCGCCGAAGTCGAGGATCTTCAGCACGGTGCCGTCGTAGACGCGACCCACCTCCACCTCGGCGGTGATGTCCTCGATGCGCTTCTTGGCGGCCGCACCCGCCTCGGGGCTGGTGCAGGCGATCTTGACGGTGCCGTCTTCCTCGATGTCGATCTGGGTGCCGGTCTCCTCGGTCAGGGCGCGGATGGTGGCGCCACCCTTGCCGATCACGTCGCGGATCTTATCCGGGTTGATCTTCATGGTGACGATGCGCGGCGCGTACTGGCTCATCTCGTGCGGCGCATTCTCGGCCTGGTTCATGATGCCGAGGATGTGCAGGCGGGCCTCGCGGGCCTGCTTGAGGGCGACCTGCATGATCTCCTTGGTAATGCCCTCGATCTTGATGTCCATCTGCAGGGCAGTGACGCCGTCCTCGGTGCCGGCGACCTTGAAGTCCATGTCGCCGAGGTGGTCCTCGTCGCCCAGGATGTCGGTCAGCACCGCGAAGCGGTTGCCTTCCTTGATCAGGCCCATGGCGATGCCGGCGACGTGCTTGGCCATCGGCACGCCGGCGTCCATCAGGGCGAGCGAACCGCCGCACACCGAGGCCATGGAGGAGGAGCCGTTCGACTCGGTGATCTCGGACACCACGCGGATGGTGTAGCTGAAGTCTTCCTTGGCGGGCAGCATGGCCAGCAGGGCGCGCTTGGCCAGGCGGCCGTGGCCGATCTCGCGCCGCTTCGGGCTGCCGACGCGGCCGGTCTCGCCGGTGGCGAACGGCGGCATGTTGTAGTGCAGCATGAAGCGGTCGGTATAGGAGCCTTCCAGGGCGTCGATGATCTGCTCGTCGCGGCCGGTGCCCAGGGTGGCGACAACCAGAGCCTGGGTCTCGCCGCGGGTGAACAGGGCGGAGCCGTGGGTGCGCGGCAGCACGCCGGTGCGGATGGTGATCGGCCGCACGGTGCGGGTGTCGCGGCCGTCAATGCGCGGTTCGCCGGCCAGGATGCGGCTGCGCACCACCTTGGCCTCGAAGGCGTGGAACATGTCCTTGATCTCGTTGACCTGGACGGTGTCCATGTCTTCCCTGATCATCTCGGCGAAGACGCGGGCGCGCACCTCGTCGACGGCGGCCATGCGAGCCTGCTTCTGCTTGATCGAATAGGCCTTGGCAAGGTCATCGCCGCACAGTGCGGTCATCTGCTCGACCAGCGCGGTCTTGGGCTCGGGCGCGGCCCAGTCCCAGGCCTCCTTGCCGGCCTCGTCGGCGAGGTCGTTGATGGCGTCGATGGCGGCCTTCATCTGCTCATGGCCGAACACCACGGCGCCCAGCATGACGTCCTCGGACAGTACCTTGGCCTCGGATTCCACCATCAACACGGCATCCTCGGTACCCGCCACGACCAGGTTCAGATCGGAGTTCTTCAACTCGGTCAGGCTGGGGCTGAGGACATACTGGCCATCGATGTAACCGACCCGGGCGGCGCCAATCGGGCCGTTGAAGGGCACGCCGGACAGCATCAGGGCGGCGGAGGCGCCCAGCATGGCGGGGATGTCGGCATCCACTTCGGGGTTCTGCGACACCACGGTGGCGATGATCTGCACCTCGTTGAAGAAGCCGTCCGGAAACAGCGGGCGGATCGGCCGGTCGATCAGGCGGCAGGTCAGGGTCTCCTTCTCGGAGGGCTTGCCCTCGCGCTTGAAGAAGCCACCGGGGATGCGGCCCGCGGCGTAGGTCTTTTCCTGGTAATCGACGGTCAGCGGGAAGAAGTCCTGGCCGGGCTTGACCTCGTTCTTGGCCACCACGGTGACGAGCACCACGGTGTCGTCCATGTTGACCAGCACGGCACCGGAGGCCTGACGGGCGATTTCCCCGGTTTCCAGGGTCACCGAGTGGCGACCGTATTGAAATGTCTTCTTGACAGGATTCACGCTAACCTCGATTCGTTTTTGACGGTATTACTTACGCGGGCGCCGAACTTACTTGCGCAGGCCGAGGCGTTCGATCAGCTGGCGGTAGGCGTCCACGTTGCGGGACTTCAGGTAGTCCAGCAGGCGGCGACGGCGGCTGACCATCTTGAGCAGGCCGCGGCGGGAATGGTGGTCCTTGGTGTTGGCCTTGAAGTGGCCGGTGAGGTCGTTGATGCGGGCGGTCAGCAGGGCGACCTGGACTTCCGGGGAGCCGGTGTCGCCGGTGGCGCGTTGGAAATCCTTGACGATTTGCGCCTTTTGCGCGGTTTCGATAGCCATTTGGAACTACTCCGATCTGAAAACGAATTTAGAAAAGGGCGGATTTTACTCGCCCGGACGGGATTTTCTCAAGCAAATTCAGGCCCCTGTCGCCAGGAGCCGGCGCGGTGCGGCCTTGCCCTCGATGTCAACCTCGGCGACGCCGAGAAAACGTCCGACCGGGTCGTACAAGCGCAGCAACTCGCCCACCCGCAGGCCGGAGCGCCAGACCGCCTGGCCGTGGCAGACCTGCCAGGCCGACTCGATGTCGAGATCCAGCCGGGCCAGATCATCGATCAGGCAGTCAGGCGGCAACAGCAGACCGTCACGGGTGGCGACCTCCATGTCCGCCAGCTCGACCAGGGTGACGGCGTCGCCGATATCGAAGGGGCCGACCGCCTCACGGCGCAGCGCCGCCAGGTGGGCACCGCAGCCGAGCGCGGCGCCGATGTCCTCGGCCAGGGTGCGCACGTAGACGCCCTTGCCGCAGTGGACCCGCAGGGTCAGGCGGTCGCCGGCCAGCGCGACCTGCTCGATGTCGTGCACGACCACCCGGCGCGGCTGCCGCTCGACCTCGATGCCCTTGCGGGCCAGTTCGTAGAGGGGGCGGCCATCACGCTTGATGGCCGAGTGCATGGGCGGCACCTGGTCGATCTCGCCCAGGAAGCGCGGCAGCACCGCCGCCACGGCGGCCGCGGTGACGGTGACCGGCCGCGTCTCGACCACCTCACCCTCGGGGTCGGCGGTCGTGGTACGCACGCCGAGGCATAGCTCGGCGAGGTATACCTTGTCGGCATCGAGCAGGAACTGGGAAAACTTGGTCGCCTCGCCCAGGCACAGGGGCAGGAGGCCGGTGGCGAACGGGTCGAGGGTGCCGGTGTGGCCGGCCTTCTCGGCGTTGTAGAGGCGCCGGGCCTTCTGCAGGGCGAGGTTGGAGGTGATGCCCTCCGGCTTGTCGAGCAGTAGGACGCCGTCGATCTTGCGCTTCGCCATGCGGTCAGTCGTCGCCCTGATGATGACGCCTGTCTTCCTCGACCGCCTGGTCGATCAGCTGGGACAGGTGGGCGCCCCGCTCGACCGACTCGTCGTACTGGAAGGTCAGGCTGGGCACCAGGCGCAGGCGCATGCGGTGGCCCAGTTCGCGGCGCAGGAAGCCGATCGAGCTGTTGAGCCCCTTGGCGACAACCTCGCGGTCACCGGTCAGGACGGTGAACCAGGCCTTGGCGTGCTCGAGGTCGGAGGTGACCTCGACCGAGGTGATGGTGACGCCTTTGACGCGCGGATCCTTCACCTCGCGCCAGAGCAGCTCGGCCAGTTCCTGGCGGATCTGCTCGGCAACGCGGCGGGAGCGGGGGTAATCAGTAGGCATATGAATTCAGTGACAAGTGACTGGTGACGAGTGACAAACGACAAAGCAACCGGCTTCACCCGTCACCTTGTCACTCGTCACTTTGTCACTCAAAGCGTTCTAGCGACTTCCACCACCTCGAAGCACTCGAGCTGGTCACCTTCCTGGATGTCGTTGTAGTTCTTCAGGCTGAGGCCGCATTCGAAGCCGCCCTTGACTTCCTTGACGTCGTCCTTGAAGCGTTTCAGGGCGTCGATCTCGCCAGTGTGCACCACCACGTTGTCACGGATCACGCGCACCGAGCCAGCCCGCTTGATGACGCCGTCCAGCACCAGGCAGCCGGCCACGGTGCCGACCTTGGTAATGCGGAAGACCTGGCGCACTTCGGCCATGCCGATGACGTTTTCCTTCTTCTCCGGCGACAGCAGGCCACCCAGGGCGGCCTTCACGTCGTCCACGGCCTCGTAGATGATGTTGTAGGTGCGGATGTCGACGGCGGAGTTCTCGGCCAGTTTCCTGGCCTGGGCGTCGGCGCGCACGTTGAAGGCGATGATGACGGCACCGGAGGCGATGGCCAGGTTGACATCGGATTCCGACACCGCGCCGACCGCGGCGTGGATGATGTTGACCCGCACCTCGGGCGTG
>JAQVJE010000029.1:0-4372 GCA_028695325.1 Gallionellaceae bacterium
CCCCCTCGGCAAGCAGGCGGGGCCGTTCGGCGGCCTGCCAGGCGCTATCCAGCAGGGCCAGGCGGGCGACCTGGCGCGCCGGACCGCTCAACGGCCACGGCCCGAGCCGGTCGGCCAGGCGATCGAGCAGGCCCGGTTCGGCCAGGACGAAGCCGACCCGCGCCCCGGCGAGGCCGAAGAACTTGCCCAGGGAACGCAGCACCACCAGGCCGGGTCGGTGGCTCTGCGCCGCCAGGCTGCATTCCGGCATGCAATCCATGAAGGCCTCGTCCACCACCAGCCAGCCGCCGCGCGCCGCCAGGCGTTCATGCCATTCAAGCAGCTCCTCCAGCGCATAGGACCGGCCGGTCGGGTTGTTGGGGTGGATCAGCACCAGGACGTCGAGACCGTCCGGCGTCGCCGTGTCGTGGGGCACCGCCACCACCGCGTGGCCGGCCGCCCGCCAGGCCTCGGCGTGCTCGGCATAGCCCGGCGCCACCACGCCGACCCGGCCGGGCTCGCGCAGCCGGGGCAGGGCCTGGATGGCCGCCTGGGAGCCGGCCACCGGCAGGCAATGGGGTGCGCCGTAATAGCCGCAGGCCGCCTCGACCAGGCCATCGTCGTCCTCCGGCAGGCGCGCCCAGGCCGCGGCGGGGATCGCCGGCACCGGCCAGCCGCAGGGATTGATGCCGGTCGACAGGTCGAGCCAGTCGGCCAGCGGGATGCCGTGCTCCGCTGCCGTGCGCCGCAGGCGGCCGCCATGCTCAAGCATGGGCCACCCCGATCCCGGCCATGACCAGCAGCCACAGCAGCACGCCGTGCCGGACCAGGCTGAGTGCCCGCCTGATGTCGTCCGCTCCGGCTACCGCGCCCACGCCCAGGACGGGCCTGGCGTGCCACTCGCCACGGTAGCGCGCCGGGCCGCCCAGGCGCACGGCCAGGGCGCCGGCCCCGGCCGCCATCACCGCGCCCGGGTTGACGCCGTCCCAGGCCGGCGCCTGGCGGCGCCAGCAGTGCAGGGCCTGGCGGGTGCGGCCGAGCAGGGCGTAGGTCAGCGCCGTCAGCCGGGCCGGAACGTAGTTGAACAGGTCGTCCAGGCGCGCGGCAGCCCAGCCGAAGCGGCCGTAGCGCTCGCCACGGTAGCCCCACATGGCGTCAAGGGTGTTGGCCAGGCGATAGAGGATGGCGCCCGGCGCGCCGGCGACGGCGAACCAGAACAGGGCGCCGAAGACGCCGTCGTTGCCGTTCTCCAGGGCCGATTCCACCGCCGCCGGGGCGATCACCAGGGCCTCGGCGTCGCGGCTGACCACGCGCGCGACCAACTGCCGCGCGCCGGCCTCGTCGCCCGCCGCCAGGGCATCCGCGACCGGCGCCAGGTGGTCGTGCAGGCTGCGGTGTCCGAGGGCGAAATAGAGCGCCCAGACCGGGAAGACGAGGCCCAGCCAGGGCAGCTGCCCGAGCGCCCAGGCCAGGCCGGTGAGCGGCAGCACCGCCAGCGCCCAGGCGACCAGGCCGAGCAGCCGGGCGGGCCGGTAGAGGCGGCGCTCCAGCCAGGCCGCCAGGCGGCCGAAGCCGACCAGGGGATGGCGCCGGCGCGGCTCGCCCAGCCACCAGTCCAGCGCCACCGCCGCTGCCGCCGTCAATGCCATGGTGATGAAGGTCATGTGTCGTTCCCCGTGTGGCCAGCCGGACCGCGCTCGGCCGGCAGAAAAACGCCGCAGGTGACGCCGGCGCCGCTAGAATCCGCCTTCCTTCGCCAGCCCGACGCGTCATGCATCGTCTTCGCCTCGCCCTCCTCCTCGCCCTCCTCCTGGCCGCCGCACCGGTCCGGGCTGAGATCGTCGTGCGCGACGACAGCGGCGCCGTCGTGCGCCTGGCCGAACCGGCCCGGCGCATCGTCAGCCTGGCCCCGCACGCCACCGAGAACCTCTACGCCGCCGGGGCGGGTGACCGCCTGGTCGGCGCGGTGGAGTACAGCGACTACCCGGCGGCCGCCCGCGCCCTGCCCCGGATCGGCGGCTACTCGCGCCTCGACCTGGAGGCCATCGTCGCCCTCCGGCCCGACCTCGTGGTGGCCTGGCAAAGCGGCAACGCCCCCGGCGCCGTGGCCAGGCTGAAGGCGCTCGGCCTGACCGTCTACCAGACCCAGCCGGACCGCCTGGAGGACATCCCGGCCGGCATCGAGCGCCTGGGCCGCCTGGCCGGCACCGAGGCGGTGGCGCGCCCCGCCGCGGCCGCCTTCCGCCAGCGCATGGCCGCGCTGCGCGCGCGCCATGCCGGCCGCCCCGCCGTGCCGGTGTTCTACCAGCTCTGGCACCAGCCACTCAGCACGGCGGGCGGCGGCCAGATCATCAGTGAGGTCATCGGCCTGTGCGGCGGCGCCAACGTCTTCGCCCACCTCGCCGACAAGGCTCCGGCGGTCAGCCTGGAGGCCGTGCTGGCGGCCGACCCGGAGGCCATCGTGGCGAGCGGCATGGGCCGAGACAGCCCGATCGGCCTGGACGACTGGCGCCGCTACGCCCGCCTCCGTGCCGTGGCGCGCGACAACCTGTTCTACGTGCCGTCCGACCTCATGCAGCGTCCCACGCCACGCCTGCTCGACGGCGCCGAGCTGCTCTGCCGCCACCTGGAGACGGCGCGCGCGCGACGCTGAGGGCCGGGCCGACGTGCGCTCAGCCATGGCCGCCCGTCTCCGGTACGAACCAGACCCGGCCCGCGTCCCTGAGCTCGCGCAGGGGATGGCCGTACAGGCGGGTCAGGCGCTCGCCGTCCAGCACCGTGGCGGCCGCGCCCAGGTCGAAGCGGCCGTCGCCGTGCAGGAGCAGCGCCCGGTCGGCATAGCGCGCCGCCAGATTGACGTCGTGCAGCACCATCAGCACGGCGGCCCCCTCGGCGCGGGCGCGCTGGCGCATCAGGTCAAGCACGGCGACCTGGTGGCCGAGGTCGAGGTGGGCGAGCGGCTCGTCCAGGCAGTACAGCCTGGGCGTCTGCGCCAGCAGGGCGGCGATGGCGACCCGCTGACGCTCGCCGCCGGACAGGGTATGCAGGGGGCGCGCGGCGAAGCCGGCCATGTCCACCGCCGCCAGGGCCGCACGCGCGATGGCCGCGTCGGCCGGCCCCTCCCACTGCCAGCGTGCCAGGTGCGGGTGGCGGCCGATCAGCACCGTCTCCAGCACCGTGGCCGGGAAGGCATCACCCTGGTGCTGCGGCAGGACGCCGCGCAGGCGCGCCGCACCGCGCGGACCGAGGGCGGCATAGGTCCGGCCGGCCAGTTCGAGCGCTCCCGCGTCGGGCGCCCGCAGGCCGGCCAGGGCGGTGAGCAGTGTGGTCTTGCCGACGCCATTACGGCCCAGCACGACGAGGCACTCGCCGGCCGCCAGGTCGAGGTCGAGGCCGCTCGCCACGGCCTGGCCGGCGATCGACACCGCCAGGCCACGGGCAGTCAGTATGGCGCTCATAGATGCTCCGCCCGCGGCGCCCGCGCCAGCAGGAACAGGAATACCGGCACGCCGATCAGCGCGGTGAGCACACCCACCGGCAGCTGCTGAGGAGCGATCACGGTGCGCGCAAGGGTGTCGGCCAGGGTGAGCAGCGCGCCGCCGGCCAGGGCGGCGGCCGGCAGCAGCAGGCGCTGGTCGTTGCCGAGAGCGAGCCGGACCAGGTGCGGCACCACCAGGCCAACGAAACCGACGCTGCCGACGCTGGTGACGGCCACCGCGGTGAGCAGCGAGGCAAGGAAGTAGAGGGCCAGGCGCAGGCCGGCCACCCGCGCGCCCAGGCTGGCGGCGAGCAGGGCGCCGCGCGCCAGCAGGTTGAGCTCGCGGGCCAGGAACAGGGCGGCGGCCAACCCCAGCGCCAGGGTGGCCAGGGCGGGCCGCGGGTCGTCGCTCTGGCCGGCGTCGCCCATGAGCCAGAACAGCATGCCGCGCAGCTTGTGCTCGGGCGCGATGGACAGCATCAGGGCCACCACGGCGCCGCAGCCGGCGGCGACGATGACCCCGGTGAGCAGCAGCCGGGTCTGGGTCCAGGAGCCCTCGCCGCGCGCCAGGCCGAACACCAGCAGCATGGCGGCCAGGGCGCCGGCGAAGGCGGCCGCCTCCAGGCCCAGCCCGGCGCCCACCCCCAGCAGCATGGCGGCCAGGGCGCCCACCGCGGCACCGCCCGAGATGCCCAGCACATAGGGGTCGGCGAGCGGATTGCGCAGCAACACCTGCATCAGCGCGCCGGCCAGTGCGAGCAGGCCGCCGCAGGCGAAGGCGGCCAGGCTGCGCGGCAGGCGCAGGTCCTGCACCACCTGCACGGCCAGGACGTCGCCCTGCCCCAGCAGGGCGGCCCAGACCTCGGCGGGCCGCAGGGCCAGGCTGCCGGAGGCGAGCGACAGCAGCAGGCTGGC
>JAQVJE010000029.1:4472-11572 GCA_028695325.1 Gallionellaceae bacterium
TGCGCGGCAGGCGCAGGTCCTGCACCACCTGCACGGCCAGGACGTCGCCCTGCCCCAGCAGGGCGGCCCAGACCTCGGCGGGCCGCAGGGCCAGGCTGCCGGAGGCGAGCGACAGCAGCAGGCTGGCTGCCGCCACGAGGGCAAGCAGGGCGAGGCTGGCAAGGGCACGGCGCAGGGTGGGCATGGCGGACTCAGGCGGCGGCGGTCATGGCAGGAACAAGCGCGCGACAGCGTCCGGGTTGGCCGGGAAATAGAAATGAATATAGCTGGCAGTGAGGCGGCCACTACGGTACACGGCCTCGCCGGCGCCGCCATTGGGATTGCCGGCCCGCGCCAGGGGCGGCAGTTCGGTATCCAGGCGGGAATGGTGGAAGGTGTGACCGCGCAAGCTGCCCTCGGGCAATTCGACACCCTGCAGGCCGAGCGCGGCTAGGCCGGTCTGCATCAGCGCCCGGCCGGGCAGCAGGCCGGCCATGGCGGCCTGCCGGCCGACCGCGTCGGTGAGGCTCTCGGCCAGGAACAGCATGCCGCCGCACTCGGCCAGGATGGGCCGGCCCGCCGCGTGGTGGGCGCGCAGCGCCGCATGCAGGGCGGTGTTGGCCGCCAGGGCGGCGAGGTGCAGTTCCGGGTAGCCGCCGGGCAGCCAGACCGCGTCGCAGTCCGGCAGACCATCGCCGGCCAGGGGCGAGAAGAAGACCAGTTCCGCTCCCAGGGCGGCGAGCAGGTCGAGGTTGGCGCGGTACAGGAAGGAGAAGGCGGCGTCGCGGGCGATGGCGATGCGCACGCCGGCCAGCCGGGCCGGCAGCGGCACGGCCGGGCCGGCCGGGAAGGCGACCGGGTCGGGCAGCCGGCAGGCCTCCGCCGGCAGGGCCGCGGCGGCGGCCTCGATACGGGCGGCCAGGTCGGCCACCTCGTCCGCCTGCACCAGGCCGAGATGGCGCTCCGGCAGGGCCAGGGCGGCCGCGCGCGGCAGGGCGCCATACCAGGCGACGCCGGCCGGCAGGCAGTCCCTGAGCAGGTCGGCGTGGCGCGGACCGCCCACCCGGTTGGCCAGCACGCCGGCCACCCGCACGTCCGGCCGGTAGCTGGCCAGGCCGTGCACGATGGCGCCGAAGGTCTGCGCCATGGCGGCGGCGTCGATGACGGCCAGCACCGGGATGCCGAACAGGGCGGCGAGGTCGGCCCCGGACGGGGCGCCGTCGAACAGGCCCATGACTCCCTCGACCAGGATCAGGTCGGCCTCCCGCGCGGCCTCGTGCAGCAGTTGCCGGCAGTGCGCCTCGCCGCCCATGTAGAGGTCGAGCTGGTAGACCGGCTGGCCGCTGGCGCGCTCCAGAATCATGGGGTCGAGGAAGTCCGGCCCGGTCTTGAACACCCGCACCCGCCGCCCCTCGGCCCGGTGCCGACGCGCCAGGGCGGCGGTGACGCTGGTCTTGCCCTGGCCCGAGGCCGGGGCGGCGACCATGAGGGCCGGGCAGCGGGCGCTCACAGGTCCACCCCGGCCTGGGCCTTCACCCCGGCGCGCCAGGCGTGCTTGAGGTCGGCGATCTCGCTCACCGTATCGGCCGCCGCCAGCAGGGCTGCCGGCGCGCCGCGTCCGGTGACGACGACGTGCTGCATGGGCGGCCGGGCGGCCAGGTCGGCCAGCACCGCGGCGGTGTCCAGCCAGCCGTACTTGAGCACATAGGTCAGTTCGTCCAGCACCACCAGGCCGATGGCTGGATCGGCCAGCAGCTGCCTGGCCACTGCCCAGCCGGCCTGCGCGGTGGCGCTGTCCCGGGCCAGGTTCTGCGTCTCCCAGGTGTAGCCCTCGCCCAGCACGTGCCAGGTCACGCCCGGCTGGCGGCGGAAGAAGGCCTCCTCGCCGGTGTCGGCGCGGCCCTTGACGAACTGGGCGACGCCGACCCGCATGCCGTGGCCGAGGGCGCGCGCCACCATGCCGAAGGCCGAGGAGGACTTGCCCTTGCCGTTGCCGGTCAGCACCAGCAGCACGCCCTGTTCCCGGTCGGCGCGGGCGATGGCGGCATCGATCACCCCCTTCTTCCTGGCCATGCGGGCGGCATGGCGGGCGGTCCGCTCGGTCGTTTCGTTCATCGTGCCTCCGGCTGCCAGCGCAGGGTGAGGTAGAGGCCGCGCCCCGGCTGGTTGTAGGTGGCGGCGGTCTCATAGTCGCGGTCGAACAGGTTCTCCAGCCTGGCCTGCAGCCGCCACGCCCTGGCCGGCCGGTACTCGGCACGCAGGTCGACCAGGGCGTAGCCGTCCAGGCGGGTGGTGTTGGCGAGGTCGTCGTAGCGGTGGCCTTCCAGGCGCAGGCTGCCGCCCAGGCTCCAGGCGCCCAGGGCGCGCTCGACATCCAGGCGCAGGCTGCGTTCGGCGCGGCGCGGCAGCAGGTTGCCACGGTGGGCGCCGCTGGCGCGATTCTCCGGGTCCTGCCAGGTGGCGTTCAGGCCGGCGTCCCAGCCGCCGACGCGCCAGGCTGCGGACGCCTCGACACCGCGCAGGCGGGCGCGGTCGATGTTGACCGGGGTGTACGAGGCGTCGTAGCCGATCAGGTCATCGACCCGGGTCTCGTAGGCGGCCAGTTCCCAGCGGCCACCGCCGTAGCGGCCGGACAGGCCCGCCTCCAGGCTCCTTGAGCGCTCCGGCCCGAGCGCCGGGTTGCCGAAGCCGGGGTAATACAGCTCGTTGAAGGTGGGGGCCTTGTAGGCCGTGCCATAGGCCAGGCGGGTGCGCAGGCCACCGCCCAGCGCCATGCCCCAGGCCGCGTTGCCGGTCGTGGCGGCACCGAACTGGCTGTCGTCGTCGCGGCGCAGGGACAGCTTGAAGTCGTGCGCGCCGGCGCTGGCCTGGAACTGGGCGAACACGCCGGCGCGATCGCGTTCGTTCACCGCGTAGGCGGTGCTGCCCGCCACCCGGTCCTGCTGGCGGTCGAGCCCCAGGGTGAGCAGCCGGTCGGCGCCCAGTTGCACGTCGTTAAGCCAGGCGAGGGTGGTGCGCCGGGTATCGAAGCTGGACCGGTAGACACCGTCCTTGTAGTTGTCGGACTCGTCGCGCCCCTGCCCCAGGCTCAGGCGGGCATACCAGCGCTCACCGAAACGGTGCCTCAGGGCCAGGCCGAGCGCGAGCTGCGCCGACTCGCTTTCATCCTGGGCGCTGCCGTCGAATTCGCTGCGCCCCCAGGCTCCGAGCAGATGGGCGTCCAGTTCGGTGCCCGACGCGAAGCGATGGCCGGCGCGCAGATTCACGGCATCGTTGCGGTAGCCATCGGCATCCGCCTCGCCGGTGCGGCGGGCGCTGAAGCCCGCCGTGCGGTAATGCGAGGCGGCCAGGTTGAACCAGCTTTGCTCGCCGCCACCCGAGATGCCCGCCGCCGCCTGCCGGGTACCATAGCGGCCGACCCCCAGGCTGGCGTAGGGGGCAAGCGCGCCGCCGCCCCGGCGGGTGAATATCTGGATGACGCCGCCGATGGCCTCGGAGCCGTACAGGCTGGACAGCGGCCCGCGCACGATCTCGATGCGCTCGACGGCCTCGATGGGAAGGTCCTGGATGGCCGCCGCGCCGGTGGTGGCGGAACCGATCCGGACACCGTCGATCAGCACCACGACATGATCCGACTCGGTGCCGCGCAGGTACAGGCTGGTGGCCTTGCCAGCGCCGCCGCTGTTGGCCAGACCGAGGCCCGGCATGCCGGCCAGGGCCTCCGGCAACGACTGCGCCTGGCGGCGCTCGATGTCCTGGCGGGTGATGACGGTGACCGCGGCCAGAGTCTCGTCAGCGGTCTGCGCGGTGCGCGTCGCGGTGACCACGATCTCGTCGGAAACATGGGTATCCTGGGCCTGCACGGGGACGCAGGCCATGCCGCCCAGGCAGGCGGCCAACAGGGTGCGTAGCATGATGAAGACGTCCTTTCTCGTCCCGGCAACCCCGCCGGGAAACCCGAAAACACGCGGGACGGGAAAGGGTGACGGGCATCATGCGCCCGTCCTGTTCACGCTCGGGGGAGGCTGCGCCCACCGCGGCCCGCGTACCTGCTAGAGGCCGGTCTCCGGGCTCGCGCATGAAGCTATCCGCCTTCCCGTCCGCGGGGACAGTGGCCGATGGATAGCCGTTGGGCGCTTACCGTTGCGGGGGCAGCCGAGGCATCGAGCCGTGCTCTCACCTCGTTCCCGTTTCATTCCTCCGGCTCGCGCCGGCGGAACACCTGTAGCGGGGGGCATTGTAGGCGATGCGGCGGGCACGGGCCAGCCCCGCGGCGGCCGCACCTGACTTCGATCAGTCGCCGCCGCGCCGGATGCCACCGCTGTCGAGGGCGCGCCGTATGGTCTTCATGTCGGCGGCACCATCCACGGTGCAGAAATAATGGAAGAACAGTTCCTTCTGGTAGCTGTCGTCGCGGCGGGCCTCGATCGGCGCCCAGCGGGCATAGCGGTTGCGCGCCCACTGGCCGTCCGGGCGGCCGAAGGCGTACAGCTTGCGCTCGCCGGTCGTGCAGCGCATGCCCTCGTAGCTGACGTTCTCGGCGCCGCCGGCGGTGCGGATCACCAGGGTGTAGCGCACCACGCCGTCGTCGCCGGCGGAGAGCGCGTCGAGGTCGAGGAAATAGCGGTGACCGCTGCCGCCACCGACGATGAACTCGCGCAGCGCCCCGGCCTTAGGCGCGGCAGGCAGCTGGGCCTGGACCTCCTGCCAGGGTTTCTCGTCGGCATCGAAGTCGTATTCGAACTGCCGGCCCTGGAACCTGTCCTCGACGAAGCCGCCGGCCGCCACACCGCCGACCCACAGCACCAGCAGGACACCACTAATTCGCTTCATCGGACACCTCCGTCGCGGCGGGCAGGATCAGGTCGGTGTTCAGCACCCGGTCGCCCAGCAGGTAGACATGGCCCGGCAGACGGTTGTCGCCGGTATCGGTATATTCGAACTGGAAATCGCGCCGCACCCGCATGCGCTGGTTGCCGTCGCGCGCCAGGCCGAAGCGGCGCAACGCCACGGTCTCGTCGAGCAGCTGCACCCCGGCTCGCTGGCAGACCGTGCGGGCGGCGCGGATGGCCAGCTCGCGCTTGTTGAGACCGTCCCACCAGAACCAGCCCAGCGCGACCAGCCCCCCGGCCAGCGCCAGCTCCCAGTTCATTCGTGGGCGCCGTCATCCTGGGCGGGGCGCACCGGCGGCAGGAACAGGGCGCAAACCTGCGGCTCGCGGCCACGCCGGCCACGTGCGTAGGTACCTGCGGTGCTGCCCGCGTCGGCGGCCTCTGGCCGCGCCGCTGGTCGAGCCGGAGCCGGCGGTGGCGGCGGCGACGGCAGCGGCGAGATCTCCAGCTTGCGGTTAATGAAGCGCTCGACCCCTGCCAGCAGCTTGTCCTCCTCGGCCGAGACCAGGGAGACGGCCAAGCCGGAAGCGCCGGCGCGGCCGGTGCGGCCGATGCGGTGGACGTAGTCCTCGGGGTGGTAGGGCAGCTCGTAGTTGAACACGCAGGGCAGCTCGGCGATGTCGATGCCGCGGGCGGCGATGTCAGTGGCGACCAGTAGCTTGATCTTGCCCTGCTTGAAGCCCTCCAGGGCGAGCAGGCGGTCGACCTGGGCCTTGTCGCCGTGGATCGCGGCGGCCTCGACACCGCGCCGTTGCAGGCGCCGATAGAGCTTGTCGGCGGCGATCTTGGTGCGGGTGAAGACCAGGGCCTGGCTGAGGCCGCGCACCCGCACGATGCGCAGCAGGGCCTCCATCTTGTCGTCCTCGGCCACCCGGTGGGCGACCTGCTCGACCAGCTCGGTGGCGCTGTTCTTGCGCGCCACCTCGACCTTGAGCGGGTTCTGCAGGAAGCTGTTGGCCAGGCGGGTGATCTCGTCGTTGAAGGTGGCGGAGAAGAGCAGGGTCTGGCGCTTGGCCGGGAGCAGGTTGAGGATGCGCTTGAGGTCGGGCATGAAACCCATGTCGAGCATGCGGTCGGCCTCGTCGAGGACCAGGAACTGGACCTGGTTCAACAGGGCCAGCTTGTTGCCGGCGTGGTCGAGCAGGCGGCCGGGGGTGGCGACCAGGACCTCGACGCCGGCGCGCAGGGCGGCCTCCTGTTCCTGCATGCCGGCACCGCCGTACACCACGGTGCTGCGCAAGGGCAGGTTCTTGGCGTACATGGCGACGTTGTCGTAGACCTGGATGGCCAGTTCGCGGGTCGGCGCCAGGACCAGGGCGCGCACCGGGTGGCGCGCCGGCGAGGTGCTGGTGTTGGCGAACGGCTTCATCTTGTGCAGCAGCGGCAGGGTGAACGCGGCGGTCTTGCCGGTGCCGGTCTGGGCCTGTGCCAGGAGATCGCGCCCGGCCAGGACCAGCGGGATGGCCTCGCGCTGGATCGGGGTCGGCGTGGTGTAGCCCATCGCGGCCACGGCGGCGAGGAGTTCGGGAGCGAGGCGTAGTTCCTCGAAGGTGTTGGCCGCCTCCAGGGCGGATGATTCGCTCATAGGTCCGTCACAGTTCAAACAATCGATCGCCAGGAAATGCCCTCGGCCTGGTCCGCCACGGCGACCCAGTCCGCCGTGCAGCCGAGCACGGTGGCGAGGGCGTCGCGCGCCAGGTCGGGGGTATTGTTCTCCTCCGACAGGTGGGCTGCCACGACGTGTTGCAGACGCTCGCGCTGCAGGCAACCGAGCAGTTCGGCGGCGGCGCCGTTGTCCAGGTGGCCGTAGCGCCCCAGTATGCGGGCCTTGAGGGCGGCGGGGTAGCTGCCGCGCCGGAGCCGCTCGACGTCGTGGTTGCACTCCAGGGCGAGGGCGTCGCAGCCGTCCAGCATGGCCACCATGTGGCCGGTGATGTGGCCGGCGTCGGTCAACAGGCCCCAGCGGCGGGCGCCGTCGGAAACCACGTACTGCACCGGCTCGCGGGCGTCGTGCGGCACCGGGTAGGGCTGGATCTCCAGGTCGCCGACCGCGAAGGCGGCGTGGCCGTCGATCTCGCGCGCGTGCTCGAGCGGCTCGACCGTCGACTCCAGCATGGCGCGGCAGCCGTGCGTCAGCCAGACCGGGCAGGCGTGCCGGGCCGAGAAGCGGGCGACGCCGCGAGCGTGGTCGCTATGCTCGTGGCTGACCAGGATCGCCGAGACGTCGGC
>JAQVJE010000029.1:11672-20611 GCA_028695325.1 Gallionellaceae bacterium
TCGACTCCAGCATGGCGCGGCAGCCGTGCGTCAGCCAGACCGGGCAGGCGTGCCGGGCCGAGAAGCGGGCGACGCCGCGAGCGTGGTCGCTATGCTCGTGGCTGACCAGGATCGCCGAGACGTCGGCCGGCATCAGGCCCAGGCGGGCCAGGCGGCCGGTCATCTCGCGCGGGCCGAAGCCGCAGTCGATCAGGACGCGCGTAGCGCCCTTCTCCACCAGCCAGGCATTGCCCTTGCTGCCGCTGCCCAGGCTGGCGAAGCGCATTACTTCAGTTGCTCGTGCAGCAGGCGGGCGATCCGGTTGCCGGTCTCGTCGGCAGCCGGGGCGCCGGTTTCGCGATAGACGGCGACCTGGCTGCCGCCATCCTTGTCGGCGACACTGACGCGGTACTTCTCCGCCTTGGCCTTGCCGTCGGAACTGCGCCAGAAGGCCAGCTTAGACAGGAAGCCCTGCTTCTCCTTGGCGGTCTCGGCGTCGAGGTCGGCGTAGCGGACGAAATAGACCCCGGCGACGCGGTCGCGGTCCTCGACCACGAAGCCGATGCGGTCGAGGGCCAGGCCGACGCGGCGCCAGGCACGGTCGAAGGCCTCCGGCAGGACGAGGGCGGGGGCGCCGTCAGCGGCCTTGGTCAGGCTGGCCTGGCTGGCGGCCTTGGCGGCGATCAGGCCCTGTGCGCGGGCCTCCTCGACGCCGAAGCGCACCATCAGGCGGCGCAGCATCTCGGCCTCCAACTCCGGGTCAGCCGGGCGGGGCTGCCAGACGGTGCGGCCCTTGCCCTGGTCGCTACCGCTCTGGGTACCCTCGAAGACCTCGATCATGCCCTTGTGGCTGATGTAGATCTCGGTTCCCTGGCCCTCGCCGGCGGGTTCCAGCCGAGTGCGGAACTTGTCGCGCTCGGCGGTGGAATAGAGCGAGTCGAGCGCCTTGCCGAGGAAGCTTCGAACCATGTCCTGGGGAATCTTGGCGCGGTTCTCCGCCCAGTCGGTCTCCATGACACCGGCCTCGGGCATCTCGACGTTGACGATGAAGCCCGTCTCCTGCCAGAAGTCCTTCACCACCGGCCAGACATCCTTGGCCGGCAGGTCGACCACCAGCCAGCGCTGGCTGCCGGCGCGCTCCACCCGCACCTTGTCGACCTGGGGCAGCACCCCGGTCATGCCGGCCGCGGCGCGCGCGCCGCGCTCCTGGGTGTAGTCGGAATAGGTCGTCGCACCAGCCGGGGCGGCACCCGGCAGGGCATAGCGGTTGTCGGCCGAAGGCATCACCAGGTCAGGCGGCGCCTCCAGGGGCGGCAGGCTGCCTGCCGACTTATAGTCGATCTTCTTGCCCTCCATCATGGAACAGCCACCCAGGGCGAGGGCGAGCACGGTGACGGTTGCGGTCTTGCGCATCTTGGTTCTACTCCTGGAGGGCGCCGGCTTCGCGCATGGCGGCGCGCAGCACGTCGTGGTAGGGCTGGGAAAGCGGGGTGAGCGGCAGGCGGATGCCGGCCTCGATGCGGCCCATCTCGGCCACGCACCACTTGACCGGGATGGGGTTGGCCTCGACGAACAACTTCTGGTGCAGGCCGAGCAGGCGGAAGTTGATCTCGCGCGCCGTGGCCAGGTCGCCGGCCAGAGCGGCGACGCACATCTCGTGCATGAGACGGGGGGCGACGTTGCCGGTCACCGTGATGATGCCCCGGCCGCCCAGCAGCATCAGCACCATGCCGCTGGCGTCGTCGCCACTGTAGACGGCGAAGCCGGCCGGCGCCGCCTTGATGAGGGCGGTGCCGCGCTCGATGTTGCCGGTGGCGTCCTTGATGCCGACCACGCCGGGCACCTGTGCGAGGCGCAACACGGTGTCGTTGGCGATGTCGGAGGCGGTACGGCCGGGCACGTTGTAGAGGATGAGCGGCAAGTCGACCGCCTCGGCGATGGCCTTGAAGTGCCGGTACAGGCCTTCCTGGGTCGGCTTGTTGTAGTACGGCGCCACCGACAGGCCGGCCACCGCGCCGGCTGCCTTGGCACAGCGAGTCAGCTCGATCGCCTCGGCAGTGGAGTTGGCGCCGGTGCCAGCCACCACAGGGACGCGCCCGGCGGCCTGCTCGACCGCGGTGCGGATCAGCAGGCAGTGCTCCTCGGGGTCGACGGTGGGCGACTCGCCGGTGGTGCCGACGATGACCAGGGCATCGGTGCCCTGCTCGACGTGCCAGTCCACGAGGGTGCGCAGGCGCGGCAGGTCGAGGCCGCCATCGGGCAGCATGGGGGTGACGAGGGCGACTAGGCTGCCGGTCAACATGATGGAATCTTGCTCATTGGAAAGGCGAAATTGTAGCCGAAACCGGTCAATTCATGATCGCGCACAGTCTCTGCACCCGGGCCGGGCATTCGCCGGCCTCCAGCACGTCCTCGTAGGCGACCACCCGCATGCGACCGCGCACCGCCTCCAAGAGTTCGCCGGTCATCAGCAGATGGTGCGGATTGCGCGGCCGGCCATAGGCCTCCTGGCCCATGGCATAGGTGGCGTAGATGAGCACGCCGCCGGGCGCCAGTGCGTCGATCAGATGGATGAACAGCGGGCGGTGCAGGTAGTTGGTCACCACCACGCCCTGGTAGGCGCCTGCCGCGAACGGCCATGGCTGGCCCTCGAGGTCGTACTGGCGCCACGCCACGCCTGAGGTATGGCGCACCGGCGCTGCCGGTGCGAGGTCGATGTCGACCGCCTCGACCGCATGCCCGAGGCCGGCCAGGTAGACGGCGTGGCGGCCGCTGCCGCAGGCTAGGTCGAGGACGCGGCCGCGCGCGGGAATCTGGCCCGCCCAGCGTGCCACCCAGGGCATGACCGCCATGGCCGCGGTCAGCCGGCCCGTTCCTCCGGCGCCAGCTTGCGGGCCTCTTCCTCGAGCATCACCGGGATGCCGTCGCGGATCGGGAAGGCCAGCGCATCGGCGTTGCAGACCAGTTCCCGGGCCTCCTTGCGGTAGACCAGTGGGCCCTTGCAGAGCGGGCAGACGAGTATTTCGAGCAGTTTGTTATCCATGCCGGTGTTCCAGTTTTGTCAAGACCTGCTTATCTAGCCCCCCGGCGACCTCGGCGTCAACAGCCAGCACCCAGATGTCATCGCGCCCGAAGCCGGCGCACTTGACGGCATCCTTCTCGGTCATGATCACGTCGCCGGGCGGCAGGTCGTCGGGCCGGTAGCGGTGATGGTCGGGAAAGGCTTGCGGGACGGCGTCGAGACCGAGCCGCGCCAGTGTGTCGAAGAAGCGTTGCGGGTTGCCGATCGCCGCCACCGCGTGCAGCGGCCGGCCGGCCAGAACTGCCGGCGCCTCAGCTTGGCCGGGCCGGGCCAGGTTGTACAGGCGCACCCCGCCCAGGCGCATGGCGTAGGCCGGCACGTCAAAGGATTGCGGCTCGCCGTCGCCGTTGACCACCACGGCATCCACCACGGCCAGGCGGGCGGGCGGCTCACGCAAAGGCCCGGCCGGCAGTAGGTGGCCGTTGCCGAGGCCGCGTTGGCCGTCCAGCACGGCGATCTCGAAGTCGCGGGCGAGGGCGTAGTGCTGCAGACCATCGTCGGCGATTAGCACGTCCACCTCGGTATGGGCCGCCAACAGGGCCAGGCCGGCCGCGCGCCGGTGACGGCCGACCCAGACCGGGCAGCCGGCACGCCGAGCGATCAGGACCGGCTCATCGCCGACCGCGGTGGCATCGCTGCCCACGCCGACCGCCGCCGGCACGCCGGCGCCGCCGTAGCCACGGCTGAGCACGCCGGGGCGATGGCCGACAGCGCGCAGGCGGTCGACCAGCCAGAGGGTGAGAGGGGTCTTGCCAGTGCCGCCAACGCTGAGGTTGCCGACCACGATCACCGGCACAGGCAGCGGCACGGGCGGGCGCAGTCGGTAATACAGCCGGCGCAAAGCGGCGGCGAGGCCGAACAGCCAGGCCAGCGGCAGCAGCGCCAGGCACCAGCCAGCGCGCCCGTACCAGCAGTCGAGCAGGCGGCGCTCCAGACTCAAGGGGCGGCGTTCTGGGTCACGAAGGTGACACGCGCGAGGCCGGCCCTGCGGGCGGCGTCCATGACCCGGATGACCGCCTGGTGGGAGGCCTGGGCGTCTGCGCTGATCACCACCACCGGCTCCTGGCGGCCGGCTGCGGCGCGGCCCAGGGCCTCGGCGAGGGACTGCACGTCCGGGCTGGGCGGGGCGGCGTTGTCGATGCGATAGCGGCCGCTGGCATCGACGTCGACCGTGATCTGCGCCGACATAGCCTTGGCGCTGTCGCCCTGCGCCTCGGGCAGGTTGATCTGCAGTTCGGCGAAGCGGGCGTAGGTGGTGGTGACCATGAGAAAGATCAGTATCACCAGCAGGACGTCGATGAGCGGGATCAGGTTGATCTCCGGCTCGTCGCGGCCGAGGCCGCGCTGGAAGTTCACCGGCGTTCCCCGTGCAGCAGTTCGACCAGGGTCAGGGCCTGCTGCTCCATCTCGACCAGCAGCGCATCCACCTTGCCGCGGTAGAAGCGGTAGGCAATCATGCTTGGGATCGCCACGATGAGACCGAAGGCGGTGTTGTAGAGGGCCACCGAGATGCCGTGCGCAAGGGTGGCGGGGTTGCCGCCGGTGGGGGTCTGGGAGCCGAATATCTCCACCATGCCGATCACCGTGCCGAGCAGGCCGAGCAGGGGCGCCACCGAGGCGATGGTGCCCAGGGTGGTCAGGTAGCGGTTGAGGTCGTGTGCCACTGCGCGACCGGTCTCCTCCAGCGCCTCCTTCATGATCTCGCGGCTAAAGGTGTGGTTGCGGATGCCAGCCACCAGCACGCGCCCGAGCGGCGAACCCTCGGCCAGCTGGTGCAGGGTGCGTGAGTTGCTGCCCTCCCTGCGCAGGATGTCGAGGGTGCGCTCGAGCAGGGACGGCGGGATGATCTGCAGCCGGCGCAGCGTGTAGGCACGCTCGAAAATGATGGCCACGGCGAGTATGGAGGCGAAGATCAGCGGCCAGATGGGCCAGCCCGCGGCTTCAATGAGGGCGATCACGCGATACCTCTTGGGTAAGGGACGACGGCACGAATTGTGCGTCAGGGGCAGGACACAGGCAAGGCGATGGCAACGGCCTGTGTATAATCCCCCCCTAGAATGGCGCCGGGCCCCTGCAGGCCTGGCTGTACAAGTACGACACCACGGACCTCCGACCGCATGATACGCCGCTGGCTGCACAAGGTACTCGGCAAATCCGCCAGGCCTTCCAAGCCCCGCATCTTCACGCCCGCGCAACACGGCATCCGCCGCACCGGCATCCATCCCTGCGCCCTCAAGGTGACCCGCACCCTGAAGGAAAACGGCTATGCCGCCTTCGTGGTCGGCGGCGCCGTGCGCGACCTTCTGCTCGACCGCGAGCCGAAGGACTTCGACGTCGCCACAGACGCCACCCCGGAGGAGGTGCGCCGCCTGTTCCGCCGCTCGCGCATCATCGGCCGCCGCTTCCAGATCGTCCACGTCATGTGCGGGCCGGACACCATCGAGGTGACCACCTTCCGCGCCCATCAGGAAGACGACGATGAGGACCGGGTCACCGCCGAGGACGGCATGATCCTGCGCGACAACGTGTTCGGCAGTCAGCAGGAGGACGCCATCCGCCGCGACTTCACGGTCAATGCCCTCTACTACGACCCCGAGACGGAAGAGGTGTGGGACTACCATGGCGGCGTCGACGACGCCAAGAAAAGGATGCTGCGCATGATCGGCGACCCGGACACCCGCTTCCGCGAGGACCCCGTGCGCATGCTGCGGGCGGCCCGCTTCGCCGCCAAGCTCGACTTCCACATCGACACCGCCACCCGCGCCCCGATCGCCCGCTTGGCTCCCATGTTGGCGCGCATCCCGGCGGCCCGGCTGTACGACGAGATGATCAAGCTGCTGTTGTCCGGCCACGCCGAACGCGGCGTTCACCAGCTGCGCGCCGAGGGCCTGCACCACGGCATGCTTCCCATGCTCGACGCCATCCTCGACCACCCGGAGCGGCAGAAATTCCTCCATGCTGCCATGCACGACACCGACGAGCGGGTGCGCCGCGACCAGTCCGCCTCGCCGTCCTTCATGCTAGCCTGCCTGCTCTGGTTCGACATGCGTGAGCAGTTCGAGCGCCTGCGCGACGACGGTCTGCCCGAGCAGACCGCACTGCACGCCGCCATGGATGACACCCTGGAACGGCAGCGCGCGGCGCTCGCCTTCCCGCGCCGACTGGACGGCATGATCAAGGAGATCTGGGCCCTGCAGACCCGCTTCGAGCAGCGCAGTGGCGCCCGGCCGTTCCGCCTGCTGGCGCATCCGCGCCTACGCGCCGGCTACGACTTCCTCCTCCTGCGTGCACGCGGCGGCGACGCCCCGGCCGAGCTGGCCGAATGGTGGGAGCGCTTCCAGGACGCCGGCGAAGACGCGCGCCGCGCCATGCTACTGCCGGCCGAGGCCGGCAGCAGCAAGCGGCGGCGGCGCCCCCGGCGCAAGCCAGCCAGCACAGCCGGCGACGATGCCTGAGCGCCACCTCGCCTACGTGGGGCTGGGGGCCAATCTCGACGATCCGGCCGAACAGGTCGAGCATGCCCTGCTGGAGCTCGCCCGCCTGCCTTGCAGCGAGCTGTGCGGTCGCTCCGGCCTGTATGCCAGCGCCCCGGCCGGATACGCCGACCAACCCGACTACGTCAACGCAGTGGCCAGGCTGGCGACCGACCTGGCCCCGCGCGCCCTCCTCGACGCCCTCCTCGACATCGAGCGCCGGCACGGCCGCGTGCGGGCCTTTCGCAACTCGCCGCGCACCCTGGACCTGGACATCCTGCTCTACGACGACCTTCGTCTCAACGAGCCTGGCCTGCACATCCCCCACCCGCGCATGCACGAACGCGCATTCGTATTGCTACCCCTGGCGGAGATCGCGCCCGATCTCGTCCTCCCCGGCCACGGCCACGTCGTCGACCTACTGGCCGGCGTGGTGCGTGACTCCGTCCGCCTGCTCGCGCCGCTGCGTTGATGCGGCATATCCGGCAGGCCACACTGCACGCAGGGTGCCGGCAAGGGCTGCCCCCGCATACTGGCAGCGAATTCCTCTATCATTACGGCGCAATGCCGCTGTCGCCTGCGAGCGGCAACACTACGACTGCGAGGGATGCTTCCGTGCCGCACCGGGAGCGCCTCCGCAGCCAGCGCGGCACGCTTTTTTTATCTGGGGCGTGAGCCATGTTCCTACCGCAGTTGCTTAAGAAGACGACGTCCGGCGAGAAGCTGGCCGCCCTGACCTGTTACGACGCCGGCTTTGCTCGGCTACTCGACGCGGCCGGCGTCGACATCCTGCTGGTCGGCGATTCGCTCGGCATGACAGTGCAGGGCCACCCTACCACGCTGCCGGTGACGGTTGAGCACGTGGTCTACCATACCGAGGCCGTTCGACGCGGCGCGCCGAGTGCCTTCGTCATGGCCGACCTGCCCTTCGGCAGCTACCAGGCTGCTCCCGCGCAGGCCATGGAGAATGCCGCGCGCCTGCTCGCCGCCGGCGCCAACATGGTCAAGCTGGAAGGCGGCTCTGTGATGGTGGAGACGGTCAATTTCCTGGTCACGCGCGGGGTGCCGGTTTGCGGCCACCTCGGCCTGCTGCCGCAGTCGGTCAACCAGTCTGGCTACCGCGCCCAGGCCAGGGATGAGGCGTCGGCCCGCCAGTTGCTGGCCGACGCCGTTGCGCTGGAGGCAGCCGGTGCCGCCCTGCTGATTCTGGAATCGATCCCCGCCCGCCTGGCCGCCGAGGTCAGACAGCGCCTGGCCATCCCGACCATCGGCATTGGGGCCGGCGCCGACTGCGACGGCCAGGTCCTGGTCCTGACCGACCTGCTCGGCCTAACGGAAAGACCGCCCCGATTCGCCAAGGACTTCCTGGCCGGCGCCGGCAACCTGGGCGCTGCCGTGCAACACTACGTGGCGGACGTCAAGGCCGGCCGCTTCCCAGCGGCCGAACACAGTTTCTGACATGCAGATCATCCACACCGTCCAGGCCCTGCGCGTCTCCCTCGGCCATGCCGAGGACACCGCCTTCGTGCCCACCATGGGCAACCTGCACGATGGCCACATCGCCCTCGTCCGCCAGGCCGCCCGTACCGGCAGCCCGGTGGTCGCCAGCATATTCGTGAACCCCCTGCAGTTCGGCCAGGGCGAGGACTTCGAACGCTATCCGCGCACGCTAACCACCGACGCCGACAAGCTGGCCGCAGCCGGCTGCGACATCCTGTTCGCGCCCGATGTCGCCGAGATGTATCCGGAACCGCAAGCCTTCCAGGTCCTGCCGCCACTCGCCGACGACCTCTGCGGCGCTTTCCGCCCCGGCCATTTCGCTGGCGTCTGCACGGTTGTGCTGAAGCTATTCGAGATGGTGCGGCCCCGCTATGCCGTGTTCGGCAAGAAGGATTACCAGCAGTTGTTCCTGCTCAAGGGGATGGTCCGGCAGTTTAACCTGCCGATTAAGATCCTGGCCGGCGAAACCCAGCGTGCCGCGGACGGCCTTGCACTCTCGTCACGCAACGGCTATCTCAGTGCCACTGAACGCCAGGAGGCACCCAGACTGCAACACGAGTTGCGCGCGATCGCTAGCGCGATCGCGGCGGGCGAGCACCACTTCTCCGTTCTTGAGGCCGCGGCGGCGGCACACCTCGCCGAGGCTGGCTGGAAGATTGATTACGTCAGCGTGCGCTCGCAGGCCACATTGCGGCCCCCCGCGGCCGGGGAGGGCAAACTGGTGGTCCTCGGCGCCGCTTGGCTAAACCGCACCCGCCTGATCGACAACCTGGAGATCGACCGGGGCGCATTCTGATTGCGCGGTCTGTATTTTTTTCGGGGCACCAAAGCAAAACGCCCAACCTAGAGGTTGGGCGTTTTGGGTATAGGAGTCTGGCGATGACCTACTTTCACACCCGGGAGGG
>JAQVJE010000169.1 GCA_028695325.1 Gallionellaceae bacterium
CCGGCGGCCTTGAGGCCGGGCACCTTCTGCTCGCCCCAGACGTCCTTGATCTTGATCCGCTTGGCCATCTCCAGGAGGATCCAGAGGTCGCCGCGCGCCTCGCCCACCGGGGCGACCTGCTGGCGCCAGCACTGGGTGCGGCGCTCGGCGTTGCCGTAGAAGCCCCACTTCTCGAAGATCATCGCCGCCGGCAGGACCAGGTCGGCCACCTTGGCCGACACCGTCGGGTAGCCGTCGCAGCAGACGATGAAATTGTCCATCTCGCGCGCGCCCTTGATCCAGTGGTTCAGGTTGGCGGTGTTCTGCCAGGGGTTGTTGACCTGAACCAGGGCCCACTTGACGGTACCGTCCTCGAGGTCGCGCATGATCTTGGTGTAGTGGCTGCCCATGTGCGGGTTGAGCGTCTTGGCCGGCAGTTTCCAGATGTGCTCGGCATGCTCGCGGTGCTTCGGGTTCATCACCACCATGTCGGCCGGCAGGCGGTGCGAGAAGGTGCCCACCTCGCGTGCGGTGCCGCAGGCGGAGGGCTGGCCGGTCAGGGAGAAGGCGCCGTTGCCGGGCATCGACTGCTTGCCCAGCAGCAGGTGGATCATGTAGCACTGCTCGTTGACCCAGGTGCCGCGCTGGTGCTGGTTGAAGCCCATGGTCCAGTAGGACACCACCTTGCGCTTCGGGTCGCAGTAATAGTCAGCCAGTTCCTTGAGCTTGGCCTTGAAGGCCTCGTCGGACTCGTCCGGGTCGCCCTTGGCGACGGCACAGGTGAAATCAGCGTCGTAGGGCTCCAGTGCCTTGGCGAAGTCCTCGAAGGTGATCGCCCAGTCCTTGCCGGCGCTGGCGGCGTTGGCCTGCTTGACCTGATCGCCCTCCTTGCGGCGCTGGGCGATGGCCTCCCATTTGTCGATGACGTGCACCTGCTCGTTCTTGACCACCTCCATCTCCTTGCCGGAGGCGAACTGGTCCGCCTTGGCCGGTCGGAAGCCGTAGCCGATGTCGTAGGGACCGGTGGCGAACACCGTGTGTTTCTTGACGAAGTCCCAGTTCACCGCGTTGCGCTTGACGATCTCGCGCGCGATGTAGTTCTGGATCGCCAGGTCGCCGGAGGGCCGGAACACGATCTCGAGGTCGGCGATGTCGGACGACATGTTGCCGTAGGTGGACAGGTTGACCACCTTCATCTTGTCGTGGGTGAGGCGGCGGTTGGTGATGCGCGACCACAGGATGGGGTGCATCTCGGCCATGTTGGCGCCCCACAGCACGGCGGTGTCGGTGGTCTCGATGTCGTCATAGTTGCCGGCCGGCTCATCGATGCCAAAGGTCTGCATGAAGGCGGCCACGGCCGAGGCCATGCAGTGACGGGCGTTGGGGTCGATGGTGTTGGAGCGGAAGCCGGCCTTCCAGAGCTTGGCGGCGACGTAGCCCTCGGGCACGGTCCACTGGCCGGAGCCGAACACGGCGACGCCGGTGGGGCCCTTCTCCTTGTAGGCGGCCATGAACTTCTCGACCATGACCTCCATGGCCTTGTCCCAGGACACCGGCACGAACTTGCCCTTCTTGTCGAACTTGCCGTCGGTCATGCGCAGGAGCGGCTGGGTCAGGCGGTCCTTGCCGTACATGATCTTGCCGTTGAAGTAACCCTTGACGCAGTTCAGGCCGCGGTTGACCGGGGCATCCGGGTCGCCCTTGGTGGCGACGATCTTGCCGCCCTTGGTGGCGATCATGATGCCGCAGCCGGTGCCGCAGAAGCGGCAGGCGCCCTTGTCCCATTGCCAGCCCGCCTCGGAGGCCTTGACGGCAGCCTCGGCGCTCTTGGCCAGCGGCATGCCCACCGTCGCCGCAGTGCTGGCGGCGATGCTGGTCTTCAGGAAATCTCGGCGTGTCAGTCCCATCACAACCTCCTTGCAAAGATGCTCAAGTGTTCAGATAGGCCGGCACGGCGCAGGCCTGGTCGTTCAGTTCGGGCGGGATCGCCTCGTAGACGCGTTCGTCCTCGGCGATGTAGTGGTAGACCATCTCGGCCATGACGACGTGGGGCAGGGCCTTGATGCGCCGGATGCCCTCGATCTCGGCGTGGATGTCGGCAGCCTCGTGGGTGACGATGAGGCGCCCCGTCTCAGCCTCCACCTGATGCACCTCGACGCCAGGCAGGCCGTTCAAGGCCGCGACCACCTCGGTCAGGTGGTCGCACCCGGCGACCACCAAGATTCCAGCTATGTTCATGGCAGCTCCTGTCCCGTTATTGGTTTCTGGTATAGCAATCCTGACGGCCCGACTGCACGAATACTTTGACTTTGGTCAAGATTGCGCCAATGTTCTGAGTACTATTACGACGACGCCGGCGACTACAATTGCGCCATCGGCAGGGAGGAGAGGACAATGATCCAGGAGACGCGCCATCCGGTCCGGGAGATACTCGCCCGGCAACCCTTGTTCAGGCAGCTCGACGACAGCGAGCTCGGCGTCATCGCCGCCGGCACCCGCGAATACCGGATCGGCCGCCATGAGGTGGTGTTCCAGAAGGGCGACCCGCCCGCGGGCATGCACATCGTCATCATGGGCCAGGTCAAGCTGTCCATCCCCTCCGCCCATGGCAGCGAAAAGGTGGTCCACATGGCCGGCCCCGGCGACACCTTCGGAGAGGCGGTGGTGTTCCTCGACCGGCCCTATCCGGTCAGCGCCGTCGCCACCCAGGACAGCATCGTCATGCTGGTGCGCAAGTACACCCTGGAACGCGCCCTCGACGGCAGCCCATCGCTGTCGCGCAAGATGCTGGCCAGCCTGTCCGTGCGCCTGCACGAGCTGATCGACGACATGGAGGCCTGCACCCTGCGCAGCAGCATGCAGCGGGTGATCTGTTACCTCGGCCAGCTCATCCCGGCAGGCATCGACGCCCCCTGCAGCGTGCAGCTGCCGAGCAGCAAGCAGACCATCGCCTCACAGCTCAACCTTGCCCCCGAGACCCTGTCACGCATGCTCGGCCAGCTCGTCGAGGCCGGCTTGATCCAGGTCAGCGGGCGCACCATCTCGATCGCCAGCCGGGAACGCCTGCTGCAGTTCCAGGCCTGAAGGCACAGCTAGCGCCAGAACGGGCGCACCTCGACCATGCGTGCCACCCGCCCAGCCAGGCCGCCGTGGCGGGCGCCGGCAAGTGCCGCCAGGTAGCCCTCGACCAGGCCTATCGCATAGGCCTCGCCGCCTTCGCCATCCAGGGCAGCAAGCAGACGGCGCGCCACGACGATGTCGTTGGCGGCACCGAGCTCATCCTGCAGGCGGCCCAGCCGCTCCAGATAGCGGGCCGCCTTGCCGCCATGGAGGGCGGCGAAGGCCTCGCCGGTATAGCGCAGGCGCTTGGCGGCGATGCGCACGGCATGCCGCCCGGCGGTGTCGAGGCGGGAGAAATGGCCGGCCAGCCTGGCGAACCGGCGCCAGCGCTTGTCGAGCGCACTGCCGGCCCAGTCGACCAGGGGCGGGCCGTCGCCGCGTTCGGCCAGTAGGTCGACGCCCATGTCCAGCAGCAGCGCCGTCAGGCGGCGGTCGCCGGCTGCCACGCGCGCGCGGCGCCTGGCCGCCAGGCGGGCCTCCGCCGCCCGCGCCAGTAGGCCGTCCAGGCGCTCCGGCTGCGGCAGGCCGGCGCGCACCGCGGCCAGTGTATCGGTAACGAAGACGTCCCAGTCGCGCGCCGGCGACAGCTCGTCCATGAACCCGCGCAGCCCAGCCAGCCAGTCCTCGCGCGCGCAGCCGATGGCGCGCCCTAGGGTCAGCATGGTGACCAGGCGGCGTACCGCCACGCGGGCCTGGTGCAGGTATTCGGGGTCGTCCGCCGTCAGGAGGCCAGGCAGGTTGCGGCCGAGTTGGTCGAGCCCGGCCAGCAGCGAGCGCCGCCAGGCCTCGGCGGCCGGCAGGTCGCGCGCCACCTCGACCAGGGCCGCCTTGCCCGGCGTCTCCCGCCACACCCCGGCCAGGCCGTAACCACGCAGGGCCTTGCTGCGGTATTCCGGTACCATGGGCGCGGCCTCCAGCAACTCGCGCGCCACCTCGAACAGCACGGCGCCATCGCCGCCCTTGAGTTCCAGTTCGACCTCGGCCACCGGCAGCTCGGCGTCGCCGGCCCGTATGCAGCCGAGGTCGAGGGCGATCTCCAGCGTGCCGCGCGGCCGCTCCAGCAGCCAGGCAGTGCGCCAGAAATCGGTGACGAAGACCGGTGCCAGGCCGGCCACGACAGCGCCCTTCAGCGCGGCGCGCGCCTCGGCCGGCAGGACGGCGAGGTCCGGCCGGCTGCCGGCCACCCGCACCTCGTATTCCGGCCGCGCCGACAGGCCGGCGGTGCCACCGCGCTCCAGCTTCACGGTCTGCACCCAGTGACGGCCCTCACGACGCAGCCGGAAGGCGCCCCGTGCCTTGAACAGGTCGAACCCCGGGGTGTCGAAGTAGATGCCGTATAGCTTGCGCCGGACCGGCTTCACGCCCTTCAGCAGGGGATGCCGGCGCAGCCGGGCGACTTCGTCGGGCGCGATGGCGAGCTTGAGTTCGATCTCGATGGCCATCCCTGGTGCTATCCCGTATCGATAGATGCTTAAGTACACGCTGAAATATTCGCCGCCTCACGCCACGCAGGTTTGCGAGAATCCGAACATTGAAGATTGACTGGATAAGGACGATGCAACGCAGCTTTTCCGACCTGGAGTATGCCGCCAAGCCAA
>JAQVJE010000030.1:0-2587 GCA_028695325.1 Gallionellaceae bacterium
TAAAGTACCTCAAGTCCAGCGTCCGGGAGGACCTGAACTGGGACGGCGTGCTGCTCGGCTACTCCGACCAGATGGACCGCTACATCACCGGCCAGCGTGATGCCGACGCCGACACCTTCGAGGCCCAGGCGGTCTTCCATCCGGGTTCCATCCACACGGTCACGGCAGGACTGTCCTACAACCTGGGCGAGCAGACCGAGACCGAGGACTGGGATATCGCCGCCGCATCCCCCATCGGCGTCGACTGGGGGCTGCCCATCGACTATGCCTCGAAGAGCCGCAGCACCGGCAAGACGCGGGTGATAGGCGTCTATGCCCAGGACGAGATCGCCCTGGGGGAACGCACCGGCCTCACCCTGGGCGGGCGGTTCGACCACTACAAGCTGTACGACAACCTGACCACCTACTGGGACAATTTCGGCAGCGACGACCGCCGCGTCGATCCGGACAGCACCGACAGCGTGGTCAATCCGCGCCTGGGCCTGAACCACAAGCTGGCCGACGGCCTGTCGGCCTATGCCGCCTACGGCACCGCCTACCTGCCGGCCCTGAACGGCCTGCGCTTCCGCAGCAACCCGGCCTGCAGCAACCCCGGCCTGCAGCCCGAGCGCTCCGCCACCTGGGAGGTCGGCGCACGCCGCGAAGGCCGCCTCGGCCAGGCCCGCGTAGCCCTGTTCCACACCGAGTACGAGGACAAGATCGAATCGGTCCCGACCGGGCCCTGCACCCAGTATCGCAACGTCTCGGCGGTGACCGTGAACGGCATCGAGGTCGCCCTGGAGGGCCGTTTCGGCGACGCCTGGCGGCCGTACCTGAACTACACCTTCAACGACTCCACCGTCGACAGCAACCCGGCCGACCCCGCCACCGAAGGCAAGCGCCTCAACCTGGTCGCCCGCCACAAGCTCAACCTGGGCGTGACCTGGACCCCGGATGCCGACTGGACACTGCACCTGGCCGGCCGCTATGTCGGCAGCCGCTACTTCGACGGCGGCATGACCAACGACCCGGCCAGCCGGGCCCCCGCCTACTTCATCGCCGACTTCAAGGTCAGCCGCCGCCTCGACCTGGGCACCGTGGTACGCGACGCCGAAGTCTCGCTGGCGGTGAACAACCTGCTGGACAGGCGCTACATCGAACAGAAATGGCTCGCCGACCTGGGCTGGACCACCGCCGAGGCCTACCGCGCCTACGGCGACGGCCGCACCATCTGGCTCGGTCTCAAGGCCAGGTTCTGACCCAACCACACGACCGAAAGGCACGCCATGACGACATTATTGGCCCGGCTCGCACTTATCCTCACGCTCGTCACGCTGCTGTCCGCCCCCGCCCTGGCCTGCCGGCCATTCGGCTCCTACGTCTTCGTCGAGGACGCCAAGGGTGGCATCTGGTTCACCGAGGGCGACAACAACGCCATCGGCCGCCTCGACCCGGATGGCTCGGTGCGCTCCTATGCCGTCCCCACGCCGGCCGCGGAACCGTCCTGGCTGGCCCTGGACGGCTCCGGCAACGTCTGGTTCGTGGAGGCGGACGCCGGCCGCATCGGACGCCTTGGCGCGGATGGCCGCATGACCGAATTCCCGCCCCTGGACGGCCACCCCATCACGGTGGCGGTGGATGCGTCCGGCAACGCCTGGTTCACCCAGATGGCCGGGCGCCAGCTGGCCCTGGACGACCTCTCCGGCCACCATCACCACCCGACCGTGTCCAAGGTCGGCCGCATCGCACCCGACGGCCACCAGACCAACTACCCGATCGAGCAGGGCTGGCCGACCTCCATCGCCTTCGACGGCGACGGTCGCACCTGGGTGACCATCCTGGTGCCGGGCGACGAGGGCGCGCGCCCGGTGCCGCCGGTAGGCAAGCTGGCCCGGCTCGACGACAAGGGCCGCTGGACGGAGGTGCGGCGCTGGCGGAACAGCTGCCCCAACAACCTCATGCCCGACGGCGACGGCAACCTGCTCTATTCCGACCACTGCCGGAACGTGCTCGGCCGCCTCGGTCCCGACGGCAAGACGCGGGAGACGGCCCTGCCGGCCGAGGCCGGCATCCAGCAGATGGCCCGTGGCGCCGACGGCAGCCTGTGGTTCACCACCGCCAAGATGGGCCGCCTGGGCCGCATCCTGGCCGACGGCCGGGTGGAGTTCGTGCCGCGGCCGGACAATGGCGACGACGCCTTCGCCCTCCTGGTCACCCGCTCCGGAGACGTGGTCTATTCCGAGTTCTACAACTACAACATCAACCGCCTGAAGACCTCCGGCGAACTGGTGGAGCACCTGGTCAACATCGAGGAACGACGCGGCCAGCGCGAGGTGCGCGAGGGCGAGGCCTGCTACCTGAAGTTCGCCACCCGCGTCGCCGACAAGCGGGCAATGGACCAGAAACGCGCCGAAGAGGTGCGCCTGGGCCGCTTCAAGCCCGCCGCCGACGGCAGCGACCGACTGGCCACCGAGCGCTGCCTGGGCTGCCACGACGCCCGCCGCCTGCTCCTGTCCCGGCGCAGTGACTGGACCCCCAGCATCGAGCGCATGCGCGAATACATGGCCCTGAACAAGGTGCCGGCGCTGACCCCGGACGAGCGCCAGAC
>JAQVJE010000030.1:2687-20474 GCA_028695325.1 Gallionellaceae bacterium
TGGGCTGCCACGACGCCCGCCGCCTGCTCCTGTCCCGGCGCAGTGACTGGACCCCCAGCATCGAGCGCATGCGCGAATACATGGCCCTGAACAAGGTGCCGGCGCTGACCCCGGACGAGCGCCAGACACTGGTACGCTACTTCAACGAGCATTACGGCCTCGGCCGCTGACACAGCCGGGACATGGCCGGGCAACCATGGGCCATCGCCGCCGTCGCCCTGGCGCTGCTCGCCCCGCCCGGGCACGCCGGCGACGCCGAGGACAGCAATGTCACCCTGATCAGCGCCGCCGACCTGGCGCGCGAGCGGCCCGCCGACCTGGTCAGCCTGCTGCGGGCGAAGGCCGGCCTGAACGACAGCGGCGGCAGCCTGAGCCTACGCGGCGTGAAGGGGGTGGCGATCCACATCGACGGCTTCGCGGCGACCTTCTCCGACCTGCGCCAGCTCGCCCCGGAGCGGGTGGCCAGCATCGAGATACTGCGCGGCGCCGCATCGGCCCGCTTCGGCGCCGACGCCATGGGCGGCGCCATCGCCGTGCTCACCAAGGGCGCGGACGCGGCGCCCGCCCTGGAGGTCAGCCTGGGCGCCGACTCGGCCGGCGGCGCCCAGGCCCGCCTGAGCGGCGCCCGTGCCGCCGGGGCGGCGAGCCTGGCGCTCACCGGCGAGGTGGAACGGGTAGTCGGCTGGCGCCGGGTGCCGGCCGCGCCCTACCCGTCGAGCATCACGGTCGCCGACGAAGGCTCGCGCCACGCCCGGGTCGATGCCCGCCTGGCCTGGACTGGCGCGGCCGGCGACCTGGCCGTGAACCTGGAGCGCGAGGACGCCCACTATGGCTACGGCCGCCCGAATTGGTGGGAGGACTACCGCGCCGACCGCCTGCGCCTGGCCGCCGGGCGCCGGTCCGGATGGGCCGAACGGGTCGATTTCGCCCTGGTCTGGGAGGACTGGGACGACCGCGGCCTCAAGGACCGTGGCAGCGGCACCGACGCCGCCGGCCTGGCGCCCGAGCACACGGTGCTGAGCCGGGGCACGCGCATCGAGGCCGACCTGACGGCCCGCTTCGGCGGCGAGGCCAGCGGCCTCACCCTGGGCCTGCACCTGGGCCGCAACCGCGACCGCTACGACATCCGGCCCTGGGACGGTGGGGCCGACCTGTTCGCCTTGTCCGCCGACACCGTCAACGTCGCCGGCCACTTCCTCTGGCGCCGCCCCCTCGGCGATACGGCGGGCATGGAACTCTCCGGCCGCCACGACCACTACCGCTACGCCGACACCCGCATCCACAACCCCGCCTCCAGCCCGCCCGACAGCGTCGGGCCGGCGACCGGCCTGGACACCTTCAACCCCAAGCTCGGCCTGCACTGGAACCCGGGTCCTGCAACCCGCCTCAACGCCTCCCTGGGCACTGGCTTCGTGCCGCCCACGGCAGACCAGTTGCACTACTCCGAGACCACGCCGGGCAGCCGCTTCCTGGCCAACCCGTCCCTGCAGCCGCAGCGCTCGGTCACCGCCGACCTCGGCCTCAGCCACCGCTTCAAGACGGGCGGCGAGGCCGGCCTGACCCTGTTCCGCACCCTATGGCGCGACAAGATCGGGGTCATGATCGTCGACTATGCCGATCTGGCACGCCAGTACCGCAACCTGGGCGAGGCAGAGTCGACCGGTATCGAGGCGCAGTGGCAAGGGCCGCTGGCGACCGGCTGGACCCTGTCGGCCAACTACACCTACACCGCTAGCCGGATCACCGCCGATGCCGGCGACCCCGGCCTGGTCGGCAACGAGCTGCCCGACACGCCGCGCCACAAGCTCAACCTGGCGCTCGATTACGAACACCCAGGCCGGCTTTCAAGCAAAGCCCTGCTGCGCTGCGTCGGCGCCAGCTACATGGACGAACGGAACACCGTGGTCGACAGTAACGGCTACCGCTGGCGGCGCGCCCCCTACTGTGTCGTTGACCTGTCCCTGGTGCGCCGCCTGGCTGGCTGGAACCTCACCGTGGCAGTGGACAACCTGTTCGACCGCCATTACGAGTCAGGCTTCTTCTGGCAGGACCGGGGCCGGCTGGTGCGGATCGAGGTCGCCGCCCGGTTCGACTAAGCGGGGGGTTTCCCTGGCCCGGCGGCCCGCTTATCCTTGCCGGCCGCACCTGCCCGCGCGGCGGCCTTCCAGGAGAAACCATGCACGTCGACCTCAAGATCCTCGATCCACGCATCGCCGGCCAACTGCCCCACTACGCCACCCCCGGCAGCGCCGGCCTCGACCTGCGCGCCTGCCTGGACGAGGCGGTGGTGCTGAATCCGGGCGAGACCCGCCTGATCCCCACCGGCCTCGCCATCCACCTCGCCGACCCCGGCTACGCCGCCGTGCTACTGCCCCGCTCCGGCCTCGGCCACAAGCACGGCGTCGTGCTCGGCAACCTGGTCGGCCTGATCGACTCCGACTACCAGGGCCAGCTCATGGTGTCGCTCTGGAACCGCGGCCAGGAGTCCTTCACCGTGCAGCCCTTCGAGCGCATCGCCCAGATGGTCATCGTCCCGGTGGTGCAGGCCGAGTTCAGGGTGGTCGACGAATTCGACGCCAGCACACGCGGCGAAGGCGGCTTCGGCAGCACTGGCAAGCACTGATGCGGCGCGCCGGCACCGCCATGATCGCGCTCGCCTGGCTGCTGCTGGGCGGGCTGCTGTGGTGGGGCTTCGATCAGTACCTCAACCCCAATGCACGGCTCGCCGAGGTTGCCGACGGCGAGGTGGTGCTCAGACGCGGTCCGGACGGCCACTACCGCGCTCTCGGTCGCATCAACGGCGAGCGCGTCGGCTTCATGGTCGACACCGGCGCCACCGTGGTCGCCGTGCCCGAGGCCACGGCCCGCCGCCTGGGCCTGAAGCCGGGCGCGCCCCTCCGCGTGCGCACCGCCAACGGCGAGGCCACGGCCTATGCCACCCGCCTGGAGCGGGTCGAGCTGGGCGGCGCCCTGGCCACCGACGTGGCCGCCCACATCGTGCCCGGCATGGGCGGCGACGAGGCGCTGCTCGGCATGAGTTTCCTGGCCCGCTACGAGATCGCCATGCGCGACGGCGAGATGCGCATCCGCCCGCGCTGAGCGCTCAGCGGCGCCGCCACAGCCAGGCGTAGATCGCCGCATTCACCACCAGGACCAGGGCGGCGAGGGCGAATTGCACCTCCCTGGCCAGCCAGTCCGGATAGATCACCCCGAGCAGGTAGTGCGCGACGAAATCGCCGCCGTAACCCTCCTGGCCGGCCAGGACGCGCAGGCGGTTCTCCGGCGGCGTGAGCGGGCAGACCCGCCCGCTCAACTCGATCCACACGCCCCAGGCGGCGGCCGGCAGGTGGACGATGGGCAGCCAGCGCCAGCGCGCCGCCAGCAGGCCGCCCAGGCAGACGTATACGATGAAGGCCAGGTGCAACAGCAGGACCGCGTCGGCGGCGACCCGGTAGGCCATGCCTACTCAGCACTGCTCCCAGGGTAGGCCGTCGAAGCGCCAGCCGTTCAGGGTGGAGCGGTGGTGATGTTCGTCCAGCTCGCCCTCGAAGCCGTAGGTGACGTTGTAGACGTCGGTGAAGCCGTGCTTTTCCAGGAACTCGCCCGCCTCGCGCGAGCGGTTGCCGGAGCGGCAGATCAGCAGCACCGGCCGGTTGTGCGAGGCGGCGGCGCGCACCTCGCCGAGGAAGCGCGGGTTGAGGTCCCAGTTCTCGCCCTCGTACCAGGGAATCAGCAGACTGCCCTGGGCGTGGCCGACGAAGAGGAATTCCCATTCCGAGCGGCAGTCGATGAACACCGCGTCGGTGTTCTCGGCGAGGAAGGCGTAGGTTTCCTTGGGGGTGAGATGTTTCATGGCAGGCTCCGTAAGGTCGATGGCGATGGCGCGGGACGGTGGCGTTCAGCGACATCGGCCGCCGGTGGCGCGGCGGAACGGAGCGGGAGGGAGGATCGGCCTGGGTGACATGAGGTCATTCTATTCAATCGGCTTATGTGCATAGAAATTTATTCTATTTATAACGGGCGCCGTAACAGCCGGGCCTGGGCGGCAGGAGGCCTGCGTGTACAATTTCTAATTCTGCCCGTAACTTTGCGCCATGTCTGACCGCACTTCCGAACTCGCTGCCATCGCCGCCCGCCGCATCCTGATCCTGGATGGCGCCATGGGCACCATGATCCAGCGCGCGAATCTCACCGAGGCGGACTACCGCGGCGAGCGCTTCGCCGCCTGGCCGCGCGACCTGCGCGGCAACAACGACCTGCTGTTGCTCACCCAGCCCGAGGTGATCCGGAACATCCACGCCCGCTACCTCGAAGCGGGCGCCGACATCCTGGAGACCAACACCTTCAACGCCAACCGCATCTCCATGGCCGACTACGGCATGGAAGACCTGGTGTTCGAACTCAACCACGCGGGCGCCCGCCTGGCCCGCGAGGTGGCCGACCGCTACAGCACGCCGGACCGGCCGCGCTTCGTCGCCGGCGTACTCGGCCCCACCTCGCGGACCCTGTCCATCTCCCCCGACGTCAACGACCCCGGCTACCGCAACGTCAGCTGGGACGAGCTGGTGGCCACTTACTACGACGCCACCAACGGCCTGGTGAAGGGCGGCGCCGACCTGATCCTGATCGAGACGGTGTTCGACACCCTGAACGCCAAGGCCGCCGTGTTCGCGGTGAAGAAGTACTTCGACGACACCGGCATCACCCGGCCCATCATGATCTCGGGCACCATCACCGACGCCTCCGGCAGGACGTTGTCAGGACAAACCGCCGAGGCCTTCTGGAACTCCCTTTGCCACGCCGAGCCGTTCTCGTTCGGCTTCAATTGCGCCCTCGGGGCGAAGGAACTGCGGCAGCACGTCGAGGAGATGGCCGGCAAGGCGAACTGCCTCATCTCCGCCCACCCCAACGCCGGCCTGCCCAACGCCTTCGGCGGCTACGACGAGAGCGCCGAACAGATGGCGGCGGAGATCGGCGAATGGGCGCAAAGCGGCCTGCTCAATATCGTCGGCGGCTGCTGCGGCACCACGCCGGAACACATCCGCACCATCGCCGAGGCGGTGGCCGGCTGCGCCCCGCGCGCCCTCCCGGCGATCGAGCCCAAGCTGCGCGTGTCCGGCCTGGAACCCTACAACCTGGGTAAAGGCGACCTGTTCTGCAACGTCGGCGAGCGCACCAACGTCACCGGCTCGGCCCGGTTCAAGCGCCTGATCATCGACGCGCAATACGACGAGGCCCTGGCCATCGCCCGCCAGCAGGTGGAGAACGGCGCCCAGGTGATCGACATCAACATGGACGAGGCCATGTTGGACGGGGCCGCCGCCATGACCCGCTTCCTCAACCTGATCGCCGGAGAGCCGGACATCGCCAAGGCGCCGATCATGCTCGACTCCTCCAAGTGGGAGATCATCGAGGCCGGCCTCAAGTGCGTGCAGGGCAAGCCCATCATCAACTCCATCTCCATGAAGGAGGGCGAGGCCGCCTTCATCGAGAAGGCGCGGCTGGCCCGCCGCTACGGCGCCGCGGTCATCGTCATGGCTTTCGACGAGCAGGGCCAGGCCGACACCTACGCCCGCAAGGTGGAGATCTGCACCCGCGCCTACCAGCTGCTCACCGATACGGTCGACTTCCCGGCCGAGGACATCATCTTCGACCCCAACATCTTCGCCATCGCCACCGGCATCGAGGAACACGCCAACTACGCCGTCGACTTCATCGAGGCGACCCGCTGGATCCGCGGCAACCTGCCGCACGCCCACGTCTCCGGCGGCGTCTCCAACGTCTCCTTCTCCTTCCGCGGCAACGAGCCGGTGCGCGAGGCCATCCACACCGTGTTCCTCTACCACGCCATCCAGGCCGGCATGGACATGGGCATCGTCAACGCCGGCCAGCTGGGCGTCTACGACGAGATCGAGCCTGAACTGCGCGCCCGCGTCGAGGACGTGGTGCTCAACCGCCGCCCCGACGCCGGCGATAGATTGGTCGAGTTCGCCAACACGGTGAAGGGATCGGCCAGGGAACAGGTCGAGGACCTCGCCTGGCGCGAACTGCCGGTCGAAGAGCGCCTGGCTCACGCCCTGGTCAAGGGCATCACCCAGTACATCGAGACCGACACCGAGGAATGCCGGGTGGCCCTCGGCCACCCGGTCAAGGTCATCGAGGGCCCGCTGATGGCCGGCATGAACGTGGTGGGCGACCTGTTCGGCGCCGGCCGGATGTTCCTGCCCCAGGTGGTGAAGTCGGCCCGGGTCATGAAGCAGGCGGTGGCCTACCTGACCCCTTACATCGAGGCAACCAAGACCGCTGACACCAGGCCCAAGGGCCGCATCCTCATGGCCACGGTGAAGGGCGACGTGCACGACATCGGCAAGAACATCGTCGGCGTGGTGCTGGGCTGCAACGCCTACGACGTCATCGACCTCGGCGTCATGGTGCCGGCCGACCGGATACTGCATACCGCCCAGGAACAGAACGTCGACATCATCGGGCTGTCGGGCCTCATCACCCCTTCCCTGGAGGAGATGAGCCACATCGCCAAGGAGATGCAGCGCCTCGGCATGAAGCAGCCCTTGCTGATCGGCGGCGCCACCACCAGCCTGGCCCACACGGCGGTGAAGATCGACACCCAGTACGACGGCCCGGTGGTGTACGTGAAGGACGCCAGCCGCGCGGTGGGCGTCTGCACCCAGCTTCTATCCGACGACCTGCGCGATGACTTCGTCGCCCGCACCAAGGCGGAATACGTCGAGGTGCGCGAGCGCCACCATGCCCAGCGCGGCGAGAGCAAGCGGGTGTCCCTGGCCGAGGCGCGCGCCAACGCGTTCAAGACCGACTGGGCCGCCCATGCGCCCCCGGTGCCGAAGACCCTTGGCATCCAGGCATTCAGGGAATACGACCTCGCCGAACTGGCCCTCCACATCGACTGGACGCCCTTCTTCCAGGCCTGGGAACTGCACGGCCGCTACCCGAAGATACTGGACGACGCGGTGGTGGGCGAGGAGGCCAGGAAGCTGTTCGCCGACGCCCAGGCCATGCTGGCCCGGATCATCGCCGAGGGCTGGATCGAGGCCCGCGCCGTCATCGGCCTGTTCCCGGCCAACCGCATCGGTGCCGACGACATCGCCGTCTACGCCGACGAGCAGCGCCGACAACCGCTCATGACCTGGCACAACCTGCGCCAGCAGATGGCCAAGCCCGCCGGGCAGCCCAACTGGTGCCTGGCCGACTTCGTCGCCCCGGCGCCGGTCAAGGACTACCTGGGCGCCTTCGTGGTCACCGCCGGCATCGGCGAGGCGGACAAGGTCAAGGAGTTCGTGGCCGCCCACGACGACTACTCGGCGATCCTGTTCAAGGCCCTGTGCGACCGCCTCGCCGAGGCCTTTGCCGAGCGCCTGCACCAGCGCGTGCGCATGGAGTTCTGGGGCTATGCCTCTGATGAGGCGCTCAGCAACGAGCAGCTGATCGCCGAGGACTACCGCGGTATCCGCCCCGCCCCCGGCTACCCGGCCTGCCCGGAGCACAGCGAGAAGGGGCCGCTGTTCGAACTGCTCGACGCCACCGGCAACATCGGCGTCTCCCTCACCGAGAGCTACGCCATGCTGCCCATGGCCTCCGTGTCCGGCTTCTACTTCAGCCACCCGGAGGCGCGCTACTTCGCGGTCGCCAAGCTCGACCGCGACCAGGTGGAGGACTACGCCCGCCGCAAGGGCTGGGACCTCGCCACGGCGGAGAAGTGGCTGGCGCCCAACCTGGGCTATACGCCGGAATAGCTGCCAACCATCAAAATCTATCAATGAAAAACAAATTGATAGATCAGGAGTCATCGCTAAACTATCAATCAATTATCGATACGCATTGAATTGATAGATCGATGAAGCCGCCGCTGTCTCCGCCCCGCCTGGACAAACTCATGGCCAAGTTCGATCCGGCCATCCTTGCTCACATGGTCAGCGTGCCGCAACCGACCCTGGTGGAAGGGGCCTACCTGCACTGGGACGAACTGCGCCACCGCCCCCCTCCCGAGGGTCTGAGCCATGAGCAATGGTGGCTGGGCATCAAGATGGCGCGCATGAGCCAATACCAGACCCTGCCGCTGCTGGACAAGACCGGCCGGCCCTTCGTATTCGCCATGCCTGAGCCGGTCTTGCGCGGCCTGCATTTCCTCGACCGCGACACCGCCGGCCAGATACTGACCGACAGCCCGACCGTCACCACGCCCCAGGACCGGGATCGTTACCTGTTCAGTTCCCTCATCGAGGAGGCCATCACCTCTTCGCAACTGGAAGGCGCCTCCACCACCCGACGGGTTGCCGAGGACATGCTGCGCCAGGGACGCAAACCACGCGACCTGAGCGAGCGCATGATCTTCAACAACTTCCAGGCCATGCAGCGCATCCGCGGGCTGCGCCAGGAACGGCTGACACCGGAATTGGTCCTGGAACTCCATCGCATGGTCGCGCTGGATACGCTGGAAGACCCGAGCGATGCGGGTCGCTTGCGCGACAAGGACGATATCCATGTCATCGATCAGCGCGACGGCGAAATACTGCATATCCCGCCGAGCGCACCCGACCTGCCGGAGCGCCTGGAACGGTTATGCACCTTCGCCAACGGCAGTGAAGATGACAGTCCCTATGTCCACCCCATCCTCAGGGCCGTCCTGCTGCATTTCATGCTCGGTTATGACCACCCGTTCGCGGACGGCAATGGCCGCACGGCGCGGGCGCTGTTCTACTGGTCCGTGGCCAGGCAGGGCTACTGGCTTATGGAATACCTGTCGATCTCCAACATACTGCGCCACGCGCCCGGACAGTACGCCCGGGCCTACCTGCACAGCGAGACCGACGGCAAAGACACGACCTATTTCCTGCTCCATCAACTGGATGTCATCCTCAAGGCCGTGGACGCGCTCCAGAAGCATTTGCGCGAAAAAGCGAAAGCGGCCAGGGCAACGGAAAAGCTGCTGGAATCCTCCATCCAGGAACTGCGCAACCGCTTGAACCATCGCCAGATCGCCCTGCTCGGCCACGCACTGAAACACACGGACGCGCTCTATACCATCGAAAGCCATCGACGCTCCCATGCCGTGGCCTATGCCACGGCCCGCGCCGACCTCATGCAACTGGCGATGGTCGGGCTCCTCATGGAAGGAAAGCGGGGGAAAAGCCTGATCTACACCGTGCCGGCCGATCTACACAACCGACTCTCCGACCTGAACCCGGGCATTACCCCATGACAAACCCTGGCTTACCGCCCATCTTCGCCTCTCCCGCCGCCCTGCAGGACACCTTCGTCGCCGGCCTGGAACGCCAGCTCGCCGAGCCCGGCCTCGGCACCTACATCCTGGTCCTCGCCAACGCCTCCTTCGACCCGGCCATCTGGCCACGGCTGCGGAAGCGCCTGGGCGGGCGCTTCGCCGACCTGGCCGCAGAGGTGCGCGAGGCTCTGCGCTCCGGGCGCCGCCTGGCCTATCCCGACGACGACCTGGTGGTGTTCCTGAAGCTCATGGCCATGGGCTTCGACGCCATCTCCGACACCGAATGGCGCCGGGCCGGCCCCTGGGAGGTGCAGTTCAACCCCCTGCGCGCACTGCGCCCGGCCCGGGCCAGCGGCCAGAAGGCCGACGGCTGCACCCCTCCGCCCTTCAACCCGGCCGGCTTCCAGTTCAACAAGCCATTCCTCAGGCCGGAGATACTCTGGCAAGGCGAACTGCGCCGGCATCCGGTGCGCCTGCTCTACAACAAGTTCCCATTCGCCACCCTGCACGGCCTGCTGGTGCCCGACCCCGACCAGCAACTGCCACAGCGCCTGACCCAGGACTGGCACCTGTACGTCTGGCACCTGGCCGCGGAACTCGCCGCCCGCCTGCCTGGCCTGATCCTAGCCTACAACAGCTATGGCGCCCAGGCCTCGGTGAACCACCTGCACTTCCAGACCTGCCTGCGCGACGTCCCCCTGCCGGTCGAGTCCGCCCGCTGGCGCCACAACGGCGGCGAGGCGGACTATCCGCTGCCCTGCCGGGTGTTCGATTCCGCCCTGGAGGCCTGGTTCTTCATCGAAGCGCTGCACCGGCACGAGCAGCCTTACAACCTGGTCTATGCGCCGGACCGCCTGTACTGCCTGCCCCGCCAGCCCCAGGGCCAGCAGCCGACGGTGCCCTGGTGCGCCGGCCACGCCTGGTACGAGGTCGCCGGCGGGGCGACCACATTCAGCCGCGACGACTTCGCCAACCTGGACGCGGCAGCCATCGCGGCCGCACTGGCCGCGCTCGCCCCGGCCGGACCCTGAACGGCGTGGCGCGCTTCCTTTCGGCCGCCTGGCGTGGCATTGTTGGCGCATCGCCCCGAACCCTCCCGGACCGTCCCGACCCATGCGGATGAAGGCATTCCTGCATCACCTGTACCATTACGCCGCCTACCTGGCCGGCGCCCTGGTCATCGCGATGTCCATCATCGCCCTGGTGCTGCGCTTCGTCATCATGCCGGACATCGACCGCTACAAGGCCGACATCGAGGTGGGCGCCGAGCGTGCACTCGGTATGCCGGTACGCATCGCCGCCATCGAGGCCGACTGGTGGCACATCAACCCGCGCTTCAGCCTGCGCGGCCTCACCCTGGCGCCGGCCGGGCAGCCGGTACCGCTGGCCCTGGCGCGCGTTGACGCCACCCTGTCCTGGCTCAGCCTGCTCCGGCTTGAGCCCCACCTGGCCCGGCTGGACATCCACCAGCCCAGCCTGGACATCCGGCGCGACGCCGCCGGCACCGTCTTCATCGCCGGCATCCCGGTCAACGCCGCGGGCCCCTCCAGCCCATTCCCGGACTGGCTGCTGCGCCAACAGACCATCACCGTGTCGGAGGGCCGCCTGACCTGGCTCGACGAGCAGCGCGGCGCTCCACCCCTGGTACTGGAACGAGTCAACCTGCTCATCCACAATCGCTTCGGCCGCCACCGCCTCGGCCTGGTCGCCACGCCACCGCAGACGGCTGCCCGTCACCTGGATATCCGCGCCGACCTCAAGGGTGGCAGCGTGCACAACCTGGCAAGCTGGGGCGGCCGCCTCTATCTCGCCACCGCGGGCGCCTCGGCCGCCGCTCTCAACACCTGGTCGCCCTGGTCGCAGTCGGCGGTGCACCGCAGCATCGGCGACGTGCGCTTCTGGATGGACATCATGCGCGGCCAGGTGAGCGGCGTGGTCGGCGACGTCGGCCTGAGCGACGTCGCCGTCACCCTGGCCGACGACCTGCCGGCGATGACCTTCCGCCGGGTGGCCGGGCGCATGGGGTGGCAGCGCCAGGGCGCCGATCAGGTCTACCGGGTGGAACGCCTGCGCGTCGTCACCGCCGACGGCCAGCAGGCGGAGCCGGCCAGCGTCCGGGTCACCGTGCGGCCGACCGCCGCCGGCAGGATCGAGACCGCCAAAATCGAGGCCGACGGCCTGCGCCTGGAGGCCCTCACCGCCCTGTCCGGCGCCCTGCCCCTGCCGCGCCCGGCACACGACTGGATCGCCCGCGTCAATCCACGCGGCTTTGTCGAGCATATGGCCTTCGACTGGCTGGGACGCCAGCGCTTCCGCCTGCAGGCCCGCTTCCGCGAGGGCGGCATGAACGAAAACGCCGGCCTGCCCGGCTTCACCGGCCTGTCCGGCGAGATCGACGCCGACGAGGACAGCGGCCGCGCCAGCCTGAGCAGCCAGGGTCTGCACTACGTCCACGACCGCGTGTTCCGCCAGCCGCTCGACTTCGACCGCCTGGACGCCGAACTGGCCTGGGACGCGGTCGAGGGTGGCGGCTACCGCTTCCGGCTCGAACGCTGCGCGCTCGGCAACCCGGATCTCGACGGCAGCGCCGTGGGCGAACTGACCTGGCGGCCCGACCGGCCCGCGGTGATAGACCTCGACGCTCGCCTGAGCCGCGGCGAGGGCGCCGCGGTGTGGCGCTACCTGCCCCGCACGGTCGGCGACCATACCCACGCGTGGGTCAGGCACAGCGTCGTCGCCGGCATCTCGCCGGATACCCGCCTGGTCCTGCGCGGCCCCCTCGACCGTTTTCCGTTCGCGCAGGGCGGCGGCGAGTTCCGCGTCGACGTCGGCATCCACGACGCCACCCTGGACTACGCCGAGGGTTGGCCGCGCATCACCGGCATCAACGGCCTGCTCACCTTCCAGGGCAACGGCATGACCATCAGCGCGGACAGCGGCGACATACTGGGGGTGCGCCTTGCCCGGGTGCGGGGTGGCATCCCCGACCTGCACGCCGGCGACGAGCAGACCCTGACCCTGGATGGCCAGGCCAGCGGGGCCACGCCTGCCTTCCTGGCATTTGTCCGGCAAAGCCCGGTCAACGAGCACAGCGGCCGCTTCACCGAGGCCCTGCGCGCCGAAGGCAAGGCCGATCTCGGCCTGCGCCTGCAACTGATGCTGCGCCACATGGAAGCCAGCCGGGTCAACGGCCAGCTCGTCCTGGCCGATAACCGCATCGACCTGGGCGGCAGGTTGCCGACGCTCGACCGGGTCAACGGACGGCTCGCCTTCACCACCGACAGCCTGCGCGGCGACGGCATCACCGCCCTGCTGTATGGCCAGCCGGTCAGCCTTGACCTGGCCGGCGCGACCGGCGGCGGCGTACGCGCCAACCTGCGCGGCAGCCTGAGCGCCGCCGCCCTGGCGCCCTGGCTGCCGGCCGGGCTGGCCGGACGGCTCAGCGGCACCACCGAGGTCCAGGCCGAGGCCACCTTGCGCCGGCAGGCACTGGCCTACGAGGTCAGCACCGACCTCGCAGGCCTCGCCATCGACCTGCCGGCGCCCCTGGGCAAGCCAGCCGATCTCGCCGTGCCGACCAGCGTCAGCGGACGCGACGACAACCTGACGTTCAGGCATGGCAGCCTGCTGACCGGCGCCCTGGCCCTGGGCGAAGCGGGTGCAGTGCGCCTGGGCCTGACCCTGGGCGGTGGCCAGGCCCAGGCGCCAGACGAACCCGGACTGGTGGTGCACGGCAACCTGCGCCGACTCGACATCGACGCCTGGCGCGCCATCGAGCTCGACGACGGCAACGGCCTGCCGGTGCGTGAGGTCAGCCTGAGCCTCAACGAACTCAAGGCCTTCGGCCGCAAGCTCAGCGAAATCCACGTCCAGGCCCGCCCCGAGGGCGCTACCTGGCGGGTAGGCCTGGCGAGCCGGAACATCATGGGTGAGATCGAATACGGCCCGCGCGCCGGCCAGCCCGGCAACCGCTTCGCCGGCCGCTTCAGCAGGCTCGCCATCCCCAAGGAGGAAGCCGGCACGGCGGCCGGTGGCCACGATCTCGGCGAACTGCCGGCCGAAGTGGACCTCAGCGCGCAGTCGTTCAGCCTGCGCGACCACGAACTCGGCGAGCTGGCCCTGTCGTTCCGGGTCGAGAAGAGCGGCCTGCGCGTCGATACCCTGCGCCTTGCCAACCCGGACGGCCGCATCGAAGGCGGCGGCTGGCTGTCCGCCTCGCCGCTGCGGCGCACCGAGCTCGACCTCAAGCTGGACTCAACCAACCTCGGCCGCCTGATGAAGCGGCTCGGCTACACCGAGGCGGTCAGGAACGGCGAGCTGGTGGTCACCGGCCGGATCGGCTGGCTGGGCCGACCAGAAGACTTCGCCCTCGGCCAGCTGGGCGGCCGCCTCGATGTGCGGCTCAACAACGGCCGCTTCACCCAGCTCGACCCCGGCGCCGGCAAGCTGCTCGGCATACTCAGCCTGCAGGCCCTGCCGCGCCGCATCGTGCTTGACTTCCGCGACGTATTCTCGGAGGGCTTCGCCTTTGACGAGATCCGCGGCGATGTCCACCTCGACCGCGGCATCGGCTACCTGCCCGCCCTGGCCATCAACGGCCCGGCCGCCAGGATACGCATGAACGGCAAGATCGATCTGGTGCGCGAAAACCAGCAACTACGCCTCCACGTCCAGCCGCGCCTGGACGAGGGCCTCGCGGTCGGCGCCGGCCTGCTCGGCGGCCCTGCCGTCGCGGTCGGCGCCCTGGTCGCCAGCAAGATACTCAGGGACCCGCTCGCCAAGGCGGCCAGCTTCGAATACCTGGTCAGCGGCAGCTGGGAAGAACCCAAGGTGGTCAAGCTGGCCCGCCCCGAGGCGGACAAGACCGTCCCCTGAGCCGCGACCGGCACTGCCGCGACGGCCCGGCATTGTGATAAGTTTCGGCAGGAGTACCCAGCATTGGATGACACCGTGACCAGCAAACCCAGTTCCAGCTTCGCCAAGCCACGCAGCCGCACCACTCCGAAGAACGACAAGGAGGCCACCGGCATCGTCCGCGTCGCCGCCGTGCAGATGGCCTCCGGCCCCAACGTGCCGGCCAACCTGGCCGAGGCGGGGCGCCTGATCGAGCTGGCCGTGACGGCGGGCGCCAAGCTGGTCGTGCTGCCGGAGAACTTCGCCATCATGGGCCTGAAGGAGACCGACAAGGTGGCGGTACGCGAACATCCCGGCAAGGGTCCGATCCAGAAGTTCCTCGCCGCCCAGGCCAAGAAGCACGCCATCTGGCTGGTGGGCGGCTCGGTGCCGCTGGAATGCGACGACGCCAGGAAGGTCTACAACGCCTGCCTGGTCTACGACGACAAGGGCAAGCAGGTGGCGCGCTACGACAAGATCCACCTGTTCGGCCTCGACCTCGGCAACGAGCACTACCGCGAGGAGGAGACCATCAAGGCGGGCGATGCCGTGGTGGTGCTGGACAGCCCGTTCGGCCGCATCGGCCTGTCGATCTGCTACGACCTGCGCTTCCCCGAGCTGTATCGCGCCATGGGCGAGGTCGACATCATCCTGGTGCCGGCCGCCTTCACCGCCACCACCGGCAAGGCCCACTTCGAGACCCTGATCCGCGCCCGTGCCATCGAGAACCTGGCCTACGTCATCGCCCCGGCCCAGGGCGGCTACCACGTGTCCGGCCGCGAGACCCACGGCGACACCATGATCGTCGACCCCTGGGGCAACGTCCTCGACCGCCTGCCCCGAGGCTCCGGCGTCGTCATCGCCGGCATCAACCGGGCGTACCAGACCAGCCTGCGCAACAGCCTGCCGGCCCTCAAGCACCGGTCCCTGCAATGTACCAATCGCTGCATGCGGGTGCAGACCCTGAACAAGGCCTGACATGGATCACGCACTGGACACCGCCACCGCCACCCTGCTGGCGCCCAACGGCCTCGACGACGGCAAGTTGGACACCGCCATGGGCTGGCTGGCCAGCCACCGGCTGGACGACGCCGATCTCTACTTCCAGTACTCGCGCTCCGAGGCCTGGAGCCTGGAGGAAGGCCAGGTCAAGTCGGGCAGCTTCAACATCGACCAGGGCGTCGGCGTGCGCGCGGTATCGGGCGAGAAGACCGCCTTCGCCTACTCCGACGACATCAGCCTGCCGGCCATCGAGCAGGCCATCCGCACCGCCCGCGCCATCACCGCGGTGGGCGCCGACGGCCGCGTCGCGACCGGCAGCGCGGTGGTCGGCCGCAGCCTGTATGCTCCCCTCGACCCCATCGCCAGCCTGGCCGAGGCCGACAAGGTCGCCCTGCTGCACCGCCTGGAGGACTACGCCCGCGGGCTCGATCCACGCGTGACCCAGGTGATCGCCAGCCTGGCCGGCGAATACGAGGTGATCCACGTCGCCCGCCTGGACGGCCGCCGCGCCGCCGACGTGCGTCCCCTGGTACGGGTCTCCCTACAGGTCATCGTCGAGCAGGACGGCCGTCGCGAACAGGGCTCCGCCGGCGGCGGCGGCCGCTTCGACTACGGCTATTTCAGCGATGCGGTACTCAGGGACTACGCCGAGAAGGCCGTCCATCAGGCGCTGACCAACCTGGATGCCAAACCCGCCCCTGCCGGTACCATGACCGTGGTGCTCGGTTCCGGCTGGCCCGGCATCCTGCTACACGAGGCCATCGGCCACGGCCTAGAGGGCGACTTCAACCGCAAGGGCAGCTCCGCCTTCTCCGGCCGCATCGGCCAGCGCGTCGCCGCCAAAGGTGTCACCGTGGTGGACGACGGCACCCTGCCAGACCGGCGCGGCTCCTTGAACATCGATGACGAGGGCACCCCGACCCAGTGCACCACACTCATCGAGGACGGCATCCTCAGGGGCTACATGCAGGACAGCCTGAACGCCCGCCTGATGGGCATGGCGCCGACCGGCAACGCCCGTCGAGAGTCCTTCGCCCACCTGCCGATGCCGCGCATGACCAACACCTACATGTTGGCCGGCAGCATGGACCCGCGGGAGATCATCGCCTCGGTGAAGAACGGCCTCTATGCCGCCAACTTCGGCGGCGGCCAGGTGGACATCACCAGCGGCAAGTTCGTCTTCTCCGCCGCCGAGGCCTGGATGATCGAGGACGGCAAGCTGACCTACCCGGTCAAGGGCGCCACCCTGATCGGCAACGGCCCGGACGCCCTGACGCGGGTGTCGATGATAGGCAACGACATGCAACTCGATCCAGGCGTGGGCACCTGCGGCAAGGAAGGGCAGAGCGTGCCGGTAGGCGTGGGGCAACCGACCCTGCGGATCGACGGGCTGACGGTGGGCGGGACGCAGTAAGGGGCTTTTCTCCCGTCGCCCATTGGGACAAGCCCGCAGCGCGCAGGACGCAACGCAGTTGCGGTCCCGAGCGGAGCGAGGGATGGGCCGCAGGCCCACAGAGGGGTGGGGGTGAGGGAGCAACAGCAGGATTGGCGTTGCCGCCTGATTTAACCGCTACATTACGCATACCCGCTTAGGCCGGGGGCGCCCGGCGGCGCATTACTTTCTTTGCTTGTACAAAGAAAGCACTCCCCGCTGCCCCACCCGCGTGGGGGTTCGAAAAGAGTATATGAGTCGCTTATGCGACGCCTTTCAAATCCCGCCATCTGCCGATTCATCTTCAACCAAGAAATCGCGCGCGAATAGGCCAAGAATTGCTCCGACAGGCACAAGAAACACCCCAAGGGTTATCGTCCCGGCAATGAGTGCAAAGCCAGTCATGGCAGCCCCTTGAAAAATCCCCACCACACCATGTTCCAGATATCCCCGGTACATAAATCCAGGCAAAAGACTTAAGCCCATTGTGGCCAATGAAATCGCCACCCCTGCCAGTGCAGCCTGCCATTTCCCCCGACGGAATGAATCCCGCCTCAGATGGGCCAAGTACGAGGCCGCGACGAACGCCACTATCAGCATCCCTCCATCGCCACCCCAAAGCCCTTTTCCGCCCATACCGGGCACCGCGTATGCAAATAAAACCGCGGAAACACCGAACAGAATTTCTACAGCATAGGACTGCTTCACTGTTTGCCCCCCTTTGTTATTTTTCTCATCGCAATTACCGGATTACTGATAGGCAACATTCGCCCAACACTTGGCCGATAGCGCAACGACCAGTCCCCTCAGCCGGAGCCGAGATTTCCGGGCTTGGCCGGGGGAAGTCGGCGAAAGGTGTCTGAGCGAAGCGAGTTCTTTCGCCGCTCGGCCGAGTCCGGAAATCTCGGGGTTTCGACGGATGTGGGGTGTGCTTTCTTTGATTCCTTTCTTTGCACAAGCAAAGAAAGGAATGCGCCGCCGGGCGCCCCCGGCCCAAGCTGGCCAATCTGCCTGATGGCGCGGCGTTACGCCGTCCCCTCCCAGGGCAGGCCATCGCTGTCGGTTGGCAGGGCGGCCGCGAAACAGGCGGCCATGTCCTGCTCGACCAGGGCGATCACCCGGTCATCCAGCTTGCCCTCGTCGCGCATCTGGCGCAGCACGGCGAGCACCTCCTCGGGCCCCATGCCACGGCGGTAGGGACGAT
>JAQVJE010000170.1 GCA_028695325.1 Gallionellaceae bacterium
CCGCGGCGGCCACCGAGGTCGGGCAGACGTCTGGGCAGTTGAGGTAGCCGAAGTAGATCAGCACTACCTTGCCGCGCAGGTCGGCCAGGACGACCGGCCCGTCGGCGCTCTTCAGGGTGAAGTCGCCCCCTTTCGGCAGACCGCCGGGCCCTTGGACCGGCCTCGGCACCAGCAGGAGCCAGAGTGCCGCGGCCAGGCCGACGGCCGCGACCAGCCAGGTCAGCTTGCGACCTGAAATCATCGCCGGGGCGTCTTCATACCCGGTTCGATGCCCGCATCAGGGCGCCGCGCAAGGCGATGGTGAGGCTGGAGCCGAGGCCGAGGCGCTGGGCCAGGGCCGGCAATATGATCAGGGATGCGAGGGCGAAGCCGGCGCCCAGCAGCAACGAGGCGACCTCTTTGTCGTGGCCGTTTGATTCGGCCGGTTTGGCTTGATTCATGATGGCTGTCCTTTCCCGATGGCATGAAACGGAACCGGCCGCCCTCAGGGCGGCGGAGTGGGTTCGGCTCAGGACAGGGTCGGGGGGGCATGGCTGCGGATGGCAAACCAGGACAGGTTGTGGTCGCGGGTCGCGGCCGCATGTCTTGGCGGCACGCCGGCAGCGATCAGGGCGGTCGGACCCGGCATCGCCTGCGGCCCGGGGAGGGGCGCGGTGGCATGGGCGAAGAGGCAGAACGGGCACGCCTGGTCGCCGGAGGAGGACTGGCCGCCTTGGTCGGCGTCCTGCGGCAGCTTGACCTTCTGGATGCCGAAGGAGGTGCACATCTCGACGACCGCGCTGCCCTGGCTGACGGCGAGGGCGTAGGAGACCGTGGGCGCCAGCACCGCGAGCAGCACTCCGCACAGGGCGAGGAAGGCGTATCGGCGCATGTGGCGGTTGCTCATGGCAGCCTCCCGCGGGTGTCGTAACTTGCCATCCTGGCCACACGTGTGCGTGGCATGGGGTGAACAGCGCAATCGGCAGTTGGCCGATTGCCCAGGCCAGGTGCCGGGCACATCCCTGGCCGGCCGGCCATGCCGGACGGTGCCTGGGAGAGTGCCGGGGCCGTGACCATCATTCGTAGGTCTTGTTGCGTGCCTTGTACAGCGTCAGATGCCAGACCGTGAAACCGAGCAGTGCCACGCCGGCGAGGGTGTGGTAGTGCATTGCCGTGCGGCCGCGCGCCATGGCCGACCAGATCAGCGCGGCCATGGCGGCGCTCATGCCCGCCTTGGCCAGGTTGCGCTGGGTGGTGAGCGCCGGTGCCTTGACGGCGACTGCCTTGCCAGAGGACTGCTGGGGGACTCGTCCCATGTCTGCTGCCATGTCTCCTGTTGGGTGGCACGAAAGTAGCACCCGCCCCGGCGGCCGTCAAACAGCACACGGGTGGAAACCGGCGCCGTTGAGATGCCTGGTCGCTTCAGTGATACTCCACCAGTTCGGCCATCGGCAGGCGCTGCTTCTCCGGGGCGGTGTCGGCGCAGTAGCCCAGCGGCAGGATGAGGGCGATCTCGTAGCGGTCGCCGTCGATGCCCAGGATGGCCTTCACGCGGTCGGCCAGGAAGCCGCCGATGGCACAGGAATCCAGCCCCACCGCGGTGGCGGCGGTCATCATGTTGGCGGCGGCGATGTGGCACTGGCTGACGCTCCAGGCCCGGATGTCGGTGTTGGCGAAGAAGCCGCGGTAGTTGGCCAAGGCCGGCGCCAGGGCCTCGCCGGGATATTCGCGTGCCAGGTGGGTCTTGAGGTAGGCGGTGTCGGGGTGGAGATCGGCGGTCTTGGCCAGGATCACCACCACCACGGCGGCCTCGCCGACCTGGGGCTGGTCGAAGCAGGCGGCCTGCAGGGCGGCCTTGTCCGTGGCCTTGCTCACCACCAGGAACTTCCAGTGTTCCAGGCCGAACGAAGAGGGCGACAGGCGGCCGGCCTCCAGGACGACGTCGAGGTCGGCCTGGGCGATGGTGCGTTCGCGCTGGAAGCTGTGGCAGGCGAAGCGGCGGCGGAACAGGTCGAGAATTTGGTGGTTCATGATGCGGCGCGGTAGGGGAATCCCGGCATTCTATCCGGATCGGTCGGACGCCTCGACCCCGCGGCGGAAAAGGTAAAGCATGGAAACGGTAAGGGTTCATCTGTTCGCCCCCGGACTGGATGCCGGCGGCGTGCCGGCACGGGCGCACTTCGCCGGTCAGTCGTTGCGGGTCGAACGGGTCGATGCGCGTCTGGTGGTGCCGGCCGAGCGGTTGTGCGTCCGGCACGGTGGTTTCGACGGCCGCCAGTGGTTGCTGGAATGGCCCGTCGAGGACGGTAGCGCGGCCATATTGCTGCCGGCCGGCGCCGACGGCGAGCGCCTGCTGGCCGGCGCGCCTGCCGTCCTGGCGGCCCAGATCGACCACCATGGCCGGCGCGTCCGCGCCCGCGGCCTGCGCTTCGGGCTCGGCATGGCACTGGTCGCCGTCTTCATGCTGCTGCCTTTCGTCCTGCTGGGCGTCTACCTGGCCAATGCCGACCGCATGGCCGGCTGGGCCACCGGCAAGGTCAGCCTGGCCCAGGAACAGCAACTGGGCGACCTCGCCTTCGCACAGATGCGGCCGACCCTCAGGCTGATCGAGACCGGCCCCGCCCCGGCCATGGTCCTGGCCATCGGCGCGCGCCTGACCAGGGATTCGAAGTACCAGTACCGCTGGTTCGTCGCCGACAGCCCGGAGGTCAACGCCTTCGCCATGCCGGGCGGCTACGTGGTGGTCTACACCGGCCTGCTACGCAGCGCCGGCAGCGCCGAGGAGGTGGCCGGGGTGCTGGCGCACGAGGTCCAGCACGTCGAGTTGCGCCACAGCCTCAAGAACATGATCCACGGCCTGGGCTGGCGGGCGGTCCTGGCCCTGGCCATGGGCGACCTGTCGGGCGGGATCTGGTCCGGCATGGCCGCGCAGCTGGGCGGCATGGCCTATGGCCGCGACCTGGAACGGCAGGCCGACCTGGAGGGCCTGAAGGCGCTGCGGCGGGCCGGCATCGCGCCGCACGGCATGCCCGCTTTCTTCGCCAGGCTGGCCGGGCAGGGCGGCCAGGTCCCGGCCTTCCTGTCCAGCCATCCGGCGAGCGGGGAACGCCTGGCCAACCTGCGCCGTGCCATCGCCGAACAGGGCGGCTACCCGGCCGAGCCGCTGCCCTATGACGTCCACGCCATCCTGGCCGATTGAGCCCGGCCTGTGCCGACCTGGAAATACTTGAGCGAATTACTATATTAAAGGCTCGATCGAGCAAGGAGGAGTTCGCCATGAACAAGCTTCCCGATACCCCCATGCTGGACCAGCTGGAGTCCGGCCCCTGGCCTTCCTTCGTCACCGGGCTGAAGCGCCTGGCCGGGGACAACAAGATGGTGGCCGACATGCTCGGCCAGTTGGAGACCTCCTACGAGACCCGCACAGGCTACTGGAAGGGCGGCACGGTCGGCGTGATAGGCTACGGCGGCGGCATCATCCCGCGCTTCACCGAGCTGAAGGACAAGGACGGCAAGCCGCGCTTCCCCGACGCCGCCGAGTTCCACACCCTGCGCGTGCAGCCGCCGGCCGGCATGCACTACACCTCGGACCTGCTGCGCAAGCTGTGCGACGCCTGGCTGGACGCCGGCGGCTCCGGGCTGATCGCCTTCCACGGCCAGTCGGGCGACATCATGTTCCAGGGTGTCAGCAGCGACAACGTGCAGAAGGCCTTCGACAATCTCAACGCCCTCGGCTTCGATCTCGGCGGCGCCGGCCCCGCCCTGCGCACCTCGATGTCCTGTGTCGGCGCCGCCCGTTGCGAGATGTCCTGCTACGACGAGGCGCGCGCCCTGCGCACGGTGATCAACCGCAACATCGACGACATGCATAGGCCCTCGCTGCCGTACAAGTTCAAGTTCAAGTTTTCCGGCTGCCCGAACGACTGTGTGAACTCCATCCAGCGTTCCGATATGGCCACCATCGGCACCTGGCGCGACAACATCCGCACCGACCAGGCCATCGCCGACGAGTGGATGGCCGACCATTCCATGACCGACCTGGTCAACATGGTGGTCAACAACTGCCCGACCAAGGCGATCACCCTGCGCGACGCCGGCCGGCCGGCCGCACCGCACGAGTCGGTCCTGCGGGTCGCCGCGGACACCGAGATGGCGATCGACAACCACAATTGCGTGCGCTGCATGCACTGCCTCAACGTCATGCCCGGCGCCCTGCTGCCTGGTCGGGACAAGGGCGTTACGGTACTGATCGGCGGCAAGAGCGTGCTGAAGATCGGCGCCACCATGGGCACGGTGATCATCCCGTTCATGAAGCTGGAGTCCGACGACGACTTCGAGCGGCTCAACGACCTGGCCCGCAACGTGTTGGACTTCTTCGCCGAGAACGCCCTGGAGCACGAGCGCACCGGCGAGATGGTCGAGCGCATCGGCCTGGTCAACTTCCTCGAGGGCATCGGCCTGGAGGTCGACCCCAACATGATCCTGCACCCGCGCACCAACCCCTACGTCCGCATGGATGGCTGGGACGAGGAGGCGGCGAAGTGGTTCGAGCGCAAGGCTGCCGAAAAGATGGCGAAGGCGGCCTGAGGGTCAATGCAGGACGGCGCCGGACGTGGTAAACAGCAATTTTCCCACCCGTCCGGAATACCGTCATGCACGACCCCG
>JAQVJE010000171.1 GCA_028695325.1 Gallionellaceae bacterium
GTGTTTCATCGCAGTTCCGGTGATAGGACAAAATGAATCCTTTTGTCCAATTCGGTGATATGCTTCCCATATACGGCGCGGGTTTGCGCCGCTTGTTTTGCCCCCAACATTGGACAAAACGATGACCGAACGGAAACACCTGACGCAGAACGAAGTCGAGCGCCTGATTGCTGCCACCAAGGGAAGCCGCCACGAGGCCCGCGACCGCTGCTTGCTGCTGCTGATGTTCCGGCATGGCCTGCGGGTGTCCGAGGCGTGCGGAATGCAGCTCTCCCAGGTCGATGTCGAAAGCCGGGTGCTGCATGTGTCCCGGCTGAAAAAGGGGCTATCCACCACCCACCCGCTGCGCACCGACGAGCTGCGGGCCATCAAGGCATGGCTGGCCGAGCGCGGGCGCATGAAGCCGGACGACTGCGACGCCTTTTTCGTGTCCGAGCGTCGCAACCCGCTGAACCGGCGCACGGCATGGGATGCGATCCGCCGCTATGGCGAGAAAGCGGGCCTGCCGCTGGCTGCCCACCCGCACATGCTGCGGCACGCCTGCGGCTACGAGCTGGCGAACCAAGGGGCCGACACTCGGCTGATTCAGGACTACTTGGGGCACCGGAACATCCAGCACACCGTGCAATACACGGCGGCGAATCCGGCGCGGTTTGAGAGGCTGTGGCGATGACCGCCGCAGTGAAGAAGAAAGCGGCGCTGCCGGGGATTGCGGCCCCGGCGACGCCTGACCAACAACCCTACTGCAAGGAGTAGAGTCATGGCTAGTGAGCATGGTATGACAATCGAGGCACGCAGCGCGACTTACGCAGACGCTGGCATGGGCGGCACGGCCCCCAAGACGAAGAAGCCGGCCGCTGTGAAGCGGGCCACCGGCAAGGCAAAAAAAGGTGCCCCCCTTCGCACCATCGACCTGTTCTGTGGCGCGGGCGGAATCACCGAGGGCTTCCGACAGGCGGGCTATGTAAGCCTGTACGGCAACGACGTGATGCCCGAGGCCATCGAGACATTCAAGCTCAATCACCCTGAAGCCATCGCCGACTGCCGCCCGATCGAGGAGGTTGACCCTGCCGAAATCCGGGCCAAGCTGGGCTTGGAGCCGGGTGAACTGGATGTGCTGGTTGGTGGCCCGCCATGCCAAGGCTTTTCTATCAATGCACCGGAACGCTTTTTGAATGATCCGCGCAACAAGCTGTTCAAGCATTACGAGCGGTTCCTTGAAGAATTTTTGCCAAAGACTTTCTTGTTTGAGAACGTGCCGGGCCTGATGTCGCTGGGTGACGGCAAGGTATTCCGCCAGATCGTCAAAATCTTCACCGGGCTTGGCTACCACGTCACGGCCAAGATTCTGTTTGCGGCCCACTACGGCGTGCCGCAGGAGCGGTGGCGTCTGATCCTGTTGGGTTCGCGCTTCGCTGAGGTGCCGCACCCGGAGCCGACGCATTACGCATCCGGTCGGGCCAACTTCCGGGGCGGCGGCACGATGACCTTCCAGCTTACCGACGCTGACCGCGAACGCCTGCTGCCGTGCGTGACCGTTGGCGAGGCTATCGGCGACCTGCCGCGCCTCGAAATGGGCGAAGGGGCCGAGGTGATCGGCTACACGACCGATCCCCACAGTCCCTATGCGCAGATGATGCGCAACGGGGCGGAAGTGACCTACAACCACTATGCCGCCAAGCTCTCGAAGCAGAACGCCGAGCGCATGAAGCATGTGAAGCCGGGCGGATCGTGGCGCGACATCCCGCATGAGCTGCTGCCCAAGGGGATGCAGCGTGCCCGCAAGACCGACCACACCAAACGCTACGGCCGTCTGCGCAATGATGGGCTGTCAGGAACGATGCTGACCAAGTGCGACCCGCATTGGGGAACCGTGTTCCTGCCGGATCAAGACCGGACGCTGACTGTCCGCGAGGCGGCCCGCTTCCAGTCGTTCCCGGACACGTACAAGTTTGTCGGCTCCCGTGTGTCGCAGTATGAGCAGGTCGGCAACGCCGTGCCGGTGCTGATGGCAAAGGCCATCGCGGTTCAGCTCCAGTCCCATCTGGAAGCGCAGCAGGCCGAAGCCGCCGCAGAGAAGCCCGTCAAGGCAGCGCGGACGAAGGCCCGCGCCGCGCAAGTGGCTTGATTACGCCTCGCCGCCCTCGCCTTCATCGGCGGCGGGCGGCTCCGCGTCATCGAAGGTGAGCAAGCCCGCCACGGCCCCTTGGGTCATCGGCAGGAACAGCTTTTCGTTGATACGGCCCTCAAAGGTCGGCAGCGGCACGGGCTTGCCGCCCGTCAGCCCTTCGACCGAACGCTCCAGCGTCGTGTAGCGGACTTCATCGCGCACGATGCGGGTGCGGTTCTGGCCTTCCACTTCCTCGAACCGGACGATGAACCACGCGATGTCGGCATTCGAGATGTCGGGCACGTTGTCCATTTCGCCAATGGAATCGAAGAAGGCGCGATCCACGACCACGGCCATCTTCTTGCCCCAGCGCCGGAGCGTCGGCACCTTGATCTGGAGTTGAGGCATCAGCCGCTTCGGCCCGCTGCTGCGGTAGTCCGGGCGGCGGCGGCCTGCCGGGAACACCACCCAATCCACCGCTGCGTCGTTGAACGCCTCGAATTCGCCCTTCATGGCGTTGCCCGAGAAATAGACGGCCTGAATCTCAAGCGCCGCCCATGCCATCGGTGCGCCCTGCTGGGTCTTGGTGCTGACCAGCACCATGTCGATCCGGCCCACGTCATCGCCGCCTTCGTTGTCCGTGGTGGCCCCGGCTTCGAGGAAGCCGACTTCACCGACGAGCAGCGGGTCAGGGTCGCCGAGGATGGTTTCGCCCACCCACTTGAACACGTCCAGTTCCTCGTGGAAGCGGTAGGGACAGGTGGCCCGCAGGTCGCCTTGCTTGCCTTCCACGGGAACGCCCATCGCCCGGCCCGTTTCCGGGTGGGGGGCATACGAATACAGCCGCAGCGAGCACACCCCGCCATCCTTCGAGCAAACCGCGCCTTGCTTGCGGGCTTGGAAGGGGCAGAGTTGTGGTGTCCGCTCTTTCTTCGGCTTCAAGGTTTCAGCGGCGAGCTGCTGCCGCTCTTCGCCCGAGAGCTGGGTCAGGTTGTACCCGTACCACTCCCCGATTCCGAATCTTGGCGTGAGGTCTTTTGGTTTTCTTGCCATAGCCCCGCAAATTACCACATTGGACATTTCCGGCCGAGACATGAATTCAAAAGGAATAAGCCGAAGTGAAAACATGCGCCGCATCCGGGGCAAGAACACCGGCCCCGAGCTGGCCGTGCGCGGGCTGCTGCGGGCGCTTGGTTTCACCGGCTACCGGCTGCACCGCAAGGACTTGCCGGGGCGGCCCGATGTCGCCTTCGTCGGCAGGCGGAAAGCCATCCTGATTCATGGCTGCTTCTGGCATGGGCACGACTGCAAGGTGGGCCGCCGTGAGCCGAAATCGAACCGGGATTACTGGCTGCCGAAGATCAAGCGCAACCGCAGACGGGATGCCGCGCACCAGGTCGAACTGGCCCGGCTTGGCTGGTCGGTGCTGACCGTTTGGGAGTGTGAGCTGCGCGACCTCCCCGCCCTGTCCGCGAGGCTGACGGCCTTCATGGAAGGCTGAAAGCTGCGATTCTGCGCCCCTTTTTCCTTCATCCGGCATACTTGACATGCGACCCAAACCGGATAAAATCGAACCTGTTTTAATATTAAAGAAGGTGAAAACAGATGATTGTCACGGTGGGCAATACAAAGGGCGGCGTGGGGAAAACGACCATCGCCGTGAATCTGGCAATCGCCCGAGCACTGGCCGGGCGTGACGTGTGGCTGATCGACGGCGACCGGCAGGGCACCGCGCAGACGGCAATCAGCATCCGGTCTGAGGCGGGCCACGCGCCGGGCATCGCGTGCGCGACTTACCCGGACGGGCCGACCCTGCGGGCGCAGGTGCAGCAGCAGGCGGCCAAGTTCGACGACATCATCATCGACGCGGGCGGCCGTGACTCGACCGCGCTGCGGGCGGCCCTCGTCCTGTCTGACGTGCTGCTGGTGCCGTTCCAGCCGCGCAGCTATGACGTGTGGGCGCTCAACGATATAGCGGCGCTGGTTGATGAGGCCCGGAGCGTGCGCGACGGTCTGCGCTGCTTTGCCGTGCTCAATTGCGCCGATCCCGGCGAGCACTCCACCGACAACACCGAGGCCGCCGCCGCCGTGGCCGATGTGCCGCAGTTTGAATACCTGCCCGCCCCGCTACGCCGCCGCAAGGCGTTCGCCAATGCGGCAGGCGCTGGCCTGTCTGTCCTCGAACTCAAGCCGCAAGACAGCAAAGCAAGCGACGAGCTAAAGGCGCTTGTTTCGGCTCTGTTTTAATATTAAAATTAAGTTGTTTTGATTTGAGGAAAGCAGCAATGGCGATTACTAAACCGACCAAGAAGCCGACCGCTGATGACTTTATCGCGGCAGCCCCTGACGCTGCGGCCGACGTGCCGCAGCCCCGGCAACCCAAGTACGTCAGGAAGGGGAAGAAGCTCCAGATCACGCTGACGATTGCCCAGCCGCTGCTGGAACGGGTGGATGAACTGGCCGAACGCCTCAGCCTCAGCCGTGCGGCTGTCATCAATCTGGCCATCCATCAGGGCATGGAGCACGGCATCAC
>JAQVJE010000172.1 GCA_028695325.1 Gallionellaceae bacterium
CGTGGCAGTGGCGCCAGAGGATCAGCTTCTCCAGGATGAAGAAGGCCACGATGCCGGCCAGCACGGTGCCGGTGACGGCGACCGGGACGGCCTTTTCCAGGGCCTTGGGCAGCATGCCCAGGAAGGCAGCCCCGAGCAGGGTGCCGGTGGCGTAGGCGAGCAGGCAGGGCAGCAGGCGCCGGCGCATGGCGTCCGGGAAGGCCAGCAGCAGCGCGGCGCCGATCATGGCGCCGGCGCTGCCGAGGAGACCGAACAGGAGCGCCTGGCCCATGCCTGCCTCAGCGGCCGGTCTTGGCCAGGGCGCGGGCGATGCTCTCGTCCAGCAGGCCGGCGGACTTGGCCATCACCATGCCGACGCGCGGCTCCAGCATGCCGGCCATCATCCTGGCGTTCATGCGCGAGACCATGACCCGGCCGTCGCCCATGCCGTAGACCGAGACGCTGCACGGCATCAGGGCGGAGACGTAGCGGGTGTCGTCGGCCTTGAGCAGGGGCACGGCGTTCCTGCCGCTGGTCATCTCCAGGATCACCAGGCCGCCGGGCACATTGACGCCCTTCCTGGCCAGGCGGCTGCCCAGGTCGATCTCGGCGACGAGGTTCCAGCCGTCGGCGTTGAACTGCTCCTTGAGGGCTGCCAGGGTGGCGGCGAAGTCGGCCTGGCTGGCGTCCTCCACCACGATGGCACGCGGGTCGGCGGGGGCCGGCCCGGCGGCCATGCCGGTCACGGGAGCGAGGAGGATGGCGGCGGCCAGCAGGCTGAACAGGGATATCTTCATGGCTTCTCCAAGGTGGAATGCCCACCCGGAACGGGTGGGCGCGGGTTCGGGAATCGGTTCAGAGGGACTTCTTGCAGAAGTACCAGTCGACGCATTCGTGGCCTTCGCTCAGGCGCACCTCGGCGGCGTTCACGTCCTGGGGCGGCGGCACGATGACCTTGTCGCCCGGCTGGATCATGCCGTAGTCCTGGGTCATGCCCAGGCGCAGGTCCAGCTTGCCGTTGCCGTTTTCGTCGTGATAGGCGAGGACGGCGTACTGGCCGGGCGGCAGGTCGCGGAACACGGCCTCGAGCTGGCCGGCGGACGCCGGCAGGGCCAGCACCGCGCGCGCCTGGTCTTCCTTGCGGAAGCCCTCGGCGCGGTCGAACAGCATCCGCTTCACCTGGCCCTCGGCGCCGCGCACCGGCCCGACCGCGACCCGCAGGTCGGCCGCCAGCGCGGCGGCGCCAAGCAGGGCCGACCAGGCCAGGGCGAGCAGCGCCCGCTTCATGCGCGCAGGCCCTTCACCCAGGCCTCCATGGCCTCGTTGGCGGGCTTCATGGGGGCCTCCAGGAAGCTCACCACGAACTTGTCGCCCAGGTCGGCGACGCCGATGGAGCGCGGCCGCACCGCCAGCACCTGCGGGTTGGGCAGGGCGAAGCCGAAGCAGAAGATGACGTCCACGGCGGCCCGGATGTCTGGGTTGATCTCGCCGCCGATGCCCTGGGTATGGGCGTAGTGGTCGAACACGCCGATGAACTTGACCTTCTCCTTCTCGGCGATCCGGTCCTTCAGGTAGGCGACCACGTCGTCCACGCTCTTGCAGGCGGTCTCGTCCTTGCCGATCTCGGCGACGAACACGGGGTACTTTTCTTGCAGCAGGGTCTGTTTCATTGGGTCTTATCCTTTTTACGGTTCAGTGATGGTGGTGGTCATGGCAACCCGGCGGCAGTTCCTTCAGGGTGCCGTTGAGCCAGTCAGCGATTGCCCGCTCGGGGTCGGTCTCGCCGGTGGCGACGGCCAGGATGCCGCGCTGCTTCAGGCGCCGCTGCAGGCCGTCGCCCATGCCGCCGGTGATCAGCACGTTGATGCCGTCGAGGGGATGGGCGCCGCCGCCGTGGCGCTCGTGGAAGGTCTCCTCGATGGCCAGTTCCAGCAGTTGCCGGTCCTTCACCTCGCAGTCCTTTACCTCGTAGATCCAGAACCGGCGGCACTTGCCGGCGTGGCCGGTGACGGTCTTGCGGTTCTGGCTGGTGACGGCGATCTTCATCTCAGTCCTCCTCGGGGTTGTTCAGGCCGCATTGGCTCCGGCCGCCGCTACGCGGCTTAACGCCGGCTCCGCCGGCATTAGCCTCCTCCGATGCCTGACGGCATTCACGGGCCTCGCACAGCATCGCGTTGCCGATGGCCAGCAGCAGGGCCAGGCTGGTGCCCAATATCCAGGTGAAGTACCACATGGCGGTTTCCTTTCTCAGTAGGCGGACTTGTCGTGGGCCTCGACGTACTGGGCGGTGACCTTGCCGGCCATCACCTTGTAGGCCCAGGAGGTGTAGAAGATGATCAGGGGCATGAAGATCAGCGTGGCCCAGAACATCAGGCCCAGGGTCAGGTGGCTGGACACGCTGTCCCACACCGTCAGGCTGGAATTGGGGTCGCTGGAGGACGGCATGACGAAGGGGAACAGGGCCACACCGGCGGTGCCGATGATGCCGGCCATGGCGAGGCCGGAGGCGACGAAGCCGGCCAGAGGCTTGCGCAGGAAGGCCAGGCCGACACCGACCAGGCCGCCCAGCACGCCCAGGCTGGGCAGCAGCCACAGGGCCGGCATGGCCCGGAAGTTGTTCAGCCAGGCGCCGGTCGCCACCGCCACGGTCTTGGCCAGCGGGTCGGGCAGGGCGGCGCCATCCACGGCGGAGGTGATGACGTAGCCGGGCAGGCCGCCGACGAACAGGCCGGCCAGCAGGAACAGGGCCACCATGGCCATGCCGGCGGCGATGGCCCAGCGCCGGGTGCGCTCGAACACCAGGCCCTCGGTGCGGTGCATCAGGTAGTTGGCGCCGTGGAAGGTGATCATGGCCGAGCTGACCAGGCCGGCGAGCAGCGCGAAGGGGTTGAGCAGGGCCCAGAAGGTTCCCGTGTAGTAGGGCACCAGGTTGTCGTCGAAGTGGAACGGCACGCCCTGGAGCAGGTTGCCGAAGGCCACGCCGAAGATCACCGGGGGCACGAAGCCGCCCACGAACAGGCCCCAGTCCCAGGTCTTGCGCCAGAGGGGATTGGCGATCTTGGAGCGGTAGTCGAAGCCGACCGGACGGAAGAACAGCGCCCACAGCACCGCCAGCATGGCCCAGTAGAAGCCGGAGAAGGCGGTGGCGTAGACCAGGGGCCAGGCGGCGAAGATGGCGCCGCCGCCGGTGATGAACCAGACCTGGTTGCCGTCCCAGTGGGGGCCGACGGTGTTGATGACGACGCGGCGCTCGAGGTCGGTCTTGCCGACGAAGGGCAGCAGGGTGCCCACGCCCATGTCGTGGCCGTCCATGACCGCGAAGCCGAGCAGCAGGACGCCGACCAGCAGCCACCAGATGATCTTCAGGGTTTCGTAATCCAGCATTTGCTATCTCCTAGTCTCAGGCGGCGGCGGTTTCGTGGTGATACTTGCCGGTGCCCAGCGAACTCGGCCCCAGGCGGGCGAACTTGAACATCAGGTACAGCTCGGCCACCAGGAGCAGGGTGTAGAAGCCCAGGAAGCCGGCGATGGAGCCGTACAGGCTGCCGACGCTCAAGGTGGAGGTGGACAGATGGGTGGGCAGGACGCCGAAGATGCTCCACGGCTGGCGGCCGTACTCGGCGACGAACCAGCCCATCTCGGCGGCGATCCAGGGCATGGGGATGAACCACACCGCCCACTTCAAGAGCCAACGCTTATCCACGAAGGTGTTCTTGATCGAGTACCAGGACGACAGGCCGAACAGCAGGGCGAAGGCAAAGCCCAGGGCCACCATGATGCGGAAGGTCCAGAACAGCGGCGCCACCTGGGGCACGGTGTCGCGGGCGGCCTGCTCGATCATGGCCGGGGTGGCCTGGGCCACGTCCGGGCTGTATTTCTTCAGCAGCAGGCCATAGCCGAGGTCCTGCTTGTGGGCCTCGAACACCAGCCTGGCGTCGGCGTCGTCCTTTGCCTTGCGCAGGCGCTCCAGGGCCTTCACGGCCAGGATGCCGGACTCGATGCGTTCCCGGTTCTGGGCACGGATCGCCTTGATGCCGGGGATCTCCCCGCTGGTGGAGCGGGTGGCGATCAGGCCCAGGGCGTAGGGGATCTCCACCTGCCAGGCATTCTCCTGCTTTGCGTCGTCCGGCCAGGCCACCAGGTTGAAGGCGGCCGGCGCGGGCTCGGTCTCCCACATGGCCTCGATGGCGGCCAGCTTGGATTTCTGCGACTCGGTCATGGCGTAACCCGACTCGTCGCCGAGGACGATCACCGACAGGGCGGAGGCGAATCCGAAGGCAGCGGCGATGCGGAAGGAGCGCTTGGCGAACTCCACGTCGCGGCCCTTCAACAGGTACCAGGCCGAGATGCCGAGTACGAACAGGGAGCCGGTGACGTAGCCGGCCGACACGGTGTGGACGAACTTCGACTGTGCCGTGGGGTTGAACAGCACGTCCCAGAACGAGGTCAGTTCCATGCGCATGGTGGTGTAGGAGAACTCCGCCCCCACCGGGTCCTGCATCCAGCCGTTGGCGACCAATATCCACAGTGCCGACAGGTTGGAGGCCACCGCGGTCAGGGTGGTCACCATGAGGTGCTTGCCCTTGGATAGCTTGTCCCAGCCGAAGAAGAACAGGCCGATCAGGGTGGACTCCAGGAAGAAGGCCATGAGCCCTT
>JAQVJE010000173.1 GCA_028695325.1 Gallionellaceae bacterium
GCCGGTCGATGTAGCCGATCTCGCTCCAGCGCGGCAGGCTGGCCAGGTTGCGCAGGCTGGGCGCGGCGTCGAACTCCGACAGGGTCTCGGCCCAGTCGAGCCGGATGGACGGCAGCACGGCGGAGAACTCGGCGAATAGGCAGGTGGCCACCCTGGTGATGTTTTCCAACTCGGTCGCCGCCTCCCGCGCCACCGCGCCGTGGCCACCCTCGGCGAGGTCGGCGAACGACACCACGTCCTCGGCCTGGCGCTTGAGTCCCTGCCAGGTCAGGCTGGCGAAGGCGGCGACGTTCAGGCTCCGGGCCGCGGCCAGGCGGGGCGCCAGGGTCTCGGCCTGGCGGCTGGCCACCCGCAGCATGGCGCTGGCCACCTTGCCGGCGGGCGCCGCACCGGCCAGGGCCAGGCGGGGCTGGGCGATGCCGGCCGTGGCGCGCGCCGCGCTGGTGCCGAGCAGGCGCCGCAGATGGTCCACCTTGTCCAGGCGGCCGATCAGCGCGGGCAGCCGGACGAACCAGCTGGCCGGCGCCTCGCGCACCACGCGCAGCATGTCGAGGACCTCTTCCGGGGTGTCCGCGCGGGCCTTCAGGCAGGCCGGCACCGGCGCCTCCAGGAGGCCGGGGTCGATCGCGTGGGTGGGCGTGGCGAGCAGGTTGTCCAGCTCGCGCGGGCGCACGTAGGCGAGGAACTTGACCTCCTCGGCCAGCACCCTGGCGCGGCGGGCGTTGATGGCGGCGATGCGTTCGGTCTCCTCGGCCAGCAGGGCGCGGGCGATACCGACGTCGTGGCGCGCCTCGGCGAGGTCGTCGGCCACCCCGGCCTGGCGCTGGCGGGTGAAGTCGATGGCGGCCAGTAGGTCGGCCAGTGCCCCCTCGCAGCGGTCGAGGGCGTCGCGGTAGAGGGCCAGGCGGCCCTCCAGCTGGCGCAGCATGGCGACCGTGCTGTCGGACAGGCTGACCGTCTGGGTGAACAGGGCGGCCTCGTCGAAGGCGCTGTTCAGCAGCGCCGGGCTCAGCAGGGCGTCGAGCAGAGCGGGATCGGCGCGGAAGTCGGTCAGGCTGCGCTTGGGCGCGGCGCCGTTCTTGTCGAAGTCGATGTCGGGCAGCAGCGGGATGGCGAAGTCGGCCAGCAGGGCCGGCACCTCGCCGCTGTCCTCCGCCAGGAAGGCGTCGAGCAGCTTGAGCAGGGCGGCCACGGTACGGTGCCGGTTGGCCAGGGCGTAGTCGCGCGCCTCGGTGGAAGGGGGCGCCTTCAGGCGGTCGGCGATGGCCGTGGTGCGGATCTCCGAGAGGCCCAGCACCGGCGCCGCGTAGACGATGTCGAGGGGGGCGCGGGGTGGGCGGATCAGCCTGGCGCGGGTGGCGGCCTGCATGCTGACGGTGCTGTAGCGCACGCCGGCGGTGGCCGGTGCGGCTGCCGCCGGGGCGGCGGCCATCGCGGCGAAGGCGGTGCTGGACACCCCCGCCACGTTGGCCTGGCGGGTGACCTTCAGGGTCGCCAGGTAGTCCTTGATCTGGCCCTGTACCGTGAGCGCGCTGTCCGACTTGGCGATCGCCGCCAGGGCCGGTGATACCGCCAGGCGGGAGGCGTCGCTGGTGCTCATCATCATCTGGCGCAGCCGGTGCATGTCCACCTGCATGTGGGCGAAGCCGAAGTCGGTGATGTCGTCGGCCCGGTCGATGCGGGTGCGCAGGTAGTCGGCGAAGCCGGACAGGCCGCGCAGCAGGATCTGCGATTGCTCGTGGCCGGACAGGCGGGTGAACAGCGGCTCGCGCATCAGCTCGGTGTAGGCCCGCACGGTGCCGATGCGGGAGGAGGGCGTCGGGGTCAGCACGCCGAGGTCGCTGCGCAGGCTCAGGTTGGCGTTCAGGTAGGGGGTGAAGGCGGGCAGCGGCGTGCCCTTCGAGGCCGGGAGGGGCCAGACGTCCGCGCTGGTCTCGCTGGTCTGGCCGTTCTCCGAGTTGACCACGCCGTGCACCTTGGCCATGTCGCTGAACGCCAGGGTGCCGTCGAAGGCCAGGAACAGCACCATGGCGACATGCATCTTGGTGGCGGCCTCGGCCTTGGCACCGCTCGGCAGGGTCAGCTCCAGCCGGGTCCAGCTGCCCGACTGGGGCAGGGTGCCGGCCCGCCGGGTCTGGGGCTCGAAGATCTTGAAGACGGGCGAGATGGCGTTGAGCTCCTGGATGCGCTTCTCGCCCCAGAACATCACGCTGTAGTCGACGCCGCGCGGCTTGTTGGTGGCGTCCAGGCCGTAGCTCACCACGCAGGCCCAGAGGGACCGCGGCGGGGTCAGTTCGTCCAGGTAGGCCCACACCCGCAGGCGGTCGTAGCTGCCCGACTGCACGCCCTTGGCGTAGTCCAGGGCAGGATCGGTCAGGTTCTCATAGCGGAGCATGTGGCCGCGCCAGCCCCGCTGGGGCAGGTAGGTGATGTTGTGGCCGCTCGACGGGACGGCCAGGGCGGCCGGCTGCTGGCCGCCGGGATTGAAGATGTCGTCGGGTATCGCGCTGGCCAGCTCGGGCAGGCTGGGCACCACGCCGTCGTGGGCCTCGAAGGGGATCCAGAGGTCGTTGGCGGTGAGCAGGTCCCAGGCCTCGTTGCCCTGCACGCGGGCGCCCAGGGGCAGGAAGTTGCAGAACCACTTGCGCCACTGGTGGGCGTCGCGGGCGCCGGCCAGGCCGTAGGCGGCGCGGCCGTCATACAGGATGAAGGCCATGCCGTCCAGGCTGGTTGGGCTGCCGTCGGCGCCCTGCACCAGGCCCAGCGCGCTGGCCGGCACCTTGAGCTGGGTCCAGGCGCCCGGCGTCGGCAGGTCGCCCACCCGGTGGTGGGCCGGGCCTTCCTTGGTGCCGCCGAACGGGATCAGGTCCTCGCCCCAGTAGGCCCGGTGCTCCCAGCTGCCGCCGTTGTGCCACTGCAGCATCAGGGTGCGCGGCGGATGGTCCGGGTCCAGGTAGACCCAGGCGAACAGGCTCTCGCCCTCGTTGACCACGAAGGGTTCCTTGGCACCGTCGAAGAAGTGCTGGTGCACGCCGCCCATCAGGGCGCTGCGGTGGCCGCCGCCGGGGGGCGGCGCACCCCAGGGCGACAGGCTTTCCGACTCCAGGGCCAGGCTGTCGTCGCGCCAGTCCTCGATGGCGTGGGCCTGGCCGTCCAGGGCGTGGGCCAGCAGGGCGGCGCGGTTGCGCAGGCCCTGGCGGGCGCCCAGGTGGCGGGCCCGGTCGAGCAGGAAGCGGTTCAGGGTCTGCTGGAACTCGGCATCGACGATCTCCTTGTGCAGGAGGCGCGGTTCCCAGGACTGCATCGGCACCGGCACCAGGATGCGGGCCGATTCCGGCCGGGCCGGGTCGAGGGGGGCCAGGCCGGCGCTCTGGCGCAGGGCGAGGTCGAGCTGTTCCAGGGGGATGGGGACGGCGTCGAGGTCGAAGGTGGGCGGGAAGAAGTCGCTGCGGTGCTGGTCCGGGTCGTAGGCGTTGCGGGGCAGCAGGCCCACCGGCGGGATGCAGGTGGTGAAGGCGTCGGCCAGGTCGCCGGCCGGCGGCGCCGGCTCGCCGGCGGCGGCGATCTGCTCGGCCAGTTGCTCGATGCGGGCCTGCCATAGGGAGGCCAGCCGGCTGTCCGCCACCAGGGCATCGCCGGCCCGGCGCAGGCGGGCGTCGCGGGCGCGGCCGCCCAGGCGCGCCACGCTGGCGCGGTCGAGCCAGAGTGGGCGGCCGAGATCGTCGAGGGCCAGCATGGCGAGCGGCACCCCCCATTCCTCCCAGGGCAGGACGGCGCCGGCGGCGAGTTCCGCCTCGGCGCCGAACACCGCCCAGGCCACGGCGTTGCGCAGCTCGGTGGCGGGCAGCGCGGGCAAGGCGATCCATTCGTTCGGCCAGGGGTACCAGACCAGCTCGACGGCGTCGCGGCTGCGCCAGTCCTCGTAGGCGGCCGCGGCGTCGATGTCTTCGTTGCCGCGGGTGCAGCGCTCGCAGGGGTTCATGGCGTCGATGTCGGCCACCTCCAGCATGGCCGGGCGCAGGACCAGGATGCCGATGCGCGGCAGGCTGGGCCGGTCGCATTCGGGCGCGCCCAGGCGGGCGCCCACCTTGCGCGGCCGCACGCTGCCGGCCTGCTCCGGGCTGTCGGCCGGACCCATGCCGTCGCCGTTCAGGAAGAACTCGGGCGGCGCCACCACCGGCAGATCGGCCAGCCGGCACTCCAGGTCCCGGCTGAGGACGGCGTCCTCGCCGCTCACCGCCAGGCCGCGGCCCTTCTCGACGGTCAGCCGGGTCGCATGGAGGTCGCCGTCCGGCACGTCCTGGGTGTAGCCGACCTGGAGGCCGTGCACCACCCCTGCCACCCAGTCCTGGCCGCGCGCGGCCAGGTGGCCGGCCTGCCAGGCCTGGCGCTGCCCCAGGGTGGCGGCGTCGAGGGCGCGGCCGGGGAACAGGTTGGGCCGGCGCAGCCAGGCCTGGGCCGCCTCGGCCGCGGTTTCCGGGGAGAGGGCGAGGACCCGCTCGCCGGGCAGGGGGGATTCGATGCTACGGGTGCTCATGGCGTTCTCCGCGGTAAAGCCGCGCAGGGCGGCCTGTCGGCTGGGGCGTCAGGGGGCGGTTCATTTGGGTTTCTTGCTGGTCGTCCTGGC
>JAQVJE010000174.1 GCA_028695325.1 Gallionellaceae bacterium
GCGCCGCATAGCTGCCGTAGAAGGCGGTTTCCGATTCGACCACGCTGTTGCCGACTAGGGTGGCCTGCTTGCCCTGGTTGCCATAGCGCGCCAGCTGGGCCGTCAGGTCGACCCGGGGCAGGAAGGCCCCCCCCGCCCCCAGCAGTTCGGCCTTCGCCTTGTCGACGGTGGCACTGCCGCGCAGCATGGCTGGTGAATCCACCAGGGTGCGCTCCAGGGCCTCGTGCAGGGATAGCGGGCGCCGCCTGGTCGGGCCGAATGCTGGATCCGACGGATCGATCGGCCCGGATGCCAGGTCGATACCCGCGCAGGACATCGCCATTTTCAGCCTGAGCGGTGGGCTGGCCTGCGGTGGGGTGGCGGTATGCGTGAAAGGAGGGCGGCCGGGCGGGGCGGGGGATGCCTGGCTGGCGCACAGCAGGAGGGCGCACGCCACCGTCGCCAGGCGCCGCGAAGACCGCGTCGGCGAGGCGTGCCGTCCGCGCAACGGCCGCTGGCCGCCGGCTTCCGCCGGCGGTGCTATGTAGTGAGGCAAAGCGCGGTCTGGTTCAGTAGGAGGGCGGCAGACTCACCACCAGCGAGGCGCCCAGGGCGGGGCTGGCGGCGCCGGCCTGGACGAAGTCGGGGATCTGTTGCGGCAGACTGGCGGAATAGGCCGCCATGTTTTCGGCCACGTCCGCACCGCTCTGGTCGAGTAGCGCGGCCAGCCAGGCGCCGGTGTCACCGGCGGGTGCGGCGCTGTAGTCGGGCAGGCGCTCGAGCACCCGGTCGACGCCTGGGGCATGGGTGGTGGTCGTGGTCACGGTCACGGTGCCATCGCCGTTGGCGGTGACCTGGGTGTCGGTCACGCTCATGGTGATGCCGACGCTCATCAGCTCGCCCAGGCTGGCGGTGCTGCCGAGCAGGCCGGACAGGGCGATGTTGGCGCCGTCCGCCAGGTCATCCCCGATGTCCCATGACTGCATGGCAGTCATGTTGCGGATGGCGGCGTCGACCCGGCCGCTGGCCACCTGGGCCGCCTGCGTGCTGGTGAGCTGAGCCTGGCTGGATAGCTGCCACAGTGCAGTCTGTTGGCCTTGTCCAATGACGGATAGGACATTGCCGGTCAGGTTGGAGATCGTGTTGGTAAGTGCCATGGTTGCCTCGGAATTCGTTCAATGTTGCGGTACAAATCTGTACGGTGCCGCCACTCATATCCGGTCGATGACGAGGAGGCTGGTGCCGAAGTAGGTCGAATAACTCAGGTCGTAGGCTGTGATGTTGCCCAGTGCCTGCTCGATGCCGGCGCCGGTCTGCTGCATGAACTGCTCGACGCCGGCGCCGATGCCGTTGACCTGCGGCGCCAGTACCTCACTGACATAGTGCATCATGACCATCGCGCCGGGGGCATGGGAAACCTCTTCCACCACGCTTGCCAGCGTGCCGTCGGGGTAATAGCTGGTGGTGGTCGTGGTGATGGTGTACCCCGCCAGGTCCTGTGCCAGTTCGCCGAGGGCATGGGCGCTGTCCACAATGCCGGTTTCGATCAGTTGGTCGGTGCCGTCGATGGCCGAGTCGAGCAGACTGCTGGACTCGTTGGAGATGCCGTCGATGGCCGTCTGCACCGGCGAGGGAGTCGCCGCCGGATCCGTGTCGTTCGCACTGGGGGCATCGGTGACCAGTGTGGTCGTGATGGCAGGAGCAGGGGCGATCGCCCCGGTCAGACTGCCAAGCAAGCCGCCCACGAGGTCGACGACCGCGCCGAGCAGGCTGCCTACCGTGTTCAGTAAGCTGGTCAGCATGGTATGTGTGCATCCAGACGCTAGAGGATGCCGATGCCCGACTCGTGCCGCTGGCGGCACAGGCGGGTTCACCGCGCAGCCCGTTGTAGAAACTGGAAAAGGCCCGACCATCGGCCGGGCCTCCCTTCCACCCGTTACTGCTTAGAGGGAGGAATTCGCCAGCATGCCGGCGGTACCCAGGCTGGCGGAGATGGTGCCGCCCAGGGAGGTGGCGAGGCCGGGCAGCATGTCGGGGACATGGGCGCCCAGGTTGGCCATGGCGGCGCCGGCACCATTGCCCACGCCGGTCATCATGCCGGCGATGCCCTCGCCGACGCCGGCCGTCAGGCCGCCCAGGGTATGGGTGGCGTAGGCGACCATGATGGCGGAACCGCCGTTGTGGCTCATCGAGGCGCTTTCCGACAGCTTGTGGCCGGCGCTGTCGTAGGTGGTGGCGGCCGTCTGCTCGGTGAAGGCGATGGCGCTGCCGGCGACGCTGTTCATGGCCTCGGCGCTGCCGGCCATGGTGCTTTCCTCCAGTGCGATGACGCCATCGAAGGTGGTCTGCAGGGTGGTATTGACCATGTTGGTCATGCCGTCGATCACCGTGGTGACCAGGGTGTTCGAGTTGGCGGCGGCGACGTTGCTCAGGGCCGAGGCGTTGGCCGCGGTCGAGCTGAGAATGGAGTTGACGTCGTCAGCGGAAGTCCCACCACCGCCCAGCAGGGCACCCAACAAGCCATCCAGAAGTCCCATAATATTTCTCCTTGGTAACAAAAAATGCAGACTGATTGGTGACCGAGCCAGGGAGCCTGCGACCCTGTATCGGGTGTATGACTGCTAGATACACAATATATTTAGTTAGCAATACACGTGCCAGATATTGTTTTTGTTGCCATAAATAAAAAGATCTTTAAATTCAGATGTCTAGATGGTGTGGGTGGGCGGAGGGTCGCAAGGCGATCCCCCGCATGTTACGAAGTGTTCGGGTACACGCCGCCTGTGTTACGTAACATTGCCGGCAGGCCAGGGTGACCCAGGTCGCGTCCAGGCCGCGTGCATACGGGCACGCCGCCATCCCGGCACGGCAGCCGTCCGGTGCTGGCGCGCCGGTCAGCCGATCAGCGTATGGACAGACTCTCATTGAGGTTCTTCAGCAGGGGGGAAAGGAAGAAATCGATGATGCGACGCTCGCCCGTCTTCACGTCCACTGTCACCGACATGCCCGGGCGCATCGGCATCTCTTTGCCGTTATGGAAGAGGGATGTGCGTTCCGACTCGATTCTGGCGCGGTAGTACAGGCCCCGCTGGGCATCATTCTCGGCGTCCGGGCTGATCCAGATCAGCCGTCCGGGCAGGACGCCGTACTGCATGAATGGGAAGGCGTCGACCTTGATCTCCACGGGCTGGCCGGGCTTGACGAAACCGGCATCCTGGTTGGCGACCTGTACTTCGACGACCAGCGGCACGTCCTTGGGCACGATGGTTACCACCTCCTGCCTGGGCGCCACCACCTCGCCCAGGGAGGTGACGTTGACCGCCTGCACGATGCCGTCCACGGGGGTATGCAGGTTCTGTGCCGCCAGGTCGTGGGAGACCTTCGCGCCACTTTCCATCAGCGCCCAGCCCTGCTGTTGGGCGGTGGCCATCTGGTCGAGCAGGTGCAGGCGCCTCTCCGCATCGAGCCGCGCCAGGGCCGCGCGCGCCGAGATGAGACGTGCGCGCAGCGTCTGCATCCGCTCGCGGCGGGAATCCAGCTCGCCTTGCTGGGCGAGGCGGTCGCGCTCGGCCTGCAGGTAGTCGTGGCGAGCGATCGCGCCGATCTCGGCCAGCGCGCGCGCGTTCTCAGTCTGTTCCTCGGCGATGGCCAGTGCGTGTCCCTGGCTGGCCAGGAGCGCCTCGCCGGCGACGATCTCGGCCTCGATTTCACGCACCGTGGCGGCAGCGGCCTGTTGCTGGCTATGGTAGGCATCCATCTCCGCTTGCCACAGGTTGCGCTGGGTGGCGTCGACCTCCGATGCCGCCCTGCCATCGGGGCGCCGGTTGGCCAGTTGCCCGGCCAGGCGGCGCCGCTTCTGCTCGTTGAGGTCGACGTTCTGCTCCAGCGAGGATTTGCTGGCAGCCAGGGGACCGGCATCGAGTTCGACCAGGATGTCGCCGGCGCGCACCTCCTGGCCGGGCTGGACCAGGATGGACTTGACCACGCCCATCTGCATCGGCTGCACCACCTGCAGGCGGCCATCCGGCAGGAAGCGTCCGGTCGTCGTGGCGACCACGTTGATGTGGCCGAACCAGCTCCACAGCATGGCGACGACCAGCAGCATCAGCAGCGACCATAGCACCAGCCGCTTGTTCGGCGACGGCGGACTGTCCTGGATCTCCAGCAGGGGCGGCAGGAAGTCCTGCTCAAGACGGCGCAGTTCGCGCACGCGGGACTGCTCCCGGTAGGCGCGCGCCGCTTCCCGCAGGCGCGCGTAGCGCCCGCCAGTCCGGTTCTGCGCGGTATTCATGGCAGGTCGCCCTCGTTGACCAGCGAGGCATACAGCCCGCCCATGGCCAGCAGCTCGTCGTGGGTGCCGCGCTCCACCACGCGGCCCTCGTCCATGACCAGGATGATGTCGGCGTGACGTACCGCCGACAGCCGGTGTGCCACCATGAACACCGTGCGGCCTGCCGCGATGTGCCCGAGGTTGGCCTGGATGATGCGCTCGGAACGGTAGTCGAGGGCGCTGGTGGCTTCGTCGAAGATGAGTATGCGCGGGTTGGTGAGCAGGGCGCGGGCGATGGCGATGCGCTGGCGCTGGCCGCCCGAGAGCGAAGCCCCGCGTTCGCCGACCAGGGTGTCATAACCATCAGGCA
>JAQVJE010000031.1:0-6470 GCA_028695325.1 Gallionellaceae bacterium
CTGGCCGGCATCCGGGTCGCTGAAGCCGAAGTCGGCCTTCTGGACGACGTAGGCGGTGTCCTCGGGGGTGGAGCGGGTGATGTCGGCGCCCTCGGGCAGGGTGTTGGCGCCGACGTTGACGGTGACCGTTGCGCTGTCGGACAGGCCTTCGGGATCGGTCAGTGTGTAGGTGATCTCGACCTCGCCGGTGAAGTTCTGGGCCGGCACGAAGTGCAGGCTGCCGTCCGGGTTGATGGTGAGGGTGCCCTGGCTGGGGTCGGACAGGACCGCGCTGGAGACGGTCAAATCGTCGCGGCTGTTGTCGGGATCGCTATCGTTGGCCTTGACGTCGATGTCGATGCCGGTGTTGATCGGGGTGCTGGCGACGTCGTCGTTGGCGACCGGCGGGTCATTGACCGGATTGACGGTGACATAGACGGTAGCCGGCACCTCGGTGATGCCGTCAGTGATGGTGTAGTTGAAACTGGTGTCACCGTAGTAATCCGGCGCGGGGCTGAAGGTGAGGGTGCCGTCGGCATTCAGGGTGACGGTGCCGTGGTCGACCGCGACGGGAGCGCCAACCTGGACGGCGCTGCCGTTGATCTTGACGATGCTGATCGGGTCGCCGTCGACGTCGGAGTCGTTCGCCAGCACCGGGATGGTGATCGGGGTGTCCTCGTTGGTGACGGCATGGTCGTCGCCGGCCACCGGGGTGTCGTCGCCGCCGGCCATGTTGATGGTCAGGGTGGCGCTGTCTTGGCCGCCTTGGCCGTCGTTGATCGTGTAGGTGATGGCCGGCACCGGGCCGTCGTAGTCTGGCGCGGGGGCAAAGGTGTAGCTGCCGTCGGCATTGAGCTGGAAGGTGCCGATACCGGCGATGGTGACGGTGTCGCCAGGATTGTGGATGGTCGGGTCGCCAGCGACGGTGAAGCCGGTCACGCTCAGGGGGTCGCCGTCGACGTCGTAGTCGACGCCGCCCGGTGCACTGCCGTTGTCGTCGTCGGTGATGACGTTGCCGTGCATGACCGTGTCCTCGGGCACCGTGACGGTGTTGTCGACGGCTACCGGGGCGTCGTTGACCGATGCGATGGCGAGCGTGACGGTGGCTGTGTTGCTGGTCTGGGAACCATCGCTGACAGCGTAATCGAAGGAGGTCGAGCCATGCCAGTCAGGGTCTGGCACGAAGGTCAGGCGGCCGGCCTCTATGTCGGCCACGGCGATGGTCTGGCCGGCGGCAACCGGCTGGCCATCGAGTTGCATGACGCCGTGCGCGGGTAGGCTGACGACCGTGATGGAAGCGAAGGCCGCACTATCGCCGTCGCGGTCGTTGTCGGGGCCGGTACCGTCGGCACCGAACAACTGCGCGGCCGTGATGGTCAGGGCCTGATCTTCCAGGCCGCCGATGAGATCGTCCACCGCGACCGGGGCCTGCGGTGGTTCCGGTGCCAGCATGACCGACGGCTGGGCCAGTTCGGACAGCGGGGCGGGGGCCGAAGCGAGCGGCTCCTGATAGGCTACAGTGGTGACGCCTTCCGTGATGCGGCCGAGGCGCACGAAGCCGTGCCCCTCATCCGTGCCGCCGGCACCGAGACCGGCCGCGGTTTCCTCCAGCAGGTCGTCGATGGGCTGGCCCTGTTCGATGGCCTGGATGATCTTGTCGACTGCAGCGGCGTCCGTCCCGTCCGGGCGCTCGGTGCTGTCACTTCCGGCAGGCGTGCCGATCTTGTGGATGCCCTCGTCCAGGGCCAGTACGGCACCATTGTCGAAGGAGAACTCGACGTGCCCGTCCGCCGCGGTGATGACCACATCGCCCGCCGTTACCACATCCCCGGCCTGTAGCCTGTGTGGCGTGCCGCTCGCGTCTCGGACGTAGACGGTGCCTTTGACGGCGCTGACGGTGGCGACTGCAGAGGGGATGCTGTTGGTGGCCATGATGAGTTCCCTACGAATTGCTGGGGTGGCTTGGGCAGGCGGGGGGACGCCTGCAATCGGTCATGCGGCGGGCCGTGCCGGCCGTGCCGCGCGTGCTGTGCGGGGTAGCGATGGATGTCAGGGGTTCCGGCCGCTGGCGGCGCAGGAAGTCACCCGGAGTGACTGCCGGCCGCATCGGGCGGACGGCAATGGCTGGATGGCGAAGAGACACGCCGGAATATAGCTAAAGGCGGGCCGCCCACCGGGCTGCCCGCCCTTGGCTAGCGCATTAGCCGAGCAAGCCGCCGAGCAGGCCGCCGAGCAGGCTGGTGACCAGGCCCAGCACGGTGCTGACGAGGCCGGTGACCAGGTTCAGGACGGGGGTCAGCAGGCCGCCCAGATCCAGACCGCCGGACACTTCGCTGATTTCTTGCTTGCTCAATTCCTGAATAGCCATGTTGCGAACTCCTTTATTTCTTCGTTGAGGTGATCCGCCTTGCGGCGGGGTTATTGCCCCTTGCGGGGCAATCCGTGACCACCTGGACTGGCTGCTCCAGGCGGCTCTGTACGGTCGACAGCCGTGCCCGCTGCCGTGGATCGAAAAGATAGCATAGAACGCACTTTATACACATTTTTGATCATGAATAGTAGGTGGTTGGCATCAAGTGATAAAACTGATCGACGCTGTGCATCCGCTTGTCTGCCGGTTAAGCCCGCATGGCGCGGTGCGCTAAGGCCGGTACGGTGGCCGGCCTGCGGACGCGACGGGGAGGCCGGCTGGTGGGCTGGATGTTACAAATTAACCATTCATGATCGAAATATCAAAAAACCACTTGAAATTGCAAAAAGCGCTATTTATGATTGGTCGCGTGTTGCAAGGGATGAGGCGCCGCCGGGCTGAGTGGTACGACGGTGCGTCGCGGGAATTGCCCTGGCAGGGCAAGAGCAGTTGCGCCAGATGCGCGTTTTTTTGACAAACTGAGGAGTTACACACTATGGCTATCCAAGTTCTGAAGCAGGAAGAAATCAGCGAAGTCTCCGGCGGACTGCTGGTTCAGGTTGGCGCCAACGCCGCCACCCCGATCCTGGGTCTGGATCTGAACCTGGGCAACCTGCTGGCCACCGTCAGCGCCGTTGTCACCGCCGTGGTTGGCACCGTCACCGGCCTGCTGGGCACCCTGCTGGGCACCGCCACCGGCCTGCTGGGCGGCCTGCTCTCCTAATCCGGGAGTCAGCTGCGAGGGGAGGAAAGGGTTTCCCTTTCCTCCCTTTTTGTTTTTGCGCCGTACGGTGATAATGCCTACCTGAAGCGTCCGCCCGGTCCGGGTCGGGCCACTAGACAGACGATTTCATGGCCGAACAACCTCTATTCCGGTCCGCTGCGCTCAGCGCTCACAAGACCAAGCTGCTGGGCGACATCGTCCTGATTCGCCCCTTCACCTATACCGTTCTCACCGCCGTTGCCGCTGGCCTCGCGCTGATCGTGGTGGCTTTCATGTTCTTCGGCAGCTACACCAAGCGCAGCACCGTGGTCGGCCAGCTGCTGCCGGATGCCGGCCTGGTCAAGGTCTACGTGCCGCAGGTCGGCGTGGTGCAGGAGAAGCGGGTCTACGAGGGGCAGCAGGTCAAGAAGGGCGACGTGCTCTACGTGCTGTCGAGCGAGCGGCACAGCGGCACCCTCGGTTCCATCCAGGCGGCCATCAGCCAGCAGGTGACCTCCAGGCGCGATTCCCTGCGCGAGGAGATGGATAAGACGCGCCGCCTCCAGCAGGAGGAGCGCGAGTCGATGGTGAAGCGCATCGAGGGCATCGAGTCCGAGCTGCGCAAGCTGGACAACCTGCTTGAGGGCCAGCGCAGCCGGGTCGAGATGAGCAAGGACACGGTGGCGCGCTACCAAGGTCTGCTGGACCAGGACTATATCTCGCGCGAACAGCTGCAACAGAAGCAGGAGGAACTGCTCGATCAGCGTACCCGCCTGCAGAGCATAGAACGCGAACGCATCGGCGTGACCCGCGAGCTTGAGTTGCGTAAGAACGAAGTGGCCGGGCTGAAGTTCAAGCACCAGAACCAGCTGGCCCAAATCGAGCGCGGCATCTCCGCCATCGACCAGGAACTGGCCGAGAGCGAGGCCAAGCGTCAGATCTACATCACCGCCCCAGAAGCGGGCACGGTGACCGCGGTGGTCGCCGAGGTCGGTCAGGCGGTCGACGGCAGCCGGCCACTGGCCAGCATCGTACCGGTCGGCGCCAGGCTGCAGGCGCAGCTGTATGCGCCCAGCCGGTCGGTCGGTTTCGTCCGCATCGGCGACGAGGTCCTGTTGCGCTACCAGGCCTATCCGTACCAGAAATTCGGCCACGCGCGCGGCAAGGTGATCAGCGTGGCGAAGACCGCCCTGCCTGCCAACGAGATCTCCTTCCTGGGTGCGACCGGCGGCCAGGGCCAGCAGAACGAGCCGGTCTACCGCATCACCGTCGACCTGGCGTCCCAGGCCGTGACGGCCTATGGCAAGCCGCAGCCGCTGCAGGCCGGCATGCTGCTGGAGGCGGACATACTGCAGGACAAGCGGCGGCTCTACGAGTGGGTGCTCGAACCCCTGTACAGCCTGACCGGCAAGCTGTGATCCGCACCGCCGAGCCAATCAACGAACAAGCGTGAGCCAGCATGTCTTTTCTCGATAATCTATCCTTCGGCTTCGGCCGCAAGCTACCCCTGATCCTGCAGACCGAGGCGGCCGAGTGCGGTCTCGCCTCCCTGGCCATGGTGGCGGGCTATCACGGCTTCCGTACCGATATCGCCAGCATGCGGCGCCTGTTCATGGTGTCGATCAAGGGCACTACCCTCGGCCACCTGATCGCCATGGCCAACGCCATGCAGATGGCTACCCGGCCGGTCAAGCTGGACATGGAGGACATGGCACAGCTCAGGATGCCCTGCATCCTGCACTGGAACTTCAACCACTTCGTGGTCCTGAAGGAGGTCACCAGCAAGGGCATCACCGTCCACGACCCGGCCTTCGGCATCCGCAAGCTGGCCTGGTCCGAGGTGTCGGATTCCTTTACCGGCGTGGCCCTGGAGTTGTGGCCCAACCCCGGCTTCAAGCAGGCCACCTTCAAGCAGCATCTCAAGCTGCGCGAGCTGATGGGGCACGTGACGGGGCTGTACCGCTCCTTCTCCCAGGTCATCGTCCTGGCGCTTTCGCTGGAAGTGTTCGCGCTGGTGTCGCCGTTCTTTCTGCAGTGGGTGATCGACAACGTCATCGTCACCGCCGACCGCGACCTCCTGACCACCCTGGCGCTCGGCTTCGGCCTATTGATGCTGATGCAACAGGGTGTGGGCACCCTGCGTGCCTGGGTGATCATGTACATGGCGACAACGCTCAACGTGCAGTGGCGCGCCAACGTATTCACCCACTTGGTCAGCCTGCCGGTGCAGTATTTCGAGAAGCGCCACATCGGCGACGTGGTGTCGCGCTTCAGCTCGGTCGACATCATCCAGCGTACCCTTACCACCACCTTCGTCGAGGCCCTGCTCGACGGCGTGATGACCACCCTGACCCTGGTCATGATGTTCATCTACAGCCCGCCGCTGGCCTGGATCGCGGTCGCCGCCATGGTGCTGTACGGCATCGGCCGCTGGGCCTGGTACCGGCCGCTGCGCAATGCCACCGAAGAGCAGATCATCCACGCCGCCAAGCAGCAGACCCACTTCCTGGAGACCATACGCGGCGTCAAGACCATCAAGCTGTTCCAGCGCCAGGACGAGCGCCGTTCCACCTGGCTGACACTGCTGGTCGACCAGATCAATGCCGACCTGCGCACCCAGAAGCTGCACGTCCTATACCGCCTGATGAATGGCGTGCTGTTCGGCCTCGAGCGCATCATCATCATCTGGCTCGGCGCCACCCTGATCCTGGACGGCGAGTTCACCGTCGGTGTGTTGATGGCCTTCATCGCCTACAAGGACCAGTTCGATGGCCGCGTCAGCGCCCTCATCGACAAGATGGTCGAGGTCAAGATGCTGCGCCTGCAGGGCGAGCGCCTGGCCGACATCGTCCTCGCCGAGCCTGAGGAGACCAAGCGCAAGGCCGGCCTTGCCGAGACCGAGCTGGAACCCGGCATCGACATCGTCGACCTGCGCTACCGCTATGCCGACAGCGAGCCCTGGGTGCTCGATGGCGTCAACCTGAGCATCAAGGCGGGCGAGTCGGTCGCCATCGTCGGGCCCTCGGGCTGCGGCAAGACCACCCTGATCAACGCCATGCTGGGCATCCGGCCACCCAACGCCGGCGACATCCTGATCGGTGGTGTCAGCGTCAACCAGATCGGCATCGACACCCTGCGCGGCATGGTTGGCACCGTGATGCAGGACGATTCCCTGTTCGCCGGTTCGATCGCCGACAACATCAGCTTCTTCGACCACAAGGCCGACCCGGCCTGGATCGAGGAGTGCGCCAAGATGGCCGCCATCCACGAGGAGATCATGGCCATGCCGATGGCCTACAACACCTTGATCGGCGACATGGGCACCGCCCTGTCGGGCGGCCAGAAGCAGCGCGTACTGCTGGCCCGCGCCCTCTACAA
>JAQVJE010000031.1:6570-20256 GCA_028695325.1 Gallionellaceae bacterium
AGATGGCCGCCATCCACGAGGAGATCATGGCCATGCCGATGGCCTACAACACCTTGATCGGCGACATGGGCACCGCCCTGTCGGGCGGCCAGAAGCAGCGCGTACTGCTGGCCCGCGCCCTCTACAAACGGCCCAGCATACTGTTCCTCGACGAGGCCACCAGCCACCTCGACATCGCCCGCGAGGCGATGGTCAACGAGGCCATTCACGCCCTCAGGGTGACCCGCGTGATCGTCGCCCACCGGCCGGAGACCATCGCCTCGGCCGACAGGGTGATCGAGCTCGCCGAGGGCAAGGTGGTGTCTGACCGTACGCTGGCCTGATCGTGCCCGCCATGACCCGTTTCCCCAAGACACTGCTCTGCCTGGCCGTCGCGACGGCGACGGTGACCGTCCAGGCCGCCGGCCTCGACCCCTTCTTCACCAGCCTCAAGGTGTCCAGCTCGACGGCGCGGGCCTACGGTGACGAGGCTGCGGTGGACGATCCCTGCCGTCTCGGCGTGCCCGGCCTCACGATCGGCCTGGTCGAGGTGGTCGAGCGCGCGCTCTGCCACAACCCCAAGACCCGATACGCCTGGGCCAACGCCAAGATCCAGGCGGCGGTGCTGGGGGTCAGGCAGGCGGCCTACCTGCCCAACGTCAGCGCCAGCCTGGCCTACGGCAAGCACAAGAACAAGACTGAGTATAAGGACGTCGGCGGCTTCGCCTACTCCGGCCTCAACTCCGATACCAGCCCGACGGTGCGCACGGGCAGCCTGAAGATGTCCTGGGTGCTGACCGACTTCGGCCTGCGCAGCTCGCAGGTCGACCAGGCGCGGGCGCTGCTCGAGGCCGCCAACTCCACCCACGACGCCACCCTGCAAGCGGCCTTCTACGAGGCCGCGCAGGCCTATTTCGATAGCTTGACCGCGCTGGCCACCCTGGACGCCAAGAAGGAGGCGGAGAAGGCGGCACGCGAAAGCTTCCTGGCCGCCGAGGCCAAGTACAAGGCCGGCGTCGGCGCCCTCACCGACCAACTGCAGGCCGGCACCGCCTATTCGCAGGCCAAGCTGGAACGGGTGGTGGCGGAAGGCAACCTGAAGAACGCCCTGGGCAGCCTGTCCATCGCCATGGGGCTGGACGTCAACGCGCAGTTCACCCTCCTGCGGCCGGACGATGTGCTGCCTGACACCGCCTTCGTCAAGCCGATCGAGGAACTGATCGGCGAGGCCAGGAGCCACCACCCGGCCCTGTCCGCTGCGCTGGCCGAGGTGAAGGCGGCCGAGGCCAACGTCTCGGCGACCCGCGCGGAAGGCCGGCCGACCCTCGCCCTGGCCTCGGAGATCTCTCGCAGCGACCAGATCGGCCAGACGCCGGCCGTGGGCTATCCCGCCACCGATATCGCGCAGACCAACGCCAGCGTCGCCATCCAGCTCAACATACCGTTGTTCGAGGGCTTCGGCCGCACCTACCGGGTACGTTCGGCGCAGGGCCAGGTCGAGGCCAAGCAGGCCGAATACGCGCGCACCGAGGAACAGGTACTGCTGGAGCTGTGGAAGAGCTATCAGCAGTTGACCGCCGAGACAGAGGGCCTCAAGACCACCGATGATCTGGTCAGGAACGCCCGCCATTCCTACAACGTCGCGCGCGGCCGCTACAAGGCAGGGGTGGGCAATATCGTCGAGCTGCTCAACGTGCAGAGCGCCCTGGCCAAGGCTGAGCAGCAGCGCATCCAGACCGTGTCCAACTGGCACAGTGCCCGCCTCAAGGTCGCCGCCAGCGTGGGCCGCATCGGCATGTGGGCGATCACCGGCCTGACCGGCCCGTCGGGCCGCTAAAAAAACGCAAAAAGGGTGTTGCCTGGCGGCCGCGTACTCTATAGAATGCGCAGCTCTTTAGGCGCGTAGCTCAGCTGGTTAGAGCATCACCTTGACATGGTGGGGGTCGTTGGTTCGAGTCCAATCGCGCCTACCAGCTACCTCGGAAAGCCAGGCTTCGTGCCTGGCTTTCTTCATTTCTGGAGTAGGGAACATGCCTGTAGTGCGACTTCCTGATGGTTCCGAGCGCAGCTTCGAGGCGCCGGTCACCGTGGCCCAGGTGGCCGCCAGCATCGGCGCCGGTCTGGCCCGCGCCGCCCTGGCTGGCAAGGTCAACGGCCAGTTGGTCGACACCTCCTTCCTGATCGAGGCCGACAGCGATCTCTCCATCGTCACCGACCGTGACGCCGACGGCATCGACCTGATTCGCCACTCCACCGCCCACCTGCTGGCCTATGCGGTCAAGGAACTGTTCCCCGAGGCCCAGGTGACCATCGGCCCGGTGATCGAGGACGGCTTCTACTACGATTTCTCCTTCGAGCGCCCCTTCACCCCGGAGGACCTGGCCGCCATCGAGAAGCGCATGACCGATCTGGCCAAGAAGGACATCCCGGTCGTCCGCGAGGAATGGGACCGCGACGATGCGGTGCGATTCTTCGAGTCCATCGGCGAGCGCTACAAGGCCGAGTTGATCGCCGCCATCCCGGCCGGGCAGACCATCTCGCTCTACCGCGAGGGCGCATTCATCGACCTCTGCCGCGGCCCCCACGTCCCCTCGACCGGCAAGATCAAGGCCTTCAAGCTGATGAAGGTGGCCGGCGCCTACTGGCGCGGCGACTCCAGGAACGAGATGCTGCAGCGCATCTACGGCACTGCCTGGGCGAACAAGGAAGATCTGGCCGCCTACCTGCACCGCCTGGAAGAGGCAGAGAAGCGCGACCACCGCCGCCTGGGCAAGCAGCTCGACCTGTTCCACCTGCAGGAGGAGTCGCCCGGCATGGTGTTCTGGCACCCGCACGGCTGGATCCTCTGGCAGGAGGTGGAGCAGTACATGCGGCGGAAATTCCGCGACTACGGCTACGACGAGGTCAAGACCCCCACCGTGATGGACAAGTCGTTGTGGGAGAAGTCCGGCCATTGGGACAACTACCGCGACAACATGTTCACCACGGCGTCGGAGAACCGCGACTACGCGGTGAAGCCGATGAACTGCCCGGGTCACGTGCAGATCTTCAACCACGGCCTGCATTCCTACCGCGACCTGCCGCTCAGGCTGGCCGAGTTCGGCTCCTGCCATCGCAACGAGCCGTCTGGCGCCCTGCACGGCCTGATGCGGGTGCGCGCCTTCGTCCAGGACGACGCCCACATCTTCTGCACCGAGGAGCAGATCCAGCCCGAGGTGTCCGACTTCATCCAGATGCTGCAGGCGGTCTATGCCGATTTCGGCTTCACCGACGTCCTGGTCAAACTGTCGACCCGGCCCGAGAAGCGGGTCGGCTCCGACGAAACCTGGGACAAGGCCGAGGCGGGACTTGCCGCCGCGCTCGACCAGAACGGCCTCGGCTATGACCTGCAACCGGGCGAGGGCGCCTTCTACGGTCCCAAGATCGAGTTCACCCTGAAGGATTCGCTCGGCCGTCTGTGGCAGGTCGGCACCATCCAGCTCGACTTCAACCTGCCGGTGCGCCTGGGTGCCGAGTACGTCGCCGAGGACAACAGCCGCAAGCCGCCGGTCATGCTGCATCGTGCCATCCTGGGTTCCCTGGAGCGTTTCATCGGCATCCTGATCGAACACCATGCCGGCAACTTCCCGCTCTGGCTGGCGCCGGTGCAGGCGGTGGTGATGGGTATTACCGACGCCCAGGCCGACTATGTGGCGCAGGTGACGGAAGCCCTTAAAAAACAAGGCTTCAGGGTGCATTCCGACTTGAGGAGCGAGAAGATTACCTATAAAATCCGCGACCACTCCATGAAGCGGGTGCCTTATCTGCTGATCGTCGGCGACAAGGAACGCGCAGAGGGCAAGGTGGCCGTACGCGCGCGGGGCGGTGAAGACCTCGGGCAGATGAGCCTGGAAGATTTCATGCGCCGCATGCAGGACGAACTGCACGGCTGACCGGGCGGCAGCGGCCGAACGGGGAGCGGTTTCCGCTCCCTAACTTTTTACAAGGGGTCTGAGCATCGCACTCGACAAGGAACTGAGGATCAACGGCGAGATCGACGCGCCGCAGGTCCGGCTGGTGGCGGATGACGGCGAGCAACTGGGCGTCGTCGGCATCCGGGAAGCAATGGCCAAGGCGGAGGACGCCGAACTGGACCTGGTGGAGATCGCCCCCCAGGCGCAGCCGCCGGTCTGCAAGATCATGGACTATGGCAAGTTCAAGTACCATGAGCAGAAGAAGCAGCACGAGGCCAAGCTGAAGCAGAAGCAGATCCAGGTCAAGGAGATCAAGTTCCGGCCCCGTACCGACGAGGCGGACTACCAGGTCAAGCTGAAGAACCTGATCCGCTTCCTCACCGAGGGCGACAAGACTAAGATCACGCTGCGTTTTCGGGGTCGCGAGATGGCCCACCAGGAATTCGGTATCGAGTTGCTGAGGCGCGTGGAACAGGACCTGCTCGAGCACGGTGTCGTGGAGCAGTTCCCCAAGCTGGAAGGCCGCCAGATGGTGATGGTGCTGGCGCCGAAGAAGAAGAAGTAGTCCGGTTCGACGTTCCCGCGGATGCGGGAACCCGGTCGGAAGAAACTGGATACTCGCCTGCGCGGGTATGACGAAAGCAGGTTTTGCAGTAAAGCGGTTGGCGCCGCCTCTTTGAATCGGCGCCACATACGTGCCCGAAAGGTCGTCAAGTATCCCCGTCGGGGGTCACCTCAAGGCATCGAAGAATGGAGCACAACATGCCCAAGATGAAGACCAAGAGCGGGGCCGCCAAGCGCTTCCGTGTTCGTGGCAGCGGCAGCGTCAAGCGTTCGCACGCCTACCTGCGCCACATCCTTACCAAGAAGACCACCAAGCGCAAGCGCAACCTGCGTGGCATGGAAACCATCGACGCGTCGAATATGCCTAGCATTCGCGCCATGATGCCCTACGCGTAAGGAGATAGAAGATGCCTCGAGTCAAACGTGGTGTAACCGCCCGCGCCAGCCACAAGAAGGTTCTGGAAGCGGCCAAGGGTTTCCGCGGCCGTCGTGGAAATGTATTCCGCGTCGCCAACGAAGCGGTGATGAAGGCCGGCCAGTATGCATATCGCGACCGCCGCCAGAAGAAGCGCCAGTTCCGCCAGCTGTGGATCACCCGCATCAACGCCGCCGCGCGCGGCCTGGGCCTGACCTACAGCCAGTTCATGAACGGCCTCAAGAAGGCCGAGATCATGATCGACCGCAAGGTCCTGGCCGACATGGCCGTGTTCGACCAGGCCGCCTTCGCCAAGGTGGCTGAGCAGGCCAAGGCCAGCCTGGCCGCGTAATCCGCGACCAAGCCCCGGTGACCGCAAGTCGCCATGAAGGGAGGCCTAACCCGCCTCCCTTCGCATTTTAGAGCGAGTCTCAGCATGAACCTGGAAGACATCCTGACCGAGGCACGGCGCGATTTCGCCGCCGTCGACACGCTGCCCGCGCTGGAGCAGGCCAAGGCCCGCTTCCTCGGCAAGAGCGGCGCCATCACCGAGCAGATGAAGGGCCTCGGCAAGCTCGATCCCGAGCAGCGCAAGGAGGCCGGCGCCCGCATCAACCAGGCCAAGGACGGCGTCGAGGCCCTGTTGAAGGCGCGCCGCGAGGCCATCCAGGCCGAGGAACTGAACCGGCAGCTGGCCGCCGAGTCGCTCGACGTCACCCTGCCCGGACGCGGTGCCGGCCTGGGCGGCGCTCATCCGGTCAGCCTGACCCTGAAGCGCATCGAATCGTTGTTCGCATCGATCGGCTTCGCCGTCGCCGACGGCCCCGAGATCGAGACCGACTTCTACAACTTCACCGCCCTCAACATCCCAGACAACCACCCGGCGCGGGCCATGCACGACACCTTCTACCTGGGCGACGGCAGCCTGCTGCGCACCCACACCTCGCCGGTGCAGGTGCGCTACATGGAGCACCAGAAGCCGCCGATCAAGATCATCGCCCCGGGTCGCGTCTACCGGGTCGACTCCGACGCCACCCACTCGCCGATGTTCCACCAGGTCGAGGGCCTGTGGGTTGACCGGGACATCAGCTTCGCGCACCTGAAGGGCGTGGTGCAGGACTTCCTGCAGCGCTTCTTCGAGCGCGACGACCTCACTGTGCGCTTCCGGCCGTCCTTCTTCCCCTTCACCGAGCCCTCGGCCGAGATGGACATGAGCTGGAACGGTGGCTGGCTGGAGATCGGCGGCTGCGGCATGGTGCACCCCAACGTGCTCGGCCACGTCGGCATCGACGCCGAAGCGTGGCAGGGCTTCGCCTTCGGCCTGGGGGTGGAGCGCCTGGCTATGCTGCGCTATGGCGTCAACGACCTGCGGTTGTTCTTCGAGAACGATATGCGCTTTTTGAAACAATTCGCTTAAGGAGGCCGCCGTGCAATTCTCTGAAGCCTGGCTGCGCAGCCTCGTCAATCCCAAGCTCGACACCGATCAGCTCTGCCACTTGATGACCATGGCCGGCCTGGAGGTGGAGGAGGCGGTGCCGGTGGCGCCCGCCTTCGACCAGGTCGTGGTGGCCGAGATACTGAGCGCCGAGAAGCACCCCAACGCTGACCGCCTGCAGGTCTGTAGCGTCAACGTCGGTGGCGCCGAGCCGCTGCAGATCGTCTGCGGCGCGCCCAACGCCCGTGCCGGCCTGAAGACCGCCTGCGCCATGGTGGGTGCTGAACTGCCCGGCGAGTTCAAGATCAAGCAGGCCAAGGTGCGCAGCGTCGAGTCCTTCGGCATGCTCTGCTCGGCCAGGGAACTCGGCATCAGCGATGCCGCCGAGGGCATCATGGAACTGCCCGCCGATGCCGCAGTCGGCCTTCCCCTGCGCCAGTACCTGGACCTGGACGACCGCCTGATCACCATCAAGATGACCCCCAACCGGGGCGACTGCCTGTCCATCCAGGGCATCGCCCGCGAGGTGGCCGCCATCTCCGGCAGCGCCGCACATCCGGTGGACTGCACCCCGGTGGCGGCGGAGCTGGCCGACACCCTGGCGGTGGAGATCGCCGCCCAGGACGCCTGCCCGGTCTACTGTGGCCGGGTGATCCGCGGCATCGACGCCGGCGCCCGGACGCCCGACTGGATGGTCCGCCGCCTGCAGCGCGGCGGCATCCGCGCCATCCACCCGGTGGTGGACGTGACCAACTATGTCCTCCTGGAACTGGGCGAGCCCATGCACGCCTTCGACCTGGCCAAGGTGAGCGGTGCCATCCGGGTGCGTCCGGCCAGCGCCGGCGAGCGGCTCGCCCTGCTCAACGACCAGACCATTGAGCTCGCCGAGGGCACCCTGGTGATCGCCGACGGCACCGGCCCGGTCGCCCTGGCCGGCATCATGGGCGGCGCGGCCAGCGCGGTGTCCGACACCACCGTCGACCTCTTCCTGGAGGCGGCCCACTTCACCCCCGACAACCTGGCCGGGCGCGCCCGGGCCTACGGCCTGTCGACCGATTCCTCGCACCGCTTCGAGCGCGGTGTCGACCCGGCCCTGCCGGCCGCCGCCATGGAGCGGGCCACCAGGCTGATCCTGGATATCTGCGGCGGCCAGGCCGGCCCGGTCACGGTGGTGGGCGCTGCGCCGGCCCGCCGTGCGGCCATCCGCTTCCGGCCCAAGCGCGCTCGTCGCCTGCTCGGCATGGCGGTCGATGACTCCGAGATGTGCGCCATCTTCGTCCGTCTCGGCCTCGACATGGAGGCGGACGGTCATGAATGGCAGGTCACGCCGCCGTCCTACCGCTTCGACCTCGCCATCGAGGTCGACCTGATCGAGGAGATCGCCCGCGTCAAGGGCTATGACAACCTGCCCGCCGTCCTGCCGTCGACCACGGCCGCCATGACTGAACTGGCGGAAGGCCGGCGCGGCCGCGCCGAGGTGACGGCACGCCTGATCGACCTTGGCTGGCAGGAGGTGGTCACCTACAGCTTCATCGACAGCAAGCAGCAGGCGATGGTGGCGTCGGGCGCCGAGCCGATCGCCCTGGTCAACCCCATCGCCAGCCAGATGGGTGTCATGCGCGGCAACCTGATGCCAGGCCTGCTCGCCACCCTGCGCCACAACCTCAACCACGGCCAGGAGCGCCTGCGCATCTTCGAACTGGGCCGCTGCTTCCTCGGCACCGGCAGCGACCAGCAGCCCCTGCGCCTGGGCGGCCTGGCCTACGGCAGCGCCCGCCCCGAGCAGTGGGGCGAGGGCGCACGCGCGGTCGACTTCTTCGACGTCAAGGCCGATATGGAGGCCCTGATCTGGCCCCTGGCGGCCGATTACGCCAAGGCCGAGCATGCGGCCCTGCACCCTGGCCAGTGCGCCCGTCTCGGCCTCGGCGGCCGGACGATAGGTTGGCTCGGTGCCTTGCATCCGCGCCTGGTGCAGCAACTCGGCCTCAGCCGTACGCCCATCCTGTTCGAGCTCGACTGGGATGCACTGGCCGCGCGTGGCCTGCCTGCCTACCGCACCGTGTCGCGCTTCCCCGCCGTGCGCCGCGACCTCGCCGTGGTGGTCGATGGCAGCATCGCCGTGGGCGACATCCTGAGCGCAGCACGGGCGGTCCTGCCGGCCCTGGTGACCGAGCTCGCGCTCTTCGACGTCTACCAGGGCAAGGGTGTGCCAGATGGCAAAAAGAGCCTTGCTTTCAAAATGTTGTTGCAAGATACTGAGAAAACTCTTACGGATACCGAGATCGAAAATGCGGTCTCGGAAGTGCTCGCGTACCTGTCCCAGCGCTTCGGCGCCACGCTGCGCAGCTAGTCCGCGCCTAGGATACGAAATGTCTACCCTGACCAAAGCAGAACTCGCCGACATCCTGTTCGACCAGGTCGGCCTGAACAAACGCGAAGCGAAGGAAATGGTGGAGAACTTCTTTGAGGAGATCCGCTTCGCCCTGGAAAAGGGCGACAGCGTGAAGCTGTCCGGCTTCGGCAACTTCCAGCTGCGCGAGAAACCGCAGCGCCCCGGTCGCAATCCAAAGACTGGCGAGGAGATGCCCATCTCTGCCCGGCGCGTGGTCACCTTCCACGCCAGCCAGAAACTCAAGGCCATGGTGGAAACGGTCCATGTCGGAACATCTGGCGAGCAGTGAACTGCCCCCCATCCCGCCCAAGCGCTACTTCACCATCGGCGAGGTTAGCGAGCTGTGCGCGGTGAAGCCACACGTGCTGCGCTATTGGGAGCAGGAGTTCAGCCAGCTCAAGCCGGTCAAGCGGCGCGGCAACCGGCGCTACTACCAGCACCATGAGGTGATGTTGATCCGGCGCATCCGCTCGTTGCTGTATGAGGAAGGCTTCACCATCACCGGGGCGCGCAACCGCCTGTTGCAGGAGGGTGGCAGCGAATTCTTCCAGGCCGCGGCGCCGGATTCCACGCCGGCCGTCGACATGGCGGATTTGAAGCGCGAGATCGCCGCGATCATCGAACTGCTCAAGCCGTGATTTCCGCCCGCCGTATTTTGACGTTCCTTTTTTTTCGGCATCCATCTATAATGCGCGGCTCGTCGGGGCGTAGCGCAGCCTGGTAGCGCACCTGCATGGGGTGCAGGGGGTCGGAAGTTCGAATCTTCTCGCCCCGACCAAACAAATCAACGACTTACCAGGGTCGTTAAACTGAAAAGCCAGCTAACAAAGCTGGCTTTTTTGTTTTTTGTAGCCAATCTGTTGCCAATTGACGCTTGTTGCCATTACGCAAGCGAGCTATGCGGAAAGAATGGCGCGAAGTATTTCGGTGGCGTACCCAGGGTGCCCGAGCATGGCCACCATCAGTTCAGCCGCTCCCCTGCTGGGGTAGGTCTTGGTCGGGGACAGGAACGGCGACTTTCCCACCGGGCGCAGCCTCGGTAAGCTGCACACTTCCTTGATGCCGATAGCCCGCCCGGATGCCTGCCACCCCTGACGCCCCCGCCGACTTCCTTTCCGACCTGCTTGACTACCTCGACGCCAGCCCGACGCCCTGGCACGCCGTGGTGACTGCCGAGGCGCGCCTCGCCGCCGCCGGCTTCCTGCGGCTCGAAGAGACGGCGCGCTGGCAGCTCGCGCCCGGCGGGCGCTACTACGTCACCCGCGGCGACTCGTCGCTGATCGCCTTCGTGGTTGGGCGCGGCCCCCTGGCCGAGGCTGGCTTCCGCATCGTAGGCGCCCACACCGATTCACCCGGCCTGCGCCTGAAGCCGCGCCCGGGCCTGGATGGCGACGGCCTCTGGCGGCTGGCGGTGGAGGTCTACGGTGGACCGATCCTGGCCACCTTCGCCGACCGCGACCTGAGTCTGGCGGGCCGGGTGGTGGTGCGCACCAGGGACGGCTACACGGCGCATCTGGTGCGCTTCGAGCAGCCGTTGCTGCGCCTGCCCAACCTGGCCATCCACATGAACCGCGAGGTGAACGAGCAGGGCCTGAAGTTCAACCGGCAGACCGAATTGCCCCTGATGCTCGGCCTCGCCGCCGAAGGACAGGACGCCGAGGCGCGCCTGCGCGAGCTGCTGGCCGGTGCCGCCAAGGTGGACGCCCAGGACATCCTGAGCTGGGACCTGGCCGCCTACGACGTGCAGAAGGCGACGCTGTGGGGTGCGGCCGGCGAGTTCATCGCCTCCGGCCGCATCGACAACCTGGCCTCCTGCCACGCCGCCCTCACGGCCCTGTGCGCCGCCGGCGCGCCCGCCGCCACCTGCGTCGCGGCGCTGTTCGACCACGAGGAGGTGGGCAGCGGCAGCCCCACCGGCGCCGGCGGCAGCTTCGCCGCCGACGTACTCGACCGCCTGTGCCTCGCCGCCGGGCTGGACGGCGAGGACCGCCACCGCGCCCTGGCGGCCAGCTTCTTCGTCAGCGCCGACGCCGCCCACGCCTACCAGCCCAACTTCCCGAACGCCTACGAGCCGGGCCACAAGGTGACGGTGAACGGCGGCCCGGTGATCAAGACCCACGTCGGCCAGCGCTACACCACCCACGCCGGCACCGCGGCGCGCTTCATGGCCCTGTGCGAGCGGGCCTCGGTGCCCTGCCAGCAATACGCCCATCGTTCCGACCTGGCCTGCGGCAGCACCATCGGCCCGATCCTGGCCGCGCAGCTGGGCATCCCCGGCGTCGATGTCGGTTCAGCCATGTGGGCCATGCACAGTGTGCGTGAGAGCGCCGGGGCGCGGGACCAGGCCTACATGATCGCCGCCCTGGGGGCCCTGTTCGGCGACTAGTGCGCGCGATAGATAAAATGCACGCAAGCGTGCCGGTGATCCACCCTGAGCGGGAATGAACGCAGACCGACCATGGCAAGACGAAGCAGGACAGAAACCGCTGCACACAGTCGCAAAGGCGCCGAGCTCGATTCCTTCTGCGCCTGGGATGGCGACACCCTGGTGCTCAACGTGCTCGGCAAGCCCGGTACCAGCCGGGACGCCATCGGCAAGCCCAAGGGCAGGCAGCTCAACATCAGCGTCACCGAGGCGCCGGTGGCGGGGCGGGCGACCGACCACATGGTGCGCTTCCTGGCGCGGGCCTTCGAGGTCACGGTCAATGACATCGAGGTCGTGTTCGGCCGCTTCAACGTCAACAAGCAGCTGCGCATCCGCGCGCCCAGGCGCCTGCCGGCGGTGATCCGCAAGCACCTGTCTGCGGGATGAATAGCGAAGCCATCCGCCAAACCTATAATCCGCCGTATCGCCAGGCGCGCTTCACACCAGGGAGACCGGCACCATGCTTTCAACCCTCTTCGCCAAGACCAACCAGGCCCGCCAGCGCCTCACCCGCCTGGACGGGCAGCCACTCGGACGGGCCGCCCTGGTGGTGGTCATCTTCCTCGACCTGTTCATCCTGTCTTCCCTCTTCAGCGGCCTGGACGCCCACACCCGCCAGCTCGCCACCCCCGACGAGACCGTCCCGCCGCTGTGCCGGGCCATCGTCATCGACCAGGACTGGAACGCCGTCAACCGGCTGGACCGGCTGGCGCAACTGGTCACCGACCATGCCGTCCGGCGTTTCGAGTTCGACGCCGGACGGCCGGATCCCGGCCGCCTGCATCCGATGTGCCGGCCGGTCATCGAGGGCTTCGAGGCGATCCGCGACGATGCCGGGCTGGCCGACAACCTCGGTGAACTGGTGCGGCTTGGGCGCGAGGCCGACGACCGGCGTGCCCGCCTGGAGGCCATGAGGGGTGCCTACGACACCCGCCTGCTGGAGAAGATCGCTGGCGAGCCGCCCGCCGGGGCGACGGCCGCGGCCATGCGCCAGGAGATGGCGGAGCAGACCGCCGGTCTGGAGGCCATCGCGGCCCGCCGCGCCACCCTGCGGCAGGCGCTCGGCGAGGACACCAAGGTCCGCCGCCTGTTCGAACACCTAGCCGGCATCGACGCGTCCGAGCGCCAGGCCCTCGCCGGGGAGTTGCGCCGACTCAACTTCTGGTTCCCGGCCAAGCGCCTGGGCATGGAGATGCTGTTCCTGCTGCCGCTCCTGGCGGTGTTCTATCTCTGGAACAGCCGCAGCCTCGCCCGTGACCGGCCGTACCAGACCCTGGTGTCGGCCCACCTACTGGTGGTGACCATGATCCCGGTCCTGGCCGAGATCCTCCGTCTGGTCTACGACATCCTCCCCCGCAAGCTGATCCAGCACGTCATCGAACTACTGGAGGCCCTCAACCTGGTGGCCATCTGGCACTACCTGGTGATCGCCACCGGCATCGCCGTGGCCATGGCGATGATCTACCTGTTCCAGAAGAAGCTGTTCTCTCCGGCCCGGCTGATGCACCGGCGCCTCGCCCGTGGCGAATGCCACGCCTGCGGCCTGCGCCTGCCTGCCGGCAGCCGCCACTGCCCGGCCTGCGGCGCGGACCAGTACCGTGTCTGCGTGCACTGCAACCAGTCCACCCTGGTGCACGGCCGCCACTGCACCGCCTGCGGGCGGGAGGCGGCATGAACCGGAGCGTTGCCGGGCGGCGCGGCGACGGCGCACGGGAAGGATCTCACCGGGACGCGGCCCGCCGGGTGGCACCGGTGCGTTATCCTGCAAGCAACCGAAGCCGCCATCGAAGAGGAGCTGACATGACCCGACCCCCGCTTGTCATCCTTGCCAGCCTGGCCCTGGCGTCCGCCGCGCTGGCCGAGCAGACCCTGCCGAGCCGCAGCCTGAGCTGCGATGCGCTTCCCGCGCCGGCCCCCATCATCCGCCCCGCGCCGCCGGTCGCGCCCGGCCTGACCCAGGCGCCCCGGCCCCTGTTCACCCCCCTCGCGATCAGCCAGCTCTCCAGCCCGCCTTCGCTGTGCGTGACCATCCCGGCGACGGTCGACGGCATACTCGACAAGCGCCAGGCGCTGGCCAGTGCCTGGGCCAGTGCCCGGCAGGGGGCGGGATCGGGCAACCCGTACTACTCGACTGGCAAGTTGAAGTCCTATTTCGTCGCCGGCACCCGCGTGGAGACCCAGAAGGCCAGCGACGATTTCGCCAACCTCAGCGCCCGGAGCAACGAGATGTCCCGGCAGCTGCGCACCCTGCTGAACCTGCTGTCCTGACCCCATCCACCCACCGAAAGCCCGCCATGAATACACCCTTTCTGCTCGCCCTTGCTCTCGCCCTCGCCCTCACCATCACCCTGTCCGGCTGCAGCAAGTTGACTGCCGAGAACTATGGCAAGCTCGCTGCCGGCATGAGCTACGACGAGGTCGTCCAGCTGATCGGCAAGCCCGACCACTGCGACGACGTCATGGGCTTCCGCAGCTGCGCCTGGGGCGACGAGTCGCGTTCGGTGCATGTGCAGTTCGCCGGCG
>JAQVJE010000175.1 GCA_028695325.1 Gallionellaceae bacterium
CTCGCCGGATACTAGGAGGAGCATCATGATCAACATGCACATCGACTATTCGGGCGGCAGGCTCGATTTCGCCAGCGCCTGCCGGATGGCCCTGCGGCAGGCACGCAGCCTCGACATGAAGCAGCCAGTCATCGTGTCCTGGCACAGCGAGGAGAGTCATCAGTTCTCGCCCCGCTTCGAGGGTGCCGACGAGGCGTCCTGGTGGGCCAAGTATGGCGAAGGCAACGGCGGAGAGGTCGGCGTCAGCGTCGGCGACGACTACCAGTTCATCGTCATGGATAGCGGCGGCTTCGAGACCGTGCGCGACCTGCCGCTACGCAACCTGAAGGATGCCGAGGGGGTCGAGTACGTCTGCCTGAGCCCCATGCTGGACGACACCGGCCAGCCGCGCCGGGATGCTTGCTCGGCGCTCGACGACTGGGCTGCCGATCAGGCCTGAGGGTCGATGCGGCCGCCGAGGGCGGCGGTGCCGTCGCGCAGGCGGGCGAAGGCGGCGTCGATGACGGTCACGTCGCCCTTCACGCCCAGTTCGATCCTGTAGTCGTCCGGCCGGGCGAGGTCCAGGATGGGCAGGCTGAATACCTTGACGGCGGCAAAGTCGCGCTCGATCCCCTGCATCAGCGGGGTCAAGGTCGCCTCGGCGAGGCCGCGCACGATCATCCCCCGCTCGGCCTCGACCTGGCTGCCGAACAGGTCGCGGTAGTGGTGGTCGAGCACCCATTCGATCATCGGCCAGGCCATGTCGGGAAAACCCGGCACGAAATGGTGGTGGCGGATGGAGAAGCCCGGCACCTGGTTGACCGGGTTGGGGATGATTGTCGCGCCCTGCGGAAATTCGCCCATCTGCAAGCGGCCCGGCGTCACTGCCTGGCCGGTCTCCCGGCAGCGCCGGGCGATCAGCGCCTCGGCCTCCGGATGCAGCAGCAGGGGCAGGCCGAGGGCGGCCGCCGCGGCCTGCCGGGTGTGGTCGTCCGGCGTCGCACCGATGCCGCCGCAGCTGAACAGTATGCCGTCGCCGGCGAAGCTGTCGCGCAGGAAGGCAGTCAGGCGTGCGCGCTCGTCACCCAGGAAGGTCACCTGCGCCAGCCTGAGGCCGCGCGCGGCGATGATCTCGCGCACGCGGGCGAAGTGGCGGTCCTGGCGTTTGCCGGACAGTATCTCGTCGCCGATGATGAGCAGGCCGATGGCGGGGGTCATGACGGGTCGGGGCTGAGGCAATGACATCATTCTGCCAAAGTTGCCGGCATTTTGCCCGCCGGCCGCGGCGCGCCGGCGGTGGGCGGCATTCGCGCATGGCCGAGGGTGCATGGCCGGACGTTCGTTGGTACAGTCGAACGCTAGCCAATCAGCGATGGGGTGACCAGCGATGCCCGCTCGCCATTACGCCCTGCGCCGCTTCAATCCCTATCGCGGCGTGGTGCAGTTCGTAGACCTGGGCGACGCCGACGCGCGCAGCCTGGATGGGGTCACCTGGCATCTACGCGCCGACGACGGCCATGGCTGGGTGCGCCCGGTCGGCGTATGGGTGGAAGGCGAAGGGCTGAGGGCCGGGGTCGGCCACCGCCATCCGGAACTACTGGACGCCCTGGCACGGCGGCCGGCGCTGCCATTTCCGCTCGCCGACGGCATCGAGCTGTGGCTGCTCGACAAGGAGACCGGCCTGCCGCTGGCCTTGCTCGACGCTTGCCAGCCGAGCCGCTACCGGCACGGCCTGGCCGAACTCGACTGGATACCCTTTGCCCTCACCTACAACGCCTTCCGCTCTGCCGCCCTGGCCGAGCGCCTGGGCGAGGGGCAGCGGGTACCCCGCCACCGCGACTACCTGGCCCGCATGGTCAAGGACCGCGCCCGTCCCTATGCCGCGGCGCAGTGGTTCCGGCGCCTGCCGGACGGCGGCGGAGAGGGGCTGGCCGGCTACCGCCTGGAGGCGGGCTGGGTCGGCCGGGTGCTGGCGGCGGACGCCTTCCCCGAGCTCCTGGTCAGCGAGGACTGGAATAACCGACTGGAAAAGTCGGTTATACGCGATTATCATGCGTGGCTGTCGCCCTTCCTGCTCTGCTGGCCGGGGCTTACCGAGGCCATGCGGGCCAGGCTGGAGGCCGCCGCCTGGCAACGGCCGCAGTGGCTGGCCCAGGTCTGGCGCCTGCTGCCCAGGGTGCTTGACCCGGCCGGCCTCAATGCCGCACTGGTTGCGGCCCGGTTGCAGCAGGCCGCCGGCGGCCCCGACAACGAATCGCTTGGATAGAGAAACGCATGCGCCCATCCCACATCGAGACCATCCTGGACCGTGAATTCGCCAGTTGCGCCGATGGCCAGCACACCCCCGTCATGCTCTGGGGGCCGCCCGGCGTCGGCAAGTCACAGATCATCGCCGGCATCGCCAGGAAGCACGGCGTTCCGCTGATCGACATCCGCCTGTCCCAGATGGAGCCCACCGACCTGCGCGGCATCCCGTTCCGCAAGGGCGACAATGTCGAGTGGTCGGTGCCGGCCATGCTGCCGGACAGGGAGCGCCACGGCGAGTGCGGCATCCTGTTCCTCGACGAGATCAACGCCGCCCCGCCCACCGTGTCGGCCGCCGCCTACCAGCTGATCCTCGACCGTCGCCTGGGCGAATACCAGATCCCCGACGGCTGGGCCATCTTCGCCGCCGGCAACCGCCAGGGCGACCGCGGCGTCACCTATGCCATGCCGGCGCCGCTGGCCAACCGCTTCACCCACTTCGACGTCGAGGCTCACCTGGATGACTGGATCGGCTGGGCACTCGACCACGGCATCGACGAGCGCATCCTCGGCTTCCTTCGCTTTCGGCCCGACATGCTGTTCAACTACGATGCCGCCCACAACCCGGTCGCCTTCCCCAGCCCGCGCTCCTGGGAATATGCCCACCGCGCCCTGCAGAAGTTCGCCGACCGCCCTGACCTGCTCGGCGACGCCCTGCAGGCCTGCGTCGGCCAGGCCTGCGGCGTGGAACTGAAGGCCTTCATCGACAACCTGGAGAACCTGCCCGACATCGAGGCCATCCTCGACGGCCGCGAGGTCGGCGTGCCCAGGAGCATCGACCTGCAGTACGGCGTCGCCGCCGCCCTGGTGCGCCGGGCACGCGAGTCGGCCGGCGACCCGGCCAGGCTGGGCCACGTGCTCAGCTACGCGAAGGGCTTCCCGCAGCGCGAGATGGGCGTCATGCTGGTCACCGACCTGCACCGCGCCGTCGGCCAGCCGCTCTTCAAGGTGCCCGAGTTCGTCGGCTGGGCCAACAGCGTGGCGGAACTGATGCTGTACGACTTCAAGCCGACGACAAAGGCGTGACGCAAGGGCGTGACAAATGAGGCGTGACTATAAAGGCGTGACTAATACCCGGTGCGCCGTTGCGTCACGCATTTGCGTCACGCCTTCCTGTCACGCCTTTCCCGTCACGCATCTGCAATGAAAGACATCGAGACCAAGCTCGCCGCCGCGCGCACCCGGCTGATCCTGGACAAGCCCTTCCTGGGCTCGCTGGTCATGCACCTGCCGCTCAAGGCGGCCGACCCGAAGTGGTGCGAGACCACCGCCACCGACGCGCGTTTCTTCTACTACAACCCCGACTACATCGCGCGCCTGACCCTGGACCAGACCCAGTTCGTCCTCGCCCACGAGGCCATGCACTGCGCCCTGTCCCACTTCAACCGCCGCAACCACCGCCAGAAGCACCGCTGGGACGTGGCCTGCGACTACGCCGTCAACATGATTCTCGACGACGAGCGCATGCCGCCGCCGGACGCGGCACTGATGAACGCCACCTACCGGGGCCTCAGCGCCGAGGAGATCTACCCGCTACTGCACGAGGACCCGCCCGAAGAGACCCTGGACCAGCACCTCTTCGACGACTCCGGCAGCGGCCAGGGCGGCGAGGGCGAGCCCCAGGACAGTGACGACCAGCCGGCAGAGAGCGGCGAGGGCGAGGCGGAGGAGAACGGCGGCGAGGGGGAGGATCAGGCCGATGCCGAGCAGGCCGAGGCGGGCAAGCAGGACGGCCCGCCACCGCCGCCCATGGACCCCGACCGCCTCGACGAGCAGTGGCAGGGCCGCCTCGCCGCCGCCGCACAGGCAGCGCGCCAGGCCGGCAAGCTGTCCGCCTCCATGCTGCGCCTGGTCGACGAACTGCTGGCGCCGCGGCTGCCCTGGCGCGCCCTGCTGGCGCGCTACATGATGAATGTGGCGCGCGACGACTACAGCTTCCAGCGCACCTCGCGCCGCGAGGGCGACGCCATGATGCCGCGCCTCATGAGCCAGGGCGTGCGGGTGGCGGTGGTGCTCGACTCCAGCGGTTCCATCGGTGACGAGGAACTGCGCGAGTTCCTCGCCGAGGTCGACGCCCTCAAGGCACAGGTGCGTGCCGAAGTGACCCTGCACGCCTGCGACGACAAGCTGGCCGAGGGCGGCCCCTGGCGTTTTGCCATGTGGGAGGCGCTGGAACTGCCCGAGGGCATCCTGGGCGGCGGCGGCACCGATTTCCGGCCGGTGTTCGAGTGGCTGGACGGCGAGCGGGCCGACCCGGACCTGCTGGTCTACTTCACCGACGCCGAAGGCCGCTTCCCGGAG
>JAQVJE010000176.1 GCA_028695325.1 Gallionellaceae bacterium
GCGCTGACGAACTGCTGCCCGAAGTGCCCGCGCCCAAGCGGCGCGGACGCCCGCCGAAGGCCGCAGCGCAGGCGCTGGCCAACTACGACGCCGGCGACCTGGAACGGCCAGCCGGTGAGCGGTGGGTGACGATGAGCAACGCGCTCACGCGGGCAGGCCACGGCCTGACGCTGGCAGAAAAGCGCATCGTCGCCTCGGCGGTGTCCAAGCTCGACAGCCGCCGCATGCTGCCGCCTGGCGAGGTGCCGCGCACGCGCATCACGGCGATGGAGTACGCCGAAACCTTCCAGGTCGATATGGACACGGCCTATGACCAGTTGCAGGCAGCGGCCAAGCAGCTTTACCAGCGTTCGATCACGTTCTACGAACCGGCCCACAAGCGGCGCGGCAAGCCGCTGCCGCCGACCAAGGTGCAAATGCGCTGGGTCGGGTCGGTGAAGTACCAGCAGGGCGAGGGCTGGGTGGAACTGGCGTGGTGGCCGGATCTCATGCGGCACCTGGTCGGCCTCAAAGCGCAATTCACGACCTACCAGCTACAGCAGGCCTCGGCGCTGCGCTCGGCCTATTCCTGGAAGCTCCTGGAACTGCTGACGCGCTTCCAGTCCAGCGGCACGGCGGAATACACGATCGAGGACTTCTGCGCTTCGATGGATGCCACGGCAAAGCAGGCGGCGGACTTCTCCAAGGTGCGAACCAAGATCATCGAACCGGCGGTGAAGGAACTCCAGGAGAAGGACGGCTGGCTGATTCAGTGGCAGCCGGTGAAGGCTGGCCGCAAGGTCAAGGCGCTGCGCTTCACCTTCATGCGCGACCCGCAAGGGCGGCTGCTCTAGAGGCTCATGCCTCGGTCGTTGGCACGGTACTGCTGCCGCTGCTCGGCCATCAGTTCGCGCACCTGGTCGCGGCGCTTCGGGTCGTCCATGATGCGGGCCAGGATGGCGGGCCGCGCCTCCTTCGGTGCGGCGTTGTAGCCGTCGATCAGCTTCTTCAGGCCCTCGGGCGCGGCCTTCCACTGCTCGCCCCGGTCGCTCCACCCCGACATGCGCAACTCGCGCCGCTGGGCCAGCTTGGCGAAGTCCTGCGGCACTGCCGCCCGCTCGCGCTCGGCCCGCTGCCTGGCCTGCTCGCGCTGCTTCGCTTCGTGCTCCTGGCGTACCTTCTCCTTGCGCAACGCCTCCAGCTCGGCCAGCTTCGCCAGCGTCGGCGCCTGCTCGGCGGTGATGCGCTGGTGCGCCTGCTGGCGCACGTGCTGCACGCGCAAGCTGGCCTCCTCGATGCGCGGCCCCAGCGTCTGCCACTCGGCCCGCTTCTCTGCACGCTGCTGCTCAAGCGCGGCCAGCGTGGCCGATTGCATCAAGCCCTTGTCGTGCAGGGCGGCGCGGATGCCATGCGCATCCCGCCAGGCCTGCGCCTGGTCACGGGCGCGGGCTGCGGCGCTGCCCGCCTCGGTGTGCTGGTTCTGTAGCGCCTGCCGCTCGGCCTCGGCCTGTAGTACAGCGCGGTCGCGCTCTACCAGGTCGATCACTCGCGGCGGCCGCAGCCGCCCGATCTCGGCGGCAAGCTCGGTGCTGGTCATGCGCTCGATGCGCTGCCGCTCGGCCTGTTCGCGCTGCCGCGCCTCGCGGGCCTGCTGCTCTGCCCGTTCGCGCTTGGCCGCCTCGATGTCACTGGACAGGCTGATGATGCTGGCGTCTGCCGCTTTCCCTTGGCGTTCCAACTCGCCCGCCGCCTTGGCGCGGGCCAGCCGCTCGGTGGCGTCCTGTTCGTAGTCCTGTTCGTAGTCCTGGCGCTTGCGGCTGGGCTGGCCGGTGCGCCGCTCGATGGCCGTAGCGGTCGGCCCAAGGTGGCGCGTCGGCTCCCTGTCCTGCCCCTGCTCGGCCAAAGTCCGGTGATCGACCTGGACGGATAGCCCCGCCTCGCGCAGCCGCTCGTTCTGCAACTGGGCGTACCGCTCCCGCCATTCGGTGACAAGTACCTTGCCCGTTTTCTGGTCGTCCAACTCGCGGGTTTTCTCGGTCAGGCCATCCGGCCCAAGGCGGCGGGTGGTCAGCAGGATGTGGGCGTGGTGGTTGCGGTCATCGCCGCCCCGCCCTGGCGCGTGGATGCACACGTCTGCCGCGCAGCCATGACGCTCCACGATTTCGCGGGCGAAGTCGCGGGCCAGCCGCGCCCGCTCTGCGGGGGAAAGTTCCTCCGGCAAGGCTATCTCGAACTCGCGGGCTACCGTCGAGTTCTTGCGCTTCTCGGCCTGCTCGGCAGCGTTCCAGAGGGCCGCCCGGTCGGCGGCCCACTCTGGCGCACCAGCAGGCAAAACAAGCTCGGCGGATTCGACGCCACCCTTTCGGGTGTAGTCGTGAATCTCGCCGGTGCGCTCGTCGGTGATCTCCACCCCGGCACGGTAGGCCGCTGCCGCAGTCGCAGAGCGACCGGCAGAACGGCTTACCGTCTTGACGGATAGGTGGAAGATCGCCACGGCGCGGCTCCGGCTGTTGGTTTTCGCCCCGCAGGGCGCACGCAAACGAAGTTTGCATAAGTGCGCCCTTCGCTCTCGCTACGGGATGGTCGGCACCGGCTATTCTAGCCGTCGCCGCCCTATCGCGCACCCCGGTTTCAGCGGCTAAAATGCGGGCATCGAGCACACCAAAGGGGGCAGTATGGCAAGCATCGACGAACGGATAGCGGCGCTGGAAGCGAAGCTCAAACAGGAGAAGGCACGCAAGGCGCAAATACTCGCCCGCCAACGTGCCGCACAAGCGAAGCTGACACGCCAGCAGGACACGCGCCGGAAAATCCTGGTCGGCGCGGCCATCCTCGCCAAAGTCGAGCGCGGCGATTGGCCGAAAGAAAAGCTGCTGGCAATGATGGATGCCACGCTGACGCGGGCAGATGATCGCGCCCTGTTCGACCTGCCCGCCCCGGCCACTGAACCGGCGTTCCTGGACGGCAACGAACCCGTAGAGCCGCCCGCGCTCATCACGAGGCCGTAATGCTGGGCTGGTGGATCGTCGTTTCTGAGGGCCAGCCGGACGGCGTGATGATCGACAAGGCCAACACCCTGGCAAGCTGGGAAGCCGGTCTGTCTGGCCTGCGCTGGCTCAATGACCTGGTGGCCGATGGCAAGGCGCGGAAGCTGCGCAGCGACGGCTATCCGAACCGCTACGAAGCCCGCGCCGCTGACGTGTGGCCGCTGCTCGATGAAGTCACGGGCCGTATCGACTTCTCGCACAAGCTGTTCAAGCTCCAGATCGACCGGCAGCGCCTCGCCGCCTGCCCGCCTGACCTGGTGCTGACCATCGACGCCTGGGACCAGTCCTAGGTCATCTGTCACGCCCGCCCTGTGGGGCGCTGCCCCACGCCCCGCACTCGCCGCCGTGAGGCTCGGGGGGCAGTCCTGGCGGGCTGCGCCCTTTTGTCCTGCCCCCTGTCGCCAGGCTGGCCGCTGCGGTTCAGCGTCAAGGCCAAGCCGCTACGCGGTGCCTTCGGCAGCCTTGACCCTGCCCCTACGCTCAAAATACCCAGGAAGCCGCCTAGAACGCGCTAGGAGGCGTTTTCTCGGCCCCCCTAGGGGTGGAGTAGGGGTCAAGGGTGAAACCGCCGTAGGCGGCGCGTAGCGCCCTTGACGCCTACGGAACCCCGATAGCCTCAGCCGGGGAGCAGGAAAAGGGCGTAGCCCGCCCCCTGCTCCCGCGGCGTATGGGGCAAGACCCCATGCGGGGGTCCAGCCCGAAGGGGGCTGGTCAAGCCCGCAGGGCGCGAAGCCGGGGGAACCATGCGGCCCCCGCTGGGGGCCACGATTTGCGGGAGGGGGAGCCGCGCCGTAGGCGTGGGGGAACCCCGCAGGGGTGCCCCGTGCCCGGTGCGCCGGGGTTTTTTACTTGTTTTTTCTTGTTTTTTCGCGCGCGCGCGCGAGGACAGCCCGCAAAGCCAGTACTGGCGCGGGTTTCCGGCGGTTTTGGAGTTATCCCAACTCTCCCTTTTTTCCGGTTATCTCTCCCTTTTTTCCGGTTTACCTCCCTTTTTTCCGGTGCCATCCACATATCGCCCCTATTGCGCAGGCGGGAGAATACGCCTATTCTCCCGCCTACTGTATGCGGTCGAATAACCGGAAAGGTGGGAGAAATGAGCGATCAAGTAGAGGTGTCGATGGCGCTGGAACCCGCGCAGGCTCTGGCTTTGGCGCAGTTCGTCAAGCGCGTGGGGTGGTCGGAGATTCGCGGGAACGCGGTCGACGATGACGAGGCATACACGATGCGCGATGCCCTGGGATTTTTAGCCCGCGCACTCGCGGAGGCTGGCTATGCGCCGCGCTGACGAACTGCTGCCCGAAGTGCCCGCGCCCAAGCGGCGCGGACGCCCGCCGAAGGCCGCAGCGCAGGCGCTGGCCAACTACGACGCCGGCGACCTGGAACGGCCAGCCGGTGAGCGGTGGGTAACGATGAGCAATGCGCTCACTCGTGCAGGCCACGGCCTGACGCTGGCCGAGAAGCGCATCGTGGCCGCTGCGGTGTCCAAGCTGGACAGCCGCCGCGCACTGCCACCCGGCGAGGTGCCGC
>JAQVJE010000032.1:0-2168 GCA_028695325.1 Gallionellaceae bacterium
GTGAAGTCGGACAGGTAGCGCACCCATTCGTCGTGCGTGGCGGGCGCGGCCGGCTTGCTGTCGGCGATGGTGGAGGTGGAGGCGAGGGCGATGGCCAGGGCAAGGCTTAGGCGCTGCGGTTTCATGTTGGGTCTCCTTGGGTCGTGGTCCTGGTGTCGGCGGCCGCGCCGGACCGGGGCATTCTGCCGCGAAGGCGGCGCCGGGTGTGGCGAAATGCGCTGCTCCGCCTCACAGCATCCACTCGATGGGCAGCTTGGAGACGAACCAGACCCAGGCGCGGCGCCAGAAGCCGGTGCCCGGCTCGGCCGTGTGCCTCACCGTCCCGCCGTCGCGGCGTTCGAGCCAGTATAGACCGCCGTCCTCGGCCAGGCCCACCTCGTAGGCCATGGCTGGGATGCGTTGGTCGAAGGCGCGCTGCATGCGTTCCGCCATGGCCCGGCTCTCGATGACGAAGCCCAGTTCGGTGTTGAGGCGGACGGAGCGGGGGTCGAAGTTGAATGAGCCGATGAAGACGCGCTCGCCGTCCACCGCGAAGGTCTTGGCGTGCAGGCTGGCGCTCGAGCTGCCGAAGGGGCCGGCGCTGCGGTGACGCTCGCCGTCGGCGAGCAGGCGGCGCAGCTCATAGAGGCCGACGCCCGCCCTGAGCAGGGCCTTGCGCCGCTTGGCGTAGCCGGCGTGCACGGCGGAAACGTCGGTGGCCTCCAGCGAGTTGGTCAGCACCCGCACGCGAACACCATCGCCGGCCAGGCCGGCGAGCGCGCGGGTCCCAGTCTTGGTCGGTACGAAGTAGGGCGACACCAGGTCCATGCTGGACGTGGGCCTGCCGATGGCGCGGACCAGCTGGCTGGGTAGCTCGCCGTCGCGCGTGCTGTTGTCGAGCGCCTTGGCGGGGTCGTCGCTGACCATTTGGGTGGCTGCCCACTCGAACGGCAGCTCGCGGGCGATCAGCTGGCGGGTGAAGGGCGCGGCGCGCACCGCCTCGACATAGGCGCGCGCAGCGGGGTCGCGCTCGATCAGTGAAGCCTGCGCGTCGAGCTCGGCTAGCCGTTCCGGCTCCGCTGGTGCCAGCAGGCGGGCGACCGGGTAGGCCGAGGCGCTGGCCCAGTAGCGGTCGAAGTCCGCCGACACCTCACGCGCCACCGGGCCGATCGCCAGGACGTCGAGGTCGATGAAGGCGACCTCGCTGCCGGCGCCGAAGTATTCGTCGCCGACGTTGCGGCCGCCGATGATGGTGGCCTGGTTGTCGGCCGTGAACGACTTGTTGTGCATGCGCCGGTTCAGACGCGCAAAGTCGGTCAGGTAGCCGAGCCAGCGCAGGCCGCGCAGCGGGAAGGGGTTGAACAGCCTGACCTCGATGTTGGGGTGGGTGTCGAGCAGGGCGAGAGTAGGGTCGAGCCCGGCGGTGTTGTTGTCATCAAGCAGCAGGCGCACCCGCACGCCGCGCGTGGCGGCCTTGTGCAGGGCCTCGAAGAGCAGGGTGCCGGACCGGTCCGGGTGCCAGATGTAGTACTGCACGTCGAGCGAGCGTTCGGCCGCGCGCGCCAGCAGCACCCGCGCGGCGAAGGCGTCGCGCGAGTCGAGCAGGGGGTGGACGCCAGAGAGGCCGGGGTGGGCGGCCACCAGCGGCGCGATCGCCCGTCCCAGGCGGGTGTCGTCAGTGTCGGTGAGGGTGACCGACACCGGCCGCTCGTCGAGAGCAGGCAGCCCGGCGCAGCCGGCCAGGCCGAGGGCCAGGAGGCTGAGCAGTAAGGCGAGGGCGCGGTGCGGGAAGCGGCTGGGCATGCTCGGGTCACGGGCCGGAACAGCGCCCAGACTACACCATGCGGCTGGCCGGGCTGAAGCCCCCCGTCGCCGTCAGTGCCAGCCGCCGCCCAGCACCTTGTACAGGGTGACGCGATTGGCCGCCTCGGCCAGGCGGGCGCCGATCAGGTCCTGCTCGGCGGCGTACAGGCTGCGCTGGGCGTCGAGCAGGCCGAGGTAGCTGTCCAGGCCGCCCTGGTAGCGCGCCTCGGCCAGGCGGTAGCCGGCCGCAGTGGCGTCGACCAGGCGGCGCCTGGCATCCAGTTGCTCGGCCAGGGTGGCGCGTTCGGCCAGGGCGTCCGCCACCTCGCGGAAGGCGGCCTGGATGGCCTTCTCGTACTGGGCGACGTTGATGTCGCGTTGCACCT
>JAQVJE010000032.1:2268-19821 GCA_028695325.1 Gallionellaceae bacterium
CCTTCTCGATGTTGAGGGCGGCGACGCGGAGGTCGCGGTTGTTGGCCAGGGCCAGGTCGATCACCTGGCGCAGGCGGGGATCGGCGAAATAGTCGCGCCAGGCGAGGGCGTCGGCGGCCGGGGCCGTGGCGGCGGCCGCGGCCGCCGGAGGGAAGCTTTCCGGCACCGGCGCCGCCGGGCGTTGGTAGTCCGGGGTCAGCGAGCAGGCGCCGGCCAGGCTCGCGGCGAGGGCGGCGGCGAGTATGCGCAGGCGGGTCATCGTTGGGCCTCCTTGTCCTTGAAGATCCGCTTGATCACCACGTAGAACAGCGGGATGAAGAAGATGCCCAGCAGGGTGCCGGCGATGGTGCCGCCCAGCACGCCGGTGCCGACCGCGTTCTGGGCGCCGGAGCCGGCCCCGCTGGCCTTGGCCAGCGGCAGGACGCCGAAGCCGAAGGCCAGCGAGGTCATCAGGATGGGCCGCAGGCGCATGCGCGCCGCCTCCAGGGTGGCGGCGACCAGTTCCTTGCCTTCCTGCTCCATCTGCAGCTTGGCGAACTCGACGATCAGGATGGCGTTCTTCGAGGTGAGGCCGATGGTGGCCAGGAGGCCGACCTGGAAGTAGACGTCGTTGGCCAGGCCACGGCCGAACGCCGCCAGGAGGGCGCCGAGGACGCCGAGCGGCACCACCATGATCACCGCGAAGGGCACCGACCAGCTCTCGTACAGGGCGGCCAGGCAGAGGAACACCACCAGCACCGAGAGGGCGTAGAGGGCCGGGGCCTGCGAGCCGGAACGGCGTTCCTCGTAGGAGGAACCGCTCCAGTCGAAGCCGATGCCGGGCGGCAGCTTGGCCATGATCTCCTCCACCGCCGCCATGGCGTCGCCCGACGACAGGCCGGGCGCCGCCTGGCCCTGGATTTCCACCGACGGCTGGCCGTTGAAGCGCTCCAGGCGGGGTGAGCCGTACACCCAGCGGGCGGTGGTGAAGGCCGACAGCGGCACCATGTCACCCTGCCGGTTGCGCACGTACCACTTGCCGAGGTCCTCCGGCTTCATGCGCGCCTCGGCGTCGGCCTGCAGGTAGACCTTCTTGATGCGGCCGCGGTCGATGAAGTCGTTGACGTAGGTGCCGCCCCAGGCGGTGGCCAGGGTGTCGTTGATGTCGGCCACCGTGACGCCCAGCGCCCCGGCCTTGGCGTGGTCGATCTCCAGCTGGTACTCGGCGACGTCGTCCTGGCCGTTCGGGCGTACGCCGACCAGGCGCTTGTCCTGGGCGGCGAGGCCGAGGAACTGGTTGCGCGCCGCCACCAGGGCGGCGTGGCCGAGGCCGGCGCGATCCTGCAGCTGGACGTTGAAGCCGGTGGCGGTGCCGAGCTCGATCACCGCCGGCGGCACGAAGGCGAACACCATGGCCTCGCGGATCTGGGCGAAGGCTGCCATGGCGCGGCCGGCCACCGACTTGACGTCCATGCCGGGCTCCTGGCGTTCGTCCCAGTGCTTCATGCCGGCGAAGCCGACGCCCATGTTCTGGCCGCTGCCGCCGAAGCTGAAGCCGGCGGCGGTGAACAGGGTGGCGACAGTGTCCTTCTCGCTCTCCAGGAAGTGCTTCTCCACCTTCTTCAGCACCTCGATGGTGCGTTCCTGGCTGGCGCCGGCCGGCAGCATGACCTGGGTGAACATGACGCCCTGGTCCTCCTCGGGCAGGAAGGAGGTCGGCATGCGCATGAACAGCAGGGCGAGGACGCCGATGATGGCGACGTAGATGGCCAGGAAGCGCAGGCTGCGCGCCAGTATCCCGCCGACCGCCGACTCGTAGCGGGCGCGGCCGCGGAAGAATACGCTGTTGAACCAGTGGAAGAAGCCGTGGAAGACGCTCTTCTCGCCGAACTCGTGGCCCTTCTCGATCGGCTTCAGCATGGTGGCGCACAGTGCCGGGGTGAAGATGATGGCCACCAGGACCGACAGGGCCATGGCGGACACGATGGTGATCGAGAACTGACGGTAGATCACCCCGGTGGAGCCGCCGAAGAAGGCCATCGGCACGAACACCGCGGCCAGCACCAGGCCGATGCCGACCAGGGCGCCGGTGATCTGGCGCATCGACTTCTTGGTCGCCTCCTTGGGCGACAGGCCTTCCTCGCTCATCACCCGCTCGACGTTCTCCACCACCACGATGGCGTCGTCGACCAGGAGGCCGATGGCCAGTACCAGGCCGAACATGGTCAGGGTGTTGATGGAAAAGCCGAACGCCGCCATCACCCCGAAGGTGCCGAGCAGCACCACCGGCACCGCGATGGTGGGGATCAGGGTGGCGCGCAGGTTCTGCAGGAACAGGTACATGACCAGGAAGACCAGGGCGATCGCCTCGATCAGGGTCTGCACCACGCCCATGATGGAGATCTTGATGAAGGGCGTGGTGTCGTAGGGCACCACCACCTCGATGCCGGCGGGGAAGTAGGGCTTCATCTGCTCGACGCGGGCGCGCACGGCGTCGGCGGTCTCCAGGGCGTTGGCGCCGGCGGCCAGCTTGATGCCGATGCCGGAGGCCGGCTGGCCCTTGTAGCGGCCGACGATGCCGTAGTTCTCGGCACCGATCTCGATGCGGGCGACGTCCTTCAGGCGCACCTCGCCGCCCTCGGCCGAGCTGCGCAGCAGGATCTGCTCGAACTGATCCACCGTCTCCAGGCGGGTCTGCGCCGTGAGGGAGGCGGTGAAGCCCTGGCCCGACACCGCCGGGGTGCCGCCCAGCTGGCCGGCCGAGACCTGGGCGTTCTGGGCCCGGATGGCGGCCTGCACGTCGGCCGGGGTGAGGCGGTACTGGTTCAGGCGGGCGGGGTCGAGCCAGATGCGCATGGCGTACTGGGCGCCGAACACCTGCACCTCGCCGACGCCGGTGACGCGCGATAGCGGTTCCTGCACCGTCGAGTTGAGGAAGTCGGCGAGGTCGACCCGGCTCATGCTGCCGTCCTTCGACACGAAGCCGACGATCATCAGGAAGTTGCGCGTCGACTTGGCCACCTGCACGCCCTGCTGCTGCACCGCGAGGGGCAGGAGCGGCATGGCGAGTTGCAGCTTGTTCTGGGTCTGCACCTGGGCGATGTCGGGGTCGGTGCCGGCGTCGAAGGTCAGGGTCACCGTGGCGCGGCCATAGGAGTCCGAGGTCGAGCTCATGTAGAGCAGGTTGTCCAGGCCGGTCAGCTTCTGCTCGATGACCTGGGTGACCGAATCCTCCACCGTCTTGGCCGAGGCGCCGGGATAGGTGGCGTTGATGGCGATGGTGGGCGGCGCGATGGCGGGGTACTGGGAGACCGGCAGGGACAGGATGGACAGCGTCCCCGCCAGCATGATGACGATGGCGATGACCCAGGCGAAGATGGGCCGGTCGATGAAGAAGCGGGCCATGGCGGGCTACCTCACTTGGCAGGGGTGGCAGCCGGTGCGGGCGCCGTCCCGGCCGGCTGTGCCTGCACCGGCATGCCGGGCTTGATCTTCTGCAGGCCCTCGACGATGACCCGGTCGCCGGCGGCCAGCCCTTCGCTGACCACCCAGCGGTCGCCGATCGACTGCCCGGCCTGGACGATCCTGGCCTCGACCACGCCATCGCCGTTCACCACCATGGCCTGCGCCTCGCCGCGCGGGGTGCGGGCGATGGCGGCATGGGGCACCAGGATGGCGGCGCGGTTGACGCCCTGGGTCAGGCGGGCGCGCACGTACATGCCGGGCAGCAGCTCGCCCTTCGGGTTGGGGAAGATGGCGCGCAGGGTGACGCTGCCGGTGGCCGGGTCGACCGTCACCTCGGAGAAGGCCAGCCGCCCCTCGTGGCCGTAGACGCTGCCGTCCTCCAGCACCAGCTGGACCGGCACGCCGGCGGCGCGCTGCAGGCGGCCGGCCTCCAGCTCGCGGCGCAGGCGCAAGAGGTCGGCGCTCGACTGCGTGAGGTCGACGTAGATGGGGTCGAGCTGTTGCACGGTGGCCAGGGCGGCGGCCTGGTTGGCGGTGACCAGGGCGCCGGCGGTCACGGCGGAGCGGCCGATGCGGCCGGAGATGGGCGCCGTGACGCGGGTGAAGTCGAGATCGACGCGCGCCTTGTCGAGGGCGGCGCGGGCGGCGCCGACCTCGGCCTCGGCCTGCTTCATGGCAGCCTGGGCCTCGTCGTTGGCCTGCTTGCTGACCGCCTCGATCCTGACCAGTTCGGCATGGCGGCCGGCCTTCAGGCGGGCCGCCTCCTGGTTGGCCTCGGCGCGGGCCAGGCTGGCCTTGGCGCTGTCGAAGGCGGCCTGGTAGGTGGCCGGGTCGATACGGTACAGCACCTGTCCGGACTGCACGTCGCTGCCCTCCTTGAACAGGCGTTCCTTGACGATGCCGGTCACCTGCGGGCGCAGCTCGGCGACCAGGTAGGGGGCGGTGCGGCCGGGCAGCTCGACGGCCACCGGCACGCTCTCCGGCTGCACCGCCAGCACGGTGACCGCGGGCGCCGGCATGCCGCCCGGCGGCGCGGCGGGTGGCTTGTCGCCGCAGCCCGCCAGCAGGGTCGCCAGGGCGAGCCACGAGTAACGGAGGGACGGGGCGGGTCGGGTCTGCATGGTGGCCTCTCGAAAATGACGAACGCCCCGGTCCGTCGCAGGGGATCGGTGGCGTCAGATCTAGAATGAATGTTCAATCTATATTACTATCCGAGTGGACGCAAGATCCACGTCGAGACCCGGCCGCCAGGCCGACCGCACCGGAGCCACCCATGCCGAACGACCCCCGATCCGACGATAGCCGCGCCGAGGCGCGCCGGGAGCAGATACGCGCCGCCGCCGAGGACTGCTTCCGGCAATACGGCTTCCACGGCACCAGCATCGCGCAGATATCCAAGGCCGCCGGCATGAGCACCGGCCACATCTACCATTACTTCGACAACAAGGAAGCGATCATCGCCGACATCGTCGCCCAGGACCTGGCGCGGCTGCAGGAGATGACCGCGCAGTTCAGGATGGCCGGCGACGTCAGGGCAGCCATGATCGAGCGGGCGGCCGGGGCGGTGGAAGACAATCTCGACCCTGGCCGGGCGGCGTTGCAGGTGGAAATCGTCGCCGAGGCGGCGCGCAATCCCCATATCGCCGAGATCGTCCGCAATGCCGACGTGGCGTGCCGGGACGGCCTGCTGGAGGCCATCCGTCGCCTGCGCCGGGAGGCCGGTCATGAGGACAGCGAGGCCGACCTGGCCGGCATGGTGGAGGCCATGGCCGCCATGTTCGAGGGTCTGCGCATCCGCGCCATCCGCAATCCCGGCCTCGACCGGGCCGCCGTGGTGCGGGTCTTCCGCGCCATGATCCACGACCTTCTCAGCCGGTCCGCCTGAGGGTGGTGCAATTTCACCGGCGCGGCCGCCGGGCGGGGTAAAATGCCGCCTTCATTTCACCTTTGCAGACACGCATCATGGCCGGACATTCCAAGTGGGCAAACATCCAGCATCGTAAGGGCCGTCAGGACGCCAAGCGCGGCAAGGTCTTCTCGCGCTACGCCAAGGAGATCACCGTGGCCGCCAAGATGGGCGGCGGCGACCCCGGCTTCAACCCCCGCCTCAGGCTGGCGGTGGACAAGGCCAAGGCCGAGAACATGCCCAACGACAACATCGACCGGGCGATCAAGAAGGGCACCGGCGAACTGGAGGGCGTCAGCTATGAGGAGGTGCGCTACGAGGGCTACGGCCCCGGCGGCGCGCCGGTAATCGTCGACTGCCTGACCGACAACAAGACCCGCACCGTGGCCGATGTCCGTCATGCCTTCTCCAAGTGCGGCGGCAACATGGGCACTGACGGCTGCGTGGCGTTCCAGTTCCAGCACTGCGGCCAGATCATCCTGGAGCCGGGTGTGTCCGAGGACCAGGTCATGGAGATCGCCCTGGAGGCTGGCGCCGAGGACGTGATCGTCAACGACGACGGTTCCATCGAGGTCATCACCGCGCCGACCAACGACCTCACCACGGTCAAGGAGGCCCTGGAGGCGGCCGGGCTCAAGCCGGTGGTGGCCGAGGTCACCATGAAGGCCCTGAACGAGACCGAGGTCGGCGGCGACGACGCCGTGAAGTACCAGAAGATGCTCGACATGCTGGACGACCTCGACGACGTCCAGGAGGTCTACACCGCCGCCATCCTGCCGGAGGATTGAGGCTTGCGGCTTCTCGGCATCGACCCCGGCCTGCGGGTGACCGGCTACGGGGTCATCGAGAAGCACGGCAGCAAGCTCTGCTACGTCGCCAGCGGCGTGATCCGCACCAAGGATGGCGAACTGCCGGAGCGCATCGCCACCCTCTTCGCCGGCATCGGCGAGGTGCTGGCGACCTACAACCCGGAGGCGGCGGCGGTGGAGAAGGTGTTCGTCAACGTCAACCCGCAGTCCACCCTGCTGCTCGGCCAGGCCCGCGGCGCCGCCATCGCGGCCCTGACCCACGCGGTGCTGCCGGTGTTCGAATACACTGCCCTGCAGGTCAAGCAGGCGGTGGTGGGCAACGGCCACGCTGACAAGCAGCAGGTGATCCACATGGTGACCCGCCTGCTCGCGCTGCCCGGCGAGCCGGGCGCCGATGCGGCTGACGCCCTGGCCTGCGCGATCTGCCATGCCCACGGCGGCATGGGCCTCGGGGCGCTCGTCACCGCCGGTCGGCGGGTGCGGGCGGGGCGGCTGTCGTGAGCAAGGCCGCTGCGGCCCCGGCCGAACCCAGCCTGGAGCGCCTGGGCAACCCCTGGCTGCGCTACCTGCTGGCCACCCGGCCGGCCTTCCTGACCATCACCCTGGTTGGTGTCCTGCTCGGTTTCGCCACCGCCTGGCACGCCGGCACGCCGTTCGACGGCGTCGCCGCCGCGCTCGCCCTGGTACTGGCCGTGCTGGCCCACGCCGGGGTGAACGTCCTGAACGACTACTACGATCACCTCAACGGCACCGACGCCGCCAACACCGACCGCCTGTTTCCCTATACCGGCGGTTCCCGCTTCATCCAGAATGGGGTCCTGACGCCGCGCCAGACCCTGGCCTATGGCCTGGGCCTGTTCCTGGCCGTGATCCTGGGCGGCCTCTGGCTGATCGGCCGCAGCGGCGCCGGACTGTTCTGGACCGGCCTGGCCGGCCTGCTGATCGGCTGGGCCTATTCGGCGCCGCCCCTCAAGCTCAACAGCCGGGGCCTGGGCGAAGTCTGCGTGGCGGCAGGCTTCCTGCTGGTGGTGGCCGGGGCCGACTATGTCCAGCGCGGCGCCTTCGACGTCGAGCCCTGGCTGGTCGGCCTGCCCTATGCCCTGCTGGTGACCAACATCCTGTACATCAACCAGTTCCCCGACCGCGCCGCCGACCTGGCCGCCGGCAAGAGCCATTGGGTGGTGCGCCTGGCGCCCGCGCAGGCGGCGCATGGCTATGGCCTGATCCTGCTCCTCGCCCTGGGCTGGCTGCTCGGCCTGGTGGCCGGCGGCGAACTGCCCCTGTGGAGCCTGGCCGCCCTGCCGGCCGCCCAGCCGGCCAGCGCGGCGGCGCGCCAGCTGCGCCTCTACGCCGGCCAGCCAGCCCGGCTGGCCCCGGCCATCCGCGCCACCATCGCCGCCGCGCACATCCTGGCCGTATTGCTGGCCTTGAGCCTGATAGTGGACAAACTGACATGATCGGACGCCTGACCGGCACCCTGCTGGAAAAACACCCGCCCCAGATCCTGGTCGACGTGCACGGCGTCGGCTACGAGGTGGACGTGCCCATGAGCACCTTCTACAACCTGCCGGCAGTGGGCGACAAGGTGGCCCTGTACACCCACTTCAGCGTGCGCGAGGATGCCCAGCAGTTGTTCGGTTTCCTCAGCGCCAAGGAGCGCGAGGTCTTCCGCACCCTCATCCGGATCTCCGGCGTCGGTCCCAGGCTGGCCCTGTCGGTGCTGTCCGGCCTGAATGTCGACGAACTGGCCCAGGCCGTCGCCATGCAGGACGGCAGCCGCCTGACCAAGATACCGGGCGTCGGCAAGAAGACCGCCGAGCGGTTGCTGCTGGAACTCAAGGGTAAGCTGGCCGACGCCCTGCCGACGGTGGCCGGTGGCCCCGCCCATGTCGCCCACGACGCCCTCAACGCCCTCATGGCCCTGGGCTACAGCGACAAGGAGGCGGCGCCGGCGCTGAAACAGTTGCCCGAGGGCCTGAGTCTGGAGGAAAGTATCCGCCAGGCCCTGAAACTGCTCGCCAAGAAATAAGCCATGCTGGAACCCGACCGACTCATCGCCTCGACCCCCGCCTCCAAGGAAGAGGAGGTCTTCGAGCGGGCGCTCCGGCCGCAGTTCCTGCGCGACTACGTCGGCCAGGCGCGCGCCCGCGAGCAACTGGAGATCTTCATCGCCGCGGCCAGGAACCGCGGCGAGGCGCTCGACCACGTCCTCCTGTTCGGCCCGCCCGGCCTGGGCAAGACCACCCTGGCGCACATCGTCGCCAAGGAGATGGGGGTCAACCTGCGCGTCACCTCGGGCCCGGTGCTGGAGCGGGCCGGCGACCTCGCCGCCCTGCTCACCAACCTGGAGCCCAGGGACGTCCTCTTCATCGACGAGATCCACCGCCTCTCGCCGGTGGTGGAGGAAATCCTCTACCCGGCCCTGGAGGACTTCCAGCTCGACATCATGATCGGCGAGGGGCCGGCGGCCCGCTCGGTCAAGCTCGATCTGCCGCCCTTCACCCTGGTGGGCGCCACCACCCGCGCCGGCATGCTGACCAACCCGCTGCGCGACCGCTTCGGCATCGTCGCCCGCCTGGAGTTCTACAACGCCGAGGAGCTGGCCCATATCGTCAAGCGTTCGGCCCACCTGCTCAAGATCGAGATCTCCGACGCGGGCGCCATGGAGGTGGCGCGCCGTTCGCGCGGCACGCCGCGCATCGCCAACCGCCTGCTGCGCCGGGTGCGCGACTACGCCGAGGTGAAGGCCGACGGCAAGGTCGACGCACGGGTGGCTGACGCCGCCCTGAAGATGCTGGAGGTCGATTCGGCCGGCCTCGACGTCATGGACCGCAAGCTCCTGCATGCCCTGCTGGAGAAGTTCGCCGGCGGTCCGGTCGGCCTGGAGAACCTGGCGGCCGCCATCGGCGAGGCGGCCGACACCATCGAGGACGTCCTCGAGCCCTACCTGATCCAGCAGGGCTTCCTGGCCCGCACGCCGCGAGGCCGCGCGGCGCAGCCGCTGGCCTACCGCCATTTCGGCCTCGCCACGCCGACCCGGCTGCAGAACCAGGAGCTGTTCGATGAGTGAGGCGGCCTTCACCTGGCCGGTGCGGGTCTACTGGGAGGACACCGATGCCGGCGGCGTGGTCTATTACGCCAATTACCTGAAATTCCTCGAACGCGCGCGCAGCGAGTGGTTGCGCGCCCTTGGCATCGGCCAGGCGGAACTCGCCGAGCGCGACGGGATCCTGTTCGTGGTGCGCCGGGTCGAGGCCGACTACCTGAGGCCGGCCCGCTACGACGATGCCCTGACGGTGGCGTGCCGGCTGGCCGAGGTCGGCCGCGCCAGCCTGGAGATGACCCAGGCCATCCGGTGCGACGATGTGGTGCTGTTGACCGCCCGGGTCAGGGTGGCCTGCGTCACGGCGGGGCAGATCAAGCCGGCCAGGATACCGGCGCACGTACTGGAGAGATTCGCGACATGATGGAACTGAGCCAAGACCTGTCCTTCCTGGAGATGATCGGCCACGCCAGCTGGGTGGTGAAGGGGGTCATGCTGGTCCTGCTGCTGGCCTCGCTGGCCTCCTGGTGGATCATCTTCGCCAAGCTGTTCGCACTGCGGCGCGAGAAGAGCGGCGCCGAGAAGTTCGAGCGCGAGTTCTGGAGCGGCGGCTACAGCGAGATCGTCAAGCGCCTGGGAGACGACGGCCGGGCCGCCAGCATGGAGGAGGTGTTCCGGGCCGGCTACCGTGAACTGGTCAAGCTGAAGAAGCAGCCCAGCGTCGCCCCGGCCAGCGCGGTGGAGAGCGTGCGCCGGGCCATGCGGGCGACCTACCAGCGCGAGATGGACAAGTTGGAGGCGCACCTGCCCTTCCTCGCCACGGTTGGATCGGTGTCGCCCTACATCGGCCTGTTCGGCACCGTGTGGGGCATCATGAACGCCTTCCGTGCCCTGTCCAACGTCGCCCATACCACCCTGGCCCAGGTGGCGCCCGGCATTGCCGAGGCCCTGGTGGCCACCGCCATCGGCCTCTTTGCCGCCATTCCGGCGGTGATCGCCTACAACCGCTTCACCCACGACCTCGACCGCCTGGCCAGCCGCTTCGACGTGTTCATGGAAGAATTCTCCAACCTGTTGCAGCGGGAAGTCCATAAATGATCCGCCCGCGGCCTCGCCGGGCCATGAACCAGATCAACGTGGTGCCCTACATCGACGTCATGCTGGTGTTGCTGGTGATCTTTATGGTGACGGCGCCGTTCATCAACCCGTCGCAGGTCGAACTGCCCAGCGTGGCGCAGAGCAGCCAGGCGCCGGCGGCGCCGCTCGAGGTGCTGGTCAAGGCCGACGGCTCCCTGCTGCTGCGCGATCGCGCCGCGGCAGGCGAGGGCGAAGCGGTCGCCGAGGTGGCCCTGGCGGCCGCTGTGCGCCGCCTGCAGGCAGGCCGGCCCGAGCGGCCGGTGGTGATCTCGGCCGACAAGGTGGTGCGCTACGAGGCGGTGATGCGGGTGATGGACACCCTGCAGCGCCTGGGCGTGCCGCGCGTCGGCCTGCTGGTGCAGCCTGCCGAGCCGTGATGCGGGCGGCGGCAGTGGACCAGGTTGCGGCCGGCGGCCTCGCCCTGCTGGTGCACCTGGGTTTCCTCGCCACGCTGGTGTTCGGGGTGTCCTGGACGAGCCTGCCCGCGGCGCCGGTTTATGCCGACCTCTGGCAGGGCCTGCCGGCGGCCGTGCCGCCGGAACCCGCGCCGCCGGCCGCGGTCAAAGCCGAGCCACGGCACAGGCCGGTGCCGCCAGCGTCCAGGCCGGTGTCGCCGGTCGCCGCGCCTGCGCCGCCGCGGCCAGCGTCCAAGCCTGACATCGCCCTCAAGGCGGCGGCCGAACGCGCGGCGGCCAGGCGGGCGCAGGAGGAAGTCGAGCGCAAGCGCAGGCTGGACGAGGCAATACAGCAGTTGGCGCGGGAACGCATGCAGCAGGAAGAGGCGCAGCTGCAACTGCGCCGCGAGGAGGAACGCCAGGCGCGCGAGAAGGCGCGCCGGGACCTCGATGCCACGCTGGCGGCGGAGGCCGCCGAGGCCCTCGCCGTCGAGGCCGGCGCCCTCCGACGGCAGGCGGCGGCGACGGCCCGGCTGCGCCTGGTGGACGAGTACAAGGGCAAGATAGAGATGAAGGTCAAGGGTCTGCTGATCAACCCGCCCAGCCTGTCCGGCCGGCCGGAGGCGGTCTACCGCGTCGACCTGCTGCCGAACGGCGAGGTGGTGAGGGCGGTGCTGGTGAAACCGAGCGGCCAGCCGGCCTACGACCGTGCGGTGGAGGGTGCCATATTGAAGGCCTCGCCGTTCCCGCTGCCGCCCGACCGCGACGCCGCGGCGGCCTTCCGCGACGGCCTGGAGCTCAGGTTCCGGCCCGATTGAGCGGGGCCGGCGATGCTAAGATGCGGTTCCCACGAGAGGTGATGCACACATGACCCTGCTGTCCAGACTGCTGCTCCTGGCCTCCCTGTGGCTGGCAGCCGCGTTGCCGGCCCATGCCGGCATGACCATCGAGATCGTCGGTGCCGCGGCCAACCGCATCCCGGTCGCCGTCGCACCCTTCCAGGCTACCGACGACGAGGTGGCTGAGGTCGTGCGCGCTGACCTACGTCGCAGCGGCCTGTTCGATCTCGTCGACGGCGGTGCCCTGGCGCGGCCGGGCGAGGCGCAGACGGTCGAGTATGGCCAGTGGCGCGCGCGCGGTGCCGATGCGTTGGTGGTCGGCCAGGTCGAGCGCGCCGCCGGCGGCCGCCTGGATATCCGCTTCCGGCTCTACGACACCGTGCGCCGTACCCAGCTGGCCGGCTTCCGCTACGTGGTGCCGGCCGCCATGGCGAGGGTCACTGCGCACCGCATCGCCGACCTGGTGCACGATAAGCTGGTAGGCGAGCCGGGCAACTTCTCCGGCCGCATCGCCTACGTGGTGAAACTGGGCGGCCGCTACGAGCTGCAGGTGGCCGACGCCGACGGCTACAACACCCATGTCGTGGTCCGCTCGCCGGAGCCGATCATCTCGCCGGTGTGGTCGCCCAACGGCGCCAGTCTGGCCTATGTCTCTTTCGAGCAGAAGAAGCCGGTCGTCTACGTGCAAGACCTCGCCAGCGGCCGGCGCAAGGCGGTGGCCAACTTCCGTGGCTCCAACTATTCGCCGGCCTGGTCGCCGGACGGCGGCAAGCTGGCGATCTCGCTGTCAAAGGACGAGACCGCGCAGATCTACCTGATTCCGGCCGGCGGCGGCGCCGCCCGGCGGCTCACCCGGGGAGGGGCGCTGGACACCGAGCCGGCCTTCAGCCCGGATGGCCAGTGGATCTACTTCACCTCCGACCGCGGCGGCAGCCCGCAGATCTACCGCATGCCGGCCGAGGGCGGTGAGGCGCGGCGGCTGACCTACGAGGGTAGCTACAACGTCTCGCCGGCGCCGTCGCCGGACGGCCGCCGCCTGGCCTATATCCGGCGCGAGGGCGGCAGCTTCCGGGTCGCCGTGCTGGATCTGGAGAGCGGCCAGAGCCAGGTGCTCACCGACGGCCATCAAGACGAATCGCCCACCTTCACGCCCAACGGCCGCACCATCGTGTATGCCACCCAGGTGCGCGGTCGCGGTGTGTTGGCGACGGTGAGCGTGGATGGTCGCATACGCCAGCGCCTGACCATCGCCGGTGATCTGCGCGAGCCGGCCTGGTCGCCCTGAGGGTGTCTCGGTGTCTCGGTGGCGCGGCGGGACGGCTATACTTGCCGCTGCGGTTCGGTCCTGAACAATCATTTGTGGGAGAACACCATGACCAAGTTTCGATTTCTGAGCGTGTTGCTGGCCGGCCTGCTGCTAGGGGGCTGTGCCAGTACCGAGGAGCCGGCGGGTCCGGCCGCGCCGCCGGCGGGCGAGCGTGCCGCGGTAGTGATCACGCCGCCGGCCGGCAGCGGCCCCACCGTGGAGACCCACGCCCTGCCGCCGGCGGGCAGTGGCGACGGCACGGCGATGGCGGCCACCAGCACGCCCCTGGACGGCACCGGGGTGTCCGGGCTGACGCCGCAGCAGGCCGCCATGCTGCGCGACCCCAAGAGCCCTCTGTCCAAGCGGGTGGTCTACTTTGACTTCGACAGCGACGTCATCAAGGATGAATTCCGCGGCCTGATCGAGGCCCATTCCGGCTTCCTGAAACAGCACCGCGCCGTCCGCATCATTCTGCAGGGCCATACAGACGAGCGCGGCAGCCGCGACTACAACCTGGCCCTCGGCCAGCGCCGGGCCGAGAGCGTGAAGCGGGCCATGGGGCTCTTGGGGGTGCAGGATGCCCAGGTCGAGACGGTCAGCCTGGGCGAGGAGAAGCCGGTCGACGAGGGCCACAACGAGGCTGCCTGGCGCCTGAACCGGCGCGCCGAGATCCATTACGTGGGCGAATGACGGCGGCGCGCGCGTTTGCGGCTGCGGTGCTGCTGGCCGCCGCCACCGCCGTGGCGGCGGCCGAGCCGACTCCCCTGCCGGCCCCCCTGGCCCTGGACTCCCTGTCCGCCCGCCTGGACCGGCTGGAGGAGCAGTCCAGGAGCCAGGGCCTGATCGGCCTGCTCAACCAGGTAGAGGCCCTGCGCGCCGAGGTAGCCCGCCTGCGTGGCAGCCTGGACGAGCTCAACCATCTCCAGGAACAGGCCGACCGCCGCCAGAAGGAAGTCCTGGCCGACTTCGATCAGCGCATCAAGGCGGCTCATGCCCTGGCCAGCCGGCCCCTGCCGGCGGCGCTCCCGGCGCCGGTGGCGGCAGCCGCCGTGGCACCGGCCGCCGCGGTGCCGCCCGTGGTCGCCGCCGAGGATCCGGAGGCCGAGACACGGGCCTATGAGGCGGCCCTCAATCTGTTCAAGGCGGCTGACTACGCCGGTGCCGTCAACGCCTTCAATGGCTTCATCGCCAGCTATCCGGCCAGCGCCCTGGCCGGCAATGCCTGCTACTGGCTGGGCCTGACCTATTTCGCCATGGGCGACCACAAGAGCGCGGTGATCACCCAGCGCCGCCTGCTGCGCGACTACCCGCAGCACGCCAAGGTGCCGGACGCCCTGCTCAACATGGCGCGCGCCCATATCCAGCTGGGCGAGACCGAGGCCGCAAGGCAGGAACTCGAACAGGTGATCGCCCAGTACCCCAACAGCAAGCCGGCCGAACTGGCGACCAAGATACTGGCCCTGTTCAAGTGACCGAGCGGCGCCTGCGCATCAGCGAGATATTCTTTTCCCTGCAGGGCGAGGGCCGTCGCTCCGGCCTGCCGACGGTGTTCGTGCGCCTGACCGGCTGCCCGCTGCGCTGTGGCTACTGCGATACCAGCCACGCCTTCCAGGGCGGCGAGTGGTTCGATATCCCGGCCATCCTGGCCGCCGTGGCGGCCCACCCGGCCCACCACGTCTGCGTCACCGGCGGCGAGCCGCTCGCCCAGCGTGCCTGCACGCAGCTGCTGACCGCCCTGTGCGAGGCCGGCTACGACGTTGCCCTGGAGACCAGCGGCGCCCTCGACGTCGGCGCTGTCGATGCCCGGGTGGCGCGCATCGTCGACGTCAAGACGCCGGGCTCGGGCGAGGTGGAGAAGAACCACTGGGCCAACCTGGAACTGCTCGGCGCCGGCGACGAGGTCAAGTTCGTCCTCGTCGACGAGGCGGACTACCGCTGGGCGGCCAGGATAGAGGCCGAGTTCCGCCTGGCGGGACGCTGCGAGGTGCTGTTCTCGCCCGCCCACGGCCGCCTGGCTGCGCGCGACCTGGCGGAATGGATACTGCGCGATGGCCTGCCGGTGCGCCTGCAGCTACAGCTGCACAAGCTGCTGTGGGGCGAGGAGCCCGGGCGATGACGACAGGCCCGGCGCCGCGCGCCGTGGTGCTGTTGTCCGGCGGGCTGGACTCCGCCACCGCCCTGGCGGTGGCGCGGTCGCGCGGCTACGAGTGCCATGCGCTCAGCGTCGATTATGGCCAACGCCACGCCTCCGAGCTGGCCGCGGCCAAGGCGGTGGCGGCCCAGGTGGGCGCCGCCGGGCTGCGCGTCGTGCACCTCGATATGGGGCAGTTCGGCGGCTCCGCCCTCACCGACCCCGGCCTGGCGGTGCCGACCACGCCCGGCGAGGGCATCCCGGTGACCTACGTGCCGGCCCGCAATACCGTCATGCTCGCCCTCGCGCTCGGCTGGGCCGAGGTGCTGGAGGCCGACGCCATCTACATCGGTGTCAACGCGGTCGATTACTCCGGCTATCCCGACTGCCGGCCGGAGTTCGTCGCCGCCTTCGAGCGCCTCGCCAACCTGGCCACCAAACGGGGCGTCGAGGGCCATCGCATGGTCATCGAGGCGCCCCTGATGACGCTCAGCAAGGCTGACATTGTCAAGCTCGGCAGCCGCCTCGGGGTCGACTATTCGCTCACCGTGTCCTGCTACCAGGCCGACGCCCAGGGCCGCGCCTGCGGCGTCTGCGATTCCTGCCGCTTCCGCCGCCAGGGCTTCAGCGCGGCGGGCATCGCCGACCCGACGCGTTACCGGTTGCCAGGCGGCTGATTCGCCTGAATAATCCCGCGACAAACTATATTCGTGTCCGGAAAGAGGAGATAAAGATGGCAGGAGCCGAGAGCACGGCGCAACTGGTGGCCTGGCTGGGATTCGTCCTGGCCCTGGTGTTCGGTTACGTCGCCAACAAGACCAGCTTCTGCACCATGGGGGCGGTTTCCGATGTGGTGAACATGTCCGAGTGGGGCCGCATGCGCGCCTGGCTGCTGGCCATCGCGGTGGCCATACTGGGCACCGGCGCCCTGGTCCAGCTGGGACTGCTCGACATCAACCAGACCTACTACACGCGCGCGACCTTCCACTGGCTGGCCGCCCTGGTTGGCGGCCTCGCCTTCGGGGTCGGCATGACCCTGGCCGGCGGCTGCGGCCAACGCACCCTGGTGCGCCTGGGCGGCGGCAACCTGAAGTCGGTGGTGGTGTTCCTGTTCCTGGGCTATTCCGCCCTGGTCAGCATGAACGGGGTCTTCCGCATCTTCAGCGACACCGTGCTGCGCGCCGACCTCTTCACCATCCAGCTCGACCACATGCAGACCCTGCCCCACCTGATGGGCATGACGGATCCCACCTCGCACATGCTGATCGCCGCCGCCATCGCCCTGGCCATCCTGGTGTTCGTGTTCGCCAGCAAGGAGTTTCGCGCCACGCCCGACAACATCGTCGCCGGCCTCGTGGTCGGCCTGGTGGTGGTGGGCGGCTGGTACGTCACCGGCAAGCTCGGCCTGACCGAGAACGAATACATGGAGATGGCCTACGTCGGTACCGACTCCAAGCTGGCCGAATCGATGACCTTCGTCGGTCCCCTGGCCTACACCATGGACCTGTGGGCCTACTGGAACGACAAGCGGGTCACCTTCGGGGTCGCCAGCGTGTTCGGCGTGGTGATCGGCTCCTTCCTCTACTCGATGTTCAACCGCACCTTCCGCTGGGAGTACTTCAATTCTCCCCAGGACATGTTCCGCCATCTCGTCGGCGCCGCCCTCATGGGCTACGGTGGCGTCACCGCCATGGGCTGCACCATCGGCCAGGGCGTCACCGGCGTGTCCACGCTGGCGCTGGGGTCTTTCCTGGTGCTGTTCGGCATCATTGCCGGCGCCGCGGTGACCATGAAGATTCAATACTATTTACTCATGCGCGAGGCCTGATACTATTCAGTACGTCAAGACAGTTCCCCTCCCAGTGAGGGGGGCGCACGAAAGGATCGTGATGCGCAAGTTGCTGTTGTTGTTGGCCGTCCTGACCTTCGCGGTCACGGCCCGGGCCGCGGAGCCCACCAAGGCGATCAATTTCCAGTTCACCGATATCGATGGCAGGGCCTTGCAACTGTCCGATTTCAAGGGCAAATGGGTGCTGGTCAACTTCTGGGCGCCCTGGTGTCCCCTGTGCTGGGTCGAGGTGCCGGCCCTCAACGACATGAACAAACGCAAGGACTTCGTGGTCATCGGCATCGGCCTCGACTACGGCCCGGACGTCAACATCGTGCGTGACGCTTCGCAGCGCCACAACATGGATTTCTACGCCATCGTCGCCGGTGGCGCCCGGCGCAACCCCGATAGCCCGTTCCGCCAGGTCGGCCCGGTCGATTTCTATCCCACTTCCTACCTGTACGACCCCAATGGCGAGATCGTCATGTTCATTCCGGGGCAGGTGAAGACCAGCAAGATCGTCGCGTTCATGGATGCGTGGGGCACAAAAAAAAACGTCCAGGTAGCCAATAGCCCGGCCAAGTTGGCGCCTGCCGCTCCCTCGCCGGTGCAGGAAGTCTCCTACGGTCGTCCGGCCGCGGCGAAAAAGCGCCGGACCACGACTTACTGACGGGTTGACCGGGGGCGAGGATGTTGGAATAATCCGCCCCCTTCC
>JAQVJE010000033.1 GCA_028695325.1 Gallionellaceae bacterium
TGGCCTATCCCAGGTTGTCGGTACCGATGGCGGTACACCGTCGGCGCTATCCGGACAACCCGATTCGTCTTCACGAAGAGCGCTTGGAGGATCAGCATCGAGGACTGCTCGCGGGGGCTTTCGAGGCAGGCCTCTGCCAATCGCCCGCAGCCCCTGAAGGCATCGATGTCCGACCCGTCTGGCGCGATGCGCTGGCATTGGCCGTGTCGGCCCATCACCCCTTGCTGGCCTTTGCGTCAGTGTCCCTGGAGCAGGCGGCCGACCACCATTGGATCGCCCTGGATGGGCGCGACTGTGTCGGCTACTGTGGGCAAATCGACTCACTGCTGACGGCAGCCGGCGTCGTCCCCTCGGCCGTCACGACGGCCACATCGTTCGGGTTGATGATGACCTTGGTGGCCGCCGGCTACGGTGTCTGCTTGGCACCCGCCACCCGCATTGAGGGCCATCGTTCCCTTGGCGTTGTCCAGCGTCCCTTGCAAGAGGGCGCGCTGACGCTCACCACGTACTTCCTGAGCCGTCGAGATACGGGCAGCGCCCGCCTGGAGCCGTTCTTCCACGCGCTCCAGGCAAGCGCCTGACCGAACTTCGGCGCGCCCCTGGCTTGATCAGTCTCCGGGCGCCACTTCGGCGGCATCGGCAGCGACGGCTTCGCGCACCAGCCGCTGCACGCTTTGCCGGACCTGCTCAGGGAACTCTGTCGTCACGACTGGCTCGCTCGCCTGCATGCACTGTGCGGCCACCAGCCGCGCGGCAAGGTGCAGGTTCGTTGGGTTGACGGCTTCGATGGCCGGCCGTGTCCCGAGAGCCTCGTACGAGCGCAGGAGTGCGTGGTAGATGTCCCAGGTGTCGACGCCCCGTGGCAGTTGCTTCAGGACAGACTGGACCAGCCTGCGCTTGAGCGGATCGAGCTGCCAGTCTGGCACGCGCTGCCCGCGGTGCCCCATGTGGATCGACAGCAGGTTGCCGGCCTGGATCTCGTAGGTGATCCAGCGGCGCGACTTGCCCGCGAGCCTCGCGTAGTCCGCCACCGAGAGGTTGTGCGGCGCCTCGAAGGTCTCCAGCACTTGCTGGCGTTCGCGCTGCACCTCCGACAGGCGCGGCCGTGCGTACTCGGGCATGCGCACGGCCGACAACCGCTGCACCGATGCCGGCGCTTCGGGTTGGCCGGGCGCCGGCGCGGTCACGATCAGTTGCGGCGCGGTGAGGTCGACCACCGGCGGCTGCACAGCCGCCTGGCCGGCGATGGTCGGCAGACCCTGGAGCGTGATGGTCAGATGCCGGCTGGCAACCTCGACCTGATTCTGCTCGAACAGGTCCAGGCGATCGGCCCAGTCCTGCATCATGACGCGACGCTGCTCGACGTATTCGGCATGGTTGTAGGTCGCGCTGATCCTGTCCGGGTCGGCATGCGATAGCTGGGCGTCCACCCATTTCTTCGGGTAGCCGAGTTCGTTCAGCGCCGTCGAGATCGTCGCCCGGATGCCATGCCCCGTGAGCTGGTCCTCGTAGCCCATGCGCTTGAGCGCGGCGTTGAGCGTGTTCTCGCTGATCGGGTTCTTCAGGCACCAGTCGCCTGGGATGAGATGGACCTGGGCAGGCTTGCATTGGTCCAACAGGTGGCGAACGATCTCCTGCGCCTGCACCGACAGCGGCACGATGTAGGGCGGGATGTCGATCAGGCGCTTGCGCTTCTTCCTGGTGAGCAGCTTGCGCTGCTTGAGCCTGGCCACCGGGATGATCCACAGGCCCCGGTCGAGGTCGAACTGATCGGGCGTGGCGAAGCGAAGCTCGCCGGTACGCACACCGGTGAGCATTAGCAGCCGGATGCCCAACTGCGTGTTCAGGCGCCCGCGGTACTTGCGCAGTGTCTGCAGCATGACCGGCAGCTCGTGCATGCGCAGGAACGGGTTATGTTCGACCGGCGGCAACGGCAGCGCGACCACTTCCAGGTCCCTGGACGGGTTCTCGCCCATGTTGGGGATCGCCACCGTGGCGTAGGTGAACAACTGGGTGAACCAGGTCCGCAGCTTCTCGGCCACCGACAGCGAGCCGCGCCTTTCCACCTTGCCGATGATGTCCAGCAGGTGCGCGCGGGTGATCTCGTAGATGGTCAGGTGCCGCAGCGATGGGAACACATCTTTCTTGAAGACGCGCCCGATCTGTTCCAGGCTGGTCTGCCGTCCTTCCTCCAGCGAGAGCCGGCGATGGGCCAGCCATTGCTCGTAGACGGCCATGAAGGTGTGCTCGCCGGCCAGGACGATCGCGTGCCGCTTGCGCTTGCGTTCGCTGTGGGGATTGACGCCCTTGGCGAGCAGCGAGCGGGCTTCATCGCGAAGCGCACGGGCGTCCTTCAGAGAGAGCGCTGGATACGTGCCGAAGGACATGCGGTCGCGCTTGCCGCCCCACGAGAAGCGGAAGTGCCACGCCTTTGCACCGGTGGCTGAAACAAAGAGGGAAAGGCCGTCTGTGTCGGCCAGGGTGTAGGGTTTGCCGGTCGCCTTGGCTTGGCGAACCGTAAGGTCCGAAAGCATGATCCCAACTCCTTGAAAGCGAGTTGAGTGCCATGTTTCCCATCGAGCCCCGGCTCCCCCAGCAACAATGCGGAATCGGGAAGCTCCGCATTGAGATGTACCACTTGATGTACCGGTTTTGACCGGCTGTCAGTGGATTTCGCTGGACGTCACTGGAACGGATTCTCTGGAAAAACCGAACCGTGACAATGACTTGCAACACTCCATGGACGTCCTTGGAACGCCCTGGAAAGTTGAAGTGGAGCGGGCGAAGGGAATCGAACCCTCGTCATAGGCTTGGGAAGCCTCAGCTCTGCCATTGAGCTACACCCGCATAGCATCGCAATTGTACTGGCGACCCGCAGGGGCGGCAAACCTGCCAAGTGTCGCTGGCACCCGGGCGACGCCGCCCACGACGCGCCTACCCCTCCACCCCGCCGCATGGTAAGCTTGCCGCCCGCATTGTTACCGGATTTGGACGGTTAAATGATAGAGATAACCGTCAACGGCGAGGCCCGCCGTTTCGATTCCCCGCTCGACGTCTCCCGCCTGCTGGACCAACTCGGACTGACCGGCAAACGCCTAGCAGTCGAGATCAACGGCGAGATCGTGCCCAGGAGCCAGCACGCCGGCACCCCGATTGCCGACGGCGACCGCCTGGAGATCGTGGTCGCCGTCGGCGGCGGCTGACAACAGGGCGCGGGCATGCCGCTCCTCGCACTCCCATCGCCTCACTGACTTGAATGACATGGACCAACTGACTATCGCCGGCAAGGCCTATTCCTCCCGCCTGCTGGTGGGCACCGGCAAATACAAGGACTTCGAAGAGACCCGCCAGGCCATCGAGGCCTCGGGCGCCGAGATCGTCACGGTGGCGATCCGCCGCACCAACATCGGCCAGGACCCCAACCAGCCCAGCCTGCTGGACTCCGTGCCGCCGTCCCAGTACACCTACCTGCCCAACACCGCCGGCTGCTACACGGCCGATGACGCCATCCGCACCCTGCGCCTGGCGCGCGAACTGCTGGACGGCCACGACCTCGTCAAGCTGGAGGTGCTAGGCGATCCGCAGAGCCTGTACCCCAACGTGGTGGAGACCCTCAAGGCCGCCGAGGTCCTGGTGAAGGACGGCTTCAAGGTCATGGTCTACACCTCCGACGACCCCATCATCGCCAAGCAGCTGGAGGATATCGGCTGCGTCGCCATCATGCCGCTGGCCTCCCTGATCGGCTCCGGCATGGGCATCCTCAACCCCTGGAACCTGCAGATCATCATCGACCGCATCTCGGTGCCGGTGGTGGTGGATGCCGGCGTCGGCACCGCCTCAGACGCCGCCATCGCCATGGAACTGGGCTGCGACGCCGTGCTCATGAACACCGCCATCGCCGGGGCGCAGAATCCGGTGCTGATGGCCGCGGCCATGCGGAAGGCGGTAGAGGCCGGGCGCGAGGCGTATCTCGCCGGCCGCATGCCGAAGAAGGTCTACCAGGCCAGTCCTTCGTCGCCCACCACCGGGATCATCGGTTCCTGATGCAGGACGACGAGAAGGCGGCCGCAGCCGCCCATCCCCGGTCGGTGCGCAGCTTCGTCCTGCGCGCCGGCCGCATGGGCACGGGCCAGGCCCGCGCCCTGGAGGAATACGGGCCGCATTTCCTGATCGCCTACGCGCCCGAGCCCCTCGATCTCGACCAGGCCTTCGGCCGCGCCGCGCCCAGGGTACTGGAGATCGGCTTCGGCATGGGCGACAGCACCGCCACCATCGCCGCCAGCCAACCCGGCACCGACTACCTGGGCGTCGAGGTGCACACCCCGGGCGTGGGCGCCCTGCTGAAGCGCATCGGCGAGGGCCGGCTCACGAACATCCGCATCATCCAGCATGACGCCGTCGAAGTGCTCGATCACATGATCGCCGACGCCTCGCTGGATGGCATCCACGTCTTCTTCCCCGACCCCTGGCCGAAGAAACGCCACCACAAGCGCCGCCTGATCCAGCCCGCCTTGGTCGCCAAACTGGCGCAGAAGCTCAAGCCGGGCGGCTACCTGCACCTGGCCACCGACTGGGAAGACTACGCCGGCCAGATGCTGGAGGTGCTAGCCGGCGAACCCGCCCTGGCCAACACCGCGCCGGACTATTCGGCGCGCCCGGACTACCGGCCGCTGACCAAGTTCGAAAAGCGCGGCCTGAAGCTCGGCCATGGCGTCTGGGACCTGATCTTCCGCCGCCGGCCCGTATAATTTCCCTTTTTCAGGGCAAGTCACTCACCATGCAACGACGCGATTTCCTCAAGGGCGCCGGCGCCAGCCTGGCCGCCACCACCCTGGCCGCCTGCACCAAGAAGGAAGGAGCAGCGGCCGGCGGCGGCGAGTTGCCCGCCGTGCGCTGGCGCCTGGCCTCCAGCTACCCGAAGAGCCTGGACACCATCTACGGCGCCGCAGAGGTGCTGGCCAAGCGGGTCGAGGCGATCACGAACGGGAAATTCCAGATCCGCGTCCACGCCGGCGGCGAGATCGTCCCCGGCCTGCAGGTGCTCGACGCGGTCCAGCAGGGCACCGTCGAGTGCGGCCACTCGGCCAGCTACTACTACGTCGGCAAGAACATGGCCTTCGCCTTCGACTGCGCGGTGCCCTTCGGCCTCACCGCCCGCCAGCAGAACGCCTGGATGTACCACGGCGGCGGCCTGGAGCTGACCCGCGCGCTGTTCAAGGACTACAACATACTCAACTTCCCGGGCGGCAACACCGGCGTCCAGATGGGCGGCTGGTTCCGCAAGGAGATCAAGTCCCTGGCCGATCTCAACGGCCTCAAGATGCGCATCCCCGGCATCGGCGGCCAGATCATGGCCCGGCTGGGCGCGGTGCCACAGACCCTGGCCGGCGGCGACATCTACCCCGCCCTGGAGCGCGGCGCCATCGACGCCGCCGAGTGGGTCGGCCCCTACGACGACGAGAAGCTCGGCTTCGCCAAGATCGCCAAGCACTACTATTACCCCGGCTGGTGGGAAGGCGGTCCGCAGCTCTCCTTCTACGTCAACATCGACAAGTGGAACGCCCTGCCGGAGACCTATCGCCAGGCCTTCGAGACCGCCTGCATGGAGGCCAACGTCAACATGCTGGCCGCCTATGACACCAAGAACCCGCAGGCCCTGCAGCGCCTGGTCGAGGCCGGCGTGCAGCTGCACGCCTACCCGCAGGACGTGATGGCGGCGGCGCAGAAGATCGCCTTCGACATCTACGACGAGGAGGCCGGCAGGAATCCGGCCTTCAGGCGGATCTACGAGCCCTGGAAGGCATTCCGGGCCACCGAGCTGCAGTGGTTCAAGCTGGCCGAGTCCGGCTACACCGACTTCCTGTTCAAGCCATGATGCGCATGCCATTAACCTTGCTCGCCCTGGCCGGTCTGGCCGCCTGCGGCAGCCCCGACCCCGCCGCGAAGGCCGACGCCGACCCGGGCGCGGCCAAGTACGCTAGCGTCTGCCAGGACTGCCATGGCGCTGGGGGCGAGGGCAAGGGACGCTTCCCCAGGCTGGCCGGCCGCCCAGCCGACCAACTGGCGGCCCGCCTGCGGCAATACAAGTCGGGCCACAAGATCGAGGGCATGAGCGACGCCATGCGGCCGTTCGCCCAGGCCATGTCCGAGCAGCAGATCGACCAGGTCACCGCCTGGCTGGCGACCCAGTAGGCCGCGGTCCAGCAAAGAAAAAAGCGCGGACAAGGCCGCGCTTTTTTTGAGTCCGACAGCCGCGCTCAGCGCACGCCCAGAAGCTCCACCTCGAAGATCAGGGTGGCATTGGGCGGGATGACGCCACCGGCGCCGCGCGCGCCATAACCCAGCTCGGCCGGGATGGTCAGCTTGCGGGTGCCGCCCACCTTCATGCCGGCCACGCCCTCGTCCCAGCCGCGAATCACGTAGCCACGCCCGAGGGGAAATTCGAACGGTTCGTTGCGGTCCTTGCTGGAGTCGAACTTGCTGCCGTTCTCCAGCCAGCCGGTGTAGTGCACGGACACCATCTGGCCGGCCTGGGCGGTAGCGCCCTCGCCGACGACGATGTCCTCCATGATCAGTTCATTGCTTGCCATGTCTGTCTCCAAATAAAAAAGCCCCCGCCCAACCGGGCGGGGGCTCAGGCGACCCGATTCTATCAGTGCAGGACGACCAGGACGACGCGGCGGTTCTCGATACGGCCGGCACGGGTCTTGTTGTCGGCCATCGGCGCGCTCTCGCCGTAGCCGATGGTGGCCATGCGATGCAGCGGGACGCCGCAGTTCATGTTCAGGTATTCCTTCACGGACTCCGCGCGCGCCTGCGACAGCTTGCGGTTGTAGGCCTCGTTGCCGGTGCTGTCGGTATGGCCCTGGATCTCGATGTAGACGTTGCGGTTTTCCGCCTTCAGCTGGTCGGCGAAGGCGACCAATCGCTGCTTGGCGGCCTCGGACAGCTCGGCGCTGTGCAGGCCAAAGCGAAGGGTATCGTCCGACAACACCACCTCGTACGCCAGCTTGCCCTCAGCCAGCTTGCCGGCGGCATTGGCGCGCTCCAAGGCATCCTGGGCGGTACGCGAGACACCCTCGATGCGGCCGGACTGGTCGCTCAGAGCGGCCTCGGCGCGCTCGGCGCGCTCGGTGAGGGCCTTGATGCCCGCCTCATTGACGGCGACACGGCTCTCGATCACGTCCATGCGCTTGCCGTGCGGCGCCACCTGGCCATCGACATATTCGTGCACGTAGGTCTTGGTGGCGCAGCCGGCGGTGGCAACGGCAACCGCGGCCAGGGCAATCGACAACTTCTTCATTTTGCGATCCTCCGAACGTCTGATTAAACGCGCGAATATTCCCCTACTGGCACTAGTAAAATCAAGCAATAGTTGAAACAACCCAAAAAAATACGCTGCGCTGTCAAAAAACGCTTTAATTGACGCACGCCCTGGCGCCGCCCCATACACGGGGGCGCCAGGCCGGTCAGAACAGCACGACCAGGACGACGCGGCGGTTCTGCACGCGGCCGGCGTGGGTGGCGTTGTCCGCCACCGGCGCGCTCTCGCCATAGCCGAGGGTGGCCAGGCGGTGCAGCGGGATACCGTGCTTCAGGTGGAGGTAACGGCGCACCGCGTCGGCGCGGCGCTCGGACAGGGTAAGGTTGTAGTCGTCCGAGCCCTTGGCGTCGGTATGGCCCTGAATCTCGATGTAGACGTTGCGGTTTTCCGCCGTCAGCGGGATGGCGAAGGCATCGAGCGCCTTCTTGGCCACATCGCTCAACTGGGCACTGTCGAAGTCGAAACGCAGGCTGTCGTCGCTCAGGACCACCTCATAGAGCAGCTTGCCCTCGGCCAGTTTGCCGGCGGCCAGGGCGCGCTCCAGCGCCTCGTTGGCCGTCCGGGAGACCGGCGCGAGCTGGCCGTCGACATATTCATGCACATAGGTCTTGGTGGCGCACCCAGTGGCGGACAACACGACGGCAGCCAGGGCAATGGCAATTCTATTCATTGGTTTATCTCCTCATTTTTCGCGGGCACGCAATGGTCTTGCGAGAAACCCGCAAAATCAAGAGGAAATTAAAAAAATGAAAACCGAACCGTCCCCTGTCGCACCACCCGCCTCAACCGCCGCCCAGCACCAAGCCCGGGAAGGCCAGCACCAGGGCCACCATGACGAGCTGGATCAGCACGAAGGGGATCGCCCCCCAGTAGATGTCGGTGGTCTTCACCGCCGCCGGCGCCACGCTGCGCAGATAGAACAGGGCGAAGCCGAACGGCGGGTGCATGAACGAGGTCTGCATGTTGATGCCCAGGAGGACGCCGAACCAAACCAGATCGATGCCCAGTTTCTGCGCCACCGGCGCCAGGAGCGGCACGATAATGAAGGCGATCTCGAAGAAGTCGAGGAAGAAAGCGAGGGCGAACACCAGCAGGTTGACCGCCAGCAGGAAGCCCAGGACACCGCCCGGCAGCGCGGTCAGCAGCGCCTCCACCCAGAGGTCGCCATCGACGCCGCGGAACACCAGGGAGAACACCGTCGAGCCGATCAAGATGAAGACCACGAAGGTGGTCAGCCTGGCGGTCGAGTCCATGGCCTGGCCCAGCATGGTACGGTTCAGCCGGCCTTTGGCCCAGGCCAGCAGCAGCGCCCCGGCCGCCCCCATGGCGCCGCCCTCGGTCGGGGTGGCGATGCCGAGGAAGATGGTGCCCAGGACCAGGAAGATCAGGGCCAGAGGCGGCAGCATGGTGACCATGGCCTTGCCATACAGGGCGGCACCTCTCTGCGGTCGCGCCTCGGCCGGCAGGGCCGGCGCGGCAGCGGGCCGGAACAGGGTGGTAGCCAGTATGTAGGCAACGTACAGTCCGGCCAGGAGCAGGCTGGGCAGCAGGGCGCCGCGGTACATGTCGCCCACCGAGGCGCCCAGTTGGTCGGCCAGGACGATGAGGACCAGGGAGGGCGGGATGATCTGGGCCAGGGTGCCGGAGGCAGCGATCACCCCGGCGGCCAGGCGCTTGTCGTAGCCATAACGCAGCATGATGGGCAGGCTGATCAGGCCCATGGCGATCACCGAGGCCGCCACCACGCCGGTAGTCGCCGCCAGCAGGGCACCGACGAACACCACCGCATAGGCCAGCCCCCCGCGCACCGCGCCGAACAGCTGGCCGACCGTCTCAAGCAAGTCCTCGGCCATACCGCTGCGCTCCAGGATCAGGCCCATGAAGGTGAAGAAGGGGATCGCCAGCAGGGTTGCGTTCGACATGATGCCGAACACCCGCTCGGGCAGGGCCTGCATGAGGGAGAACTCGAAGAAGCCCGACTGGATGCCGATGAAGGCAAACAGGAGGCCATTGGCGGCCAGGGCGAAGGCGACCGGGTAGCCGAGCAGCAGGAAGGCCACCAGGCCGAGGAACATCAGGGGGGCCATGAGTTCGAAGCTCATACCACCTCCTCCGCCGCTTCCTCGGAGAGCGACCCGCGCCCGGCCAGAAAGGCCATCCGCTTGATGCACTCCGACACCCCCTGCAGCGCCAGGAGCGCGAAACCGACCGGGATCAGCAGCTTGACCGGCCAGCGGCTCAAGCCGCCGGCGTCGGGCGACATCTCGCCGATGCTCCAGGACTCGGCGAAGCCGGCCCAGCCCAGCCAGGCGATGATCAGCGCCGTCGGCAGCAGGAACAGCAGGCCGCCGGCGAGATCGATCCAGGCCCGCGTGCGCGGGCCGAAGCGACCATACAGCACGTCGATGCGGACGTGGCCGTTGTGCTTCAGGGTGTAACCGGCGCCGAGCAGGAAGATGGCGGCGAACAGGTACCACTGTATCTCCAACCAGGCGTTCGAGCTCATGTTGAGTCCGTAGCGGGACAAGGCGTTAGCGGACGACACCAGGACGGCGGCCAGGACCAGCCACATGACGGTGCGGCCGATGCGTTCGTTGACGGCGTCGATGAGGCCAGACAGGGTCAGCAGTGCGTTCATGTTCCTCCTCACACGGCGCCCGCCGCGCGCAACAAGGTAGCCAGCCGCTCGGCCACCCGGCGGTAGCCCTCGGCGTTGGCGTGGATGGCATCGGACTTGAGGGCCGGGTCGCGCAGCACCTCGTTGAACACCTCGCCCTCGTAGGCGAGGCCGAACTCCGCCGCAACCTCGGCGTAGAAGTCCGGCGCGCCGCCCAGCAGGCTGGGCTGCGGCACGCCGATCAGGACCACGGCGATGCCGCGCGCGTGCGCCAAGCGCACCATGGCGCGCAGGTTGGCCGCCGTCTCCGCGGCCGGCTGCCGGCGCAGCATGTCGTTGCCGCCCAGGCAGAGCAGGAGCAGGCCGGGCCGGTGCGTATCGAGGGCATCGGCCAGGCGCGCCAGGCCGCCCGCCGTGGTCTCGCCTGGCACGCCGGCATTGACCACCGGGCGGCCGATCAGACGCGCGAGGCCGGCCGGATAATCCTCGCCGGGCGCGGCGCCGACCCCGGCGGTGAGGCTGTCGCCGAAGGCCAGCAGCACATCATCCGGACCCAGGCGCGGCAGTTCGACGGCCTTGCCGCAGGCCGCCAGCAGGACGACGACGAGCCACCAGGCCCGCCAGGAAAAGGCTGCCCGCGGCGCGGCCATGCGCGTCAGTCCCCCGCCACCGTCATGCGGTCGACCAGGATGGAGCCAACCTGGCGCGAACCGCGCACTTCGACGTCGGTGCCGATGGCCTGGATGCCCAGGAACATGTCCCTGAGGTTGCCCGCCACGGTGATCTCCTCGACCGGGTAGGCCAACTCGCCATCCTCCACCCAGAAGCCGGCGACGCCACGCGAATAGTCGCCGGTCACCATGTTGAGGCCGTGGCCGAGCAGCTCGGTGACCAGGAGGCCAGAGCCCATATTCCGTAACAGCGCGTCGAACGACTCGCCGGTCGACGGCACGATCAGGTTGTGGTTGCCACCGGCGTTGCCGGTGCTCTGCATGCCCAGCTTGCGCGCGCTGTAGCTGGACAGGAAGTAGCCCGCGACGACGCCATCCTGCACCACGTCGCGGTCGCGGCAGGCGACGCCCTCGTTGTCAAACGGCGAACTGGCCAGCCCCTTGGCGATGAACGGCCGCTCCTGCAACTGGAAGAAGGCCGGGAAGACCTGGCTTCCCAGGCTGTCGAGCAGGAAGCTGGACTTGCGGTAGAGGTGGCCGCCCGACACCGCCGAGACAAAGCTGGCGACCAGGCCGGTGGCCACCGGCGCCTCGAACAGTACCGGGCACTGGCGGGTCTCCAGGCGGCGGGCGCCGAGCCGGCGCACGGTACGCTGGCCGGCGCGACGACCGACCGCCGCGACCGCATCGAGGTCGGCCGCCGCGCGCGCCGTGGTGTACCAGTAGTCGCGCTGCATGCCCCCCTGGTCCTCGGCGATCACCGCGCACGACACGCTGTGGCGCGAGCTCGGGTAACCGCCCATGAAGCCCAGCGAGTTGGCATAGACGAACTGCGACTCCTGCATGCTCACCCCGGCACCCTCGGAATTGGTGATGCGCGGGTCGACCGCCAGGGCAGCCGCCTCGCACTCGCTCGCCAGGTCGGCGGCGGCCTCCACCGCGATGTCCCAGGGATGGTGCAGGTCGAGATCGGGGATATCGCGCGCCAGGAGATCGGCGTCGGCCAGGCCCGCGCAATCGTCCTCGGCGGTGTAGCGGGCAATCGCCAGGGCCTTCTCCACCGTGCGCTCGAGGGCGTCGCGGGAGAAGTCCGAGGTCGAGGCGTGGCCGCGCCGTTGCCCCAGGTAGACGGTGACGCCGATGCCCTTGTCCTTGTTGAACTCGATGGTCTCCACCTCGCCGCGGCGTACGTTGACGCTCTGGCCGAAGCCCTCGGAGACCTCCACCTCGGCCGCGCTGGCGCCGGCCGCGCGGGCCAGGTCCAGGGTCCGGCCGGCGAGGTCGCGCAGCTGGCTATCGGTATAGGAAAAACGCTTGTCCGACACGGGGTTGGCCTGTTCTGGATGGAAAGGCCGGTATCATACCAATCTTATCCGCGTAGCCACGCCGCCCCATGCACGAACACGACGACGAAACCGAAGACCACCTGCCGCCCAGCCGGAGCCAGCGCAAGCGCGACGTCGAGGCCCTGCAGGACCTCGGCCGCGACCTCAGCCGGCTGTCCAGGGACCAGCTGAAGAAGATGGACCTGCCGGAAGGCCTGCTGGTCGCGCTGCTCGAATACCAGCGCCTCAGCAGCCACGGCGCCTTGCGCCGGCAGATGCAGTACATCGGCAAGGTGATGCGCGAGATCGAGGACGTCGAGACCATCGTCGAGCAACTGGCCGCCCTGCGCGGCGAGTCCGCCGCCGCCAAGGCAGAGTTCCACGCCCTGGAACGCTGGCGCGCCCGCCTGCTGGAGGATGACGGCGCGGTCACAGAATGGATCGACGCCCACCCGGGCGGCGACGCCCAGTTGCTCCGCCAGCTGATCCGCAACGCCCGCCGCGAAGCTGCGCAGGGCAAGCCGCCCAAGTCCAGCCGCGAGCTATTCCGCCTGTTGCGCGAGGCCGGCTGAGGCGCGCCGGCACGACGGCAGGCGCTATGATGAACCTGCCCCTCCCCCGCCTGCAGGAGTGCCCTATGCCAGCCATCCGAACCACGCTGTTCGCCCTCGCCCTCCTCTTCGCCTGCCCGGCCTGGGCAGCCGGGGGCAGCGCCGCCGAGGTCGGCCCCGAGACCACCCTGAATGCCGCCGCCCATCGCCTGGACGGCTTCTTCACCCACACCCAGGCCGCCCTGGAGCTGATCGCCACCACCCCGGAGGCGCGGCGCGGCGACTGGCCAGGCATCAAGGCCTACCTGCGGCGGCTGGCCACCGACCTGCCAGGCGTCTATTTCTTCGTCCTGCCGGACGGCAACTACTATTCCGTCGACCTCGACTACACCCGGCTCAACCTCGCCAACCGCCCCTATTTCGCGTCGCTGTTCGCCGGCCAGCCGGTCAGGGGCTTCCCCATCTACAGCCGCTCCTCGGGCAAGAAGTCCGCCCTGATGGCCGTCCCCATCACGGTCGACGGCAAGGTGACCGGGGCGCTGGGCGCCTCCATCTTTCTCGATGAGCTGCACGCCCGCCTGAACCGCGAGCTGGCCCTGCCGCCCGGCTACACCTGGTTCGTCCTCGACGCCGAGGGCAACACCATGCTGGACCGCGACATCGACTTCATCTTCATGAACGCACTCAAGCAGGGCGGCGACTCCCTGCGGGCGGCAGTGGCTGAGGCGCTCAGGCATGACAGCGGCCGCATCCAGTACGAGATCGAAGGCATCCGGCACGGCCATTACCGCCGTCTGGCCAGCCTGGACTGGTGGATGGTCCTGGTGCAGCGGGAAGGCGGCGCCTTCACGGCCCCGCCCAGGCTGGCCCTGTCGCTGGACCGCTTCATCCCTGACCTGCAGGGTGCCCTGGACGGCATCGACGCCTCCCTGGCCAGGCTGACCGCGGCGCGGCGGGTGGGTGTGGACAATGACGCCGAAGTGCGCGCGCTGCTCGGCGCCATACTGGCCGAGAACCCCGCCGTGATCGAGGCCGCCCTGGTCGATCACCGCGGCGTCCTGCGCCAGATCGAGCCGGGCGACTACCGCAACTTCGAGAACACCGACATCAGCGACCAGGCCCACGTCGTCGCCATGCGGCAAAACCCGGCGCCGGTGTTCAGCGCCGGCTTCCGCGCCGTCGAGGGCTTCCTGGCCGTCGACCTCGCCCGTCCGCTGCACCAGGACGGCGAATTCGTCGCCTCCGTCAGCGCCCTGATCCGCCCCGAACTGCTGGTCGCTCCCCTGGTCAGGCGCAGCGTCATACCTGCCGACCACGAGCTTTGGATCATGCAGCCTGAGGACGGCATGATCATCTACGACCAGGACCAGGACGAGATCGGCCGCCTGCTGTTCGGCGACCCGGCGTATGCCGGCTATCACGCCCTGCTCGGCCTCGGCCACCGGATCGCCCGCCACGACAGCGGCGAGGGCAGCTACATCTTCGTCGCCCCGGCCGGCGGCGAAAAGGTGATCAAGAAGGCGGTCTGGCAGACCGTACGCCTGCACGGCCGCGAATGGCGGGTGGTGCTGGCCTACCGGCCCTACGAGCGCTAGCCGGGCCGGCGCAGCGCTCGCCTATAATCGCCCATCATTCAAAGGGAGTCCGCCATGACCTCGCCCATGCTGATCGCCAAGAACGACCAGGCCGAACTCTTCCTGCTGCCGCAGATGGCCAACCGCCACGGCCTCATCACCGGCGCCACCGGCACAGGCAAGACCGTCACGCTGCAGACCCTGGCGGAGCACTTCTCCAACCTCGGCGTGCCCTGCTTCATGTCAGACGTGAAGGGCGACCTCACCGGCATCGCCGTGGCCGGCGGCGGCAACGCCAAGGTGGCCGAGCGGATCGACAAGCTGGACCTCGCCGGGCACCAGTACCGGGGCCACCCAGTCACCCTGTGGGACCCGTTCGGCGAGCAGGGCCACCCGGTGCGCGCCACCGTCTCGGACATGGGGCCGCTGCTGCTGGCCCGCATGCTGGAGTTGAACGACACCCAGGCCGGGGTGCTCAACCTGGTGTTCAAGGTGGCCGACGACAACGGCCTGCTGCTCCTCGACCTCAAGGACCTGCGCGCCATGCTTCAGTACGTCGGCGACAACGCCAGGGAGTTCACCACCGAATACGGCAACATCTCCAGCGCCAGCGTCGGTGCCATCCAGCGCGGCCTCTTGAGCCTGGAGTCGCAGGGCGGCGAGCGCATCTTCGGCGAGCCCATGCTCAATATCGACGACCTCATGCAGAGCGAGCGCGGCTGTGGCGTCATCAACATCCTGGCCGCCGACCGCCTGATGCTGGCGCCCAAGATGTACGCCACCCTTCTGCTCTGGCTGCTCTCCGAGCTGTTCGAGAACCTGCCGGAAGTGGGCGACATGGACCGGCCTAAGCTGGTGTTCTTCTTCGACGAGGCCCACCTGCTGTTCGACGACGCCCCCGCCGCCCTGGTGGACAAGATCGAGCAGGTGGTGCGGCTGATCCGCTCCAAGGGTGTGGGCGTCTGGTTCGTCACCCAGAACCCGGCCGACGTGCCAGACAAGGTGCTGTCGCAGCTTGGCAATCGGGTGCAGCACGCCCTGCGCGCCTTCAGCCCGCGCGACCAGAAGGCGGTCCGGGCGGCGGCGGAGACCATGCGCGACAACCCGGCGCTGGACGAGGCGCAGGCCATCACCGAACTGGGCGTCGGCGAGGCCCTGGTTTCCTTCCTTGACGAGAAGGGACGCCCCGGCATCGTCGAGCGGGCGTACATCGTGCCACCCGAGGGCCAGCTCGGCCCCATCGACGACGGCGAGCGCCGGCAACTGATCCAGAACTCCCTGGTGGCCGGCGTGTACGAGAATGCGGTCGACCACGAGTCGGCCTACGAGCGGCTCAAGGCCCGTGCCGAGCAGGCAACCGCCGAGGCCGCGGCGCAAGCGCAGGCCCAGGCGAATCAACCATCCGGTGGCGGCATCCTGGGCGACCTGCTGGGCGGCGCCGTCGGCGCCGGCGGCCGCCGCCGTGAGGGCATGGTCGAGGCCCTCGCCAAGAGCGCCGCCCGCTCGGTCGGCAGCCAGGTCGGCCGCGCCATCATGCGCGGCGTGCTGGGCGCCATCATGGGAGGGCGGCGATGAACAAGGTCGTCCTCGACGCCAGCCACTTCGACGGCAAGGCCAGGCAGTGGGACAGCAACCCGGTGTTCATCGAACGGGCGGCGCGGATCGCCGCCGCCATCCGCGCCGAGGTGCCCCTGAGCCGTGCAATGGCCGCCCTCGACTACGGCTGCGGCAGCGGCCTGCTCTCCTTCCCGCTCAAGGATGAATTGGGCCGCATCACCTGCAAGGACACCTCGGCCGGCATGCTCGATGTCCTGCGCGAGAAGATCGCCGCGCAGAATGTGACCAACATCACGGTGCGGCTGACCGACCTCACCGCCGACCCGCTACCGGACGAGCGCTATGACCTCGTCTACTCGTCCATGACCCTGCACCACATTCCGGACACTGCCCACATACTCGCGGTCTTCCACCACCTACTCAACCCCGGCGGCCACCTGTGCATCGCCGACCTCGACCGCGAGGACGGCAGCTTCCACGGCCCCGAGGTGGACGTCCACCACGGCTTCGACCGCGACGCCCTCGCGGAACTGGCGCGTTCGGCGGGCTTCAGGGAGGTGCGCTTTCGCACCGTGTTCGAGATCGTCAAGCAGCGGGAAGACGGCGAACGCGCCTATCCGGTCTTCCTGATGACCGCCGCGCACGGCTGATTCACAGCAGCCTGGCCATACCCAGCCAGCCCAGCAGCAGGCGGACCAGGCCGTACGACGCCCAGGAGACGAAACGGGCATACCAGGGGATACGGCGCCAGTCGTGCCGGCGGATGGCGTGGGCGCCGTCCTTCATGGCATCGAGCAGGCTGGCGCGCAGCGCCGCCGCGAAAACGGTGCCGTACACCACCACGTTGGCCTCGCGCGCCAGCAGCAGGCTGAAGGGGTCGATGTTGCTGGAGCCGACCGTCGCCCAGTTGCCGTCAATCACCGCCGCCTTGGCGTGCAGTTCGCTGGCATGGAACTCGTGGATCTCGATGCGGTTTTCCAGGAAATAGCGATACAGGGCCCGCACGGCCAGCTGGAACCAGGGGTGGTCGGTACGCCCTTGCAGCAGCAAAACGACCCGGACGCCGCGCGCAGCGGCATCCACCAGGGCCTGGCGGAAACGCCGGCCGGGCAAGAAATAGGCGTTGGCGATCAACACCTCCTCCCGGGCGGCGCGGATGGCCGCCAGGTAGGCCTCCTCGATGTCGCGGCGGTGGCGCAGGTTGTCACGGCGCAGGAAATCCACCTCCTGGTCGCCGCCTGCCGCCGTTGTCACCGCCAGGGGCGGCCAGCGGCGCGGCCGGCGGCCGATCTGGCTCCAGCGCACCAGCAGCCAGAGCCGGCGCACTGCCGGGTAGATGTCGGCCAGGATCGGGCCCTCCAGGCGCACCGCGTAGTCGTGCCGGCGCCCGGCGCCCGGCATGGTGTTGCTGTCGTCGATGATGTTGATGCCACCGACGAAGGCGACCCGTGCGTCGATCACCGCCAGCTTGCGGTGCAGGCGGCGCAGGCGGTGCTTGCGCAGTTTGAAGGTGGCCAGTTCGCGGCGGTAGAACAACAGGGCGATGCCGGCGGCGCGCAGGCGGGCGGCCAGGGCGGCCGGGAAGGCACGGGCGCCGAAGCCGTCCAGCAGCAGCTTGACCCGCACGCCGCGCCCGGCGGCGCGCACCAGGGCATCGACCACCGCCATTCCAGTGGCGTCTGGCTCGAAGATGTAGGTCTCCAGGCGGACCTCGAGGCGGGCCGCGTCGATGGCCTCGATGAGGGCGGGGAAGTACTGCTCGCCGCCGGTCAGCAGGGTGACCCGGTTGCCGGCGCGCCGGGTCATGCCGGCATCAGTTGGGCGGTCAGCGCCGCATGGTCGGACAGTTTGCGCCAGGCGCGGCCGTGGTGGACGCGGGCGGTCGCGACCTGGAAGCCGCGTACGTAGATGCGGTCGAGGGCGAACATCGGCAGGGCGGCCGGAAAGCTCAGGGCCGGGCGTCCGTGGGTGCTCTCGAACACCTCGCTCAGGCCCAGCTCATGGGCCAGGTAGGCTGGCGCGCGCTGGCGCCAGTCGTTGAAATCGCCCGCCATGATGAGGGGGGCGGAATCCGGCACCAGATCGCGTATGTGGCGGGAGATGCGTTCGAGCTGCTTGCGCCGGCCCTGCTCGTTGAGGGCGAGGTGCAGGCAGATGGCGTGCAGGGGCTGGTCGAGTTCCGGCACCGCCAACTCGCAGTGCAGCAGGCCGCGGCTCTCGAACACATGCGAGGAGATGTCGACGTTGTCCCAGCGCAGGATGGGATAACGGGCCAGGATGGCGTTGCCGTGGTGGCCATGCTCGTAGACGGCGTTCTTGCCGTAGGCCATGTCGGTCCAGACGTCACAGGCCAGGAACTCGTGCTGCGGCTCAGCCGGCCAGTCCTGGAAGCGGCCGGCCCGCTCGGCGTGCGAGCCCTGCACCTCCTGCAGGAAGACGATGTCGGCGTTGATCGCCTTGAGGCGGTCGCGCACCTCGTGCACCACCATGCGGCGGTTGAAGAAGGACAGGCCCTTGTGGATGTTGTAGCTGGCGACGTGCAGGGCCGGGGAGCGGGGGGTGCCGGCGTGCTTGGTCATCGGCGTCCCCCCTCGCGGCCGGCGGCCGGCAGTGATGCGACGATGACGACGGCAGCTGGCATGGTTCGGTCTTCCTCGCGGACGGATTGCGTCAATTATCGACCAACTTCGCCGAGGCGGCGAATCGCCTCGGCGTTGCTGGGTGAAAAGCAGCGCGCGGCGGCCTCCTGCCAGGGCAGCCACTGCCAGGCCAGGTGCTCGCCCGCCGCCAGGCGGACCGGCAGCGCCGCCGGCACCGTCAGGCCGAACACGTGCTCGGTGTTGTGGGTGGTGCCGGGCGGGTAGCGGTGCCGGTAGCAGTCGTAGATCGCGTAGACGTTGCGATAGTTCCAGTCGCGCAGGTCATGGGCCAGGGCGTCGAGGCCGGTCTCCTCGGCGACCTCGCGCACCGCCGTCTCCAGCAGGCTCTCGCCCGCCTCCTGACTGCCGGTCACCGACTGCCACCAGCCTGGATGGTCAGCGCGTTCGAGCAGGAGCACCTGGCCATCCGGGGTATGGATGACCACCAGGACGGAGACCGGGATCTTGTCGCCCACCCGCTCAGGTCGCGGCCGCCACCGGGTTACGCAGGCGGATGTGCAGGTCGCGCAGCTGGCGCTCGTCGACCTGGTTGGGGGCGTCGGTCATCAGGCAGTTGGCGCGCTGGGTCTTCGGGAAGGCGATGACGTCGCGGATCGACTCGGCGCCGGTCATCAGGGTGACCAGTCGATCCAGCCCGAAGGCCAGGCCGCCGTGCGGCGGGGCGCCGAACTGCAGGGCGTCGAGCAGGAAGCCGAACTTGTTACGGCGTTCCTCCTCGCCGATGTTGAGCGCCGCGAACACCTTCTCCTGCACCGCCTCGCGGTGGATACGAATGGAGCCGCCGCCCACCTCCCAGCCGTTCAGGACCATGTCGTAGGCCTTCGACAGGGCCTTGCCCGGATCGCTGGTCAGGTAGTCCTCGTGGCCGTCCTTGGGCGCGGTGAACGGGTGGTGCAGTGCGTCCCAGCGCTTCTCGTCCTCGTTGTATTCGAACATGGGGAAGTCCACCACCCAGAGCGGCGCCCAGGCACGGCCGTCGACGTGGCCCTTCTCGTGGCCGATCTTCAGGCGCAGGGCGCCGATGGCGTCGTTGACCACCTTGGCCTTGTCGGCACCGAAGAAGATCAGGTCGCCGTTCTGGGCGCCGGTGCGCTCCATCACCGCCCTGAGGGCCGATTCGCTGAGGTTCTTGACGATGGGCGACTGCAGGCCGGTCTCGTTGAGCTGGCTGACGTCGTTGACCTTGATGTAGGCCAGGCCCTTGGCGCCGTAGATCTTGACGAACTCGGTATAGCCGTCGATCTCGCCGCGCGAGATGGAGGCGCCACCGGGCACGCGCAGGGCGGCGACCCGGCCGGCGGGGTCGTTGGCGGGGCCGGAGAAGACCTTGAAGGCGACCTCCTTCATGGCGTCGGTGACCTCGGTCAGCTCCAGGGTGACGCGCAGGTCCGGCTTGTCGGAGCCGTAGCGGGCCATGGCCTCGGCGTAGGGCATGCGCGGGAACGGCTCGGCCAGATCGATGCCCTTGGCCTTCTTGAAGGTGTCGCGGATCATGCCCTCGACCAAGGTCATGACGTCGTTCTCCTCGACGA
>JAQVJE010000177.1:0-1510 GCA_028695325.1 Gallionellaceae bacterium
GGCGGCAGGCAGATCAGCACCACCCCGGCGAAGATCCACAGGCTGCGCCGCCGGCTCGACACCGCCTTGAGGCGGCGTGCCAGGACGTTGGAGAGGGCGTAGGTGACCCCGGCCGACAGGCCCAGCCATTCGGCGCCGTTCTCCGGCAGCGGCAGGGGGTCGGCGGGGCTGTACAGCATGACGAAGGCCCCGGCCAGGGCCAGGGCAATCACCGGCGCACCCCAGGGTCCGGGCCGCTCGCCCAGGAGCAGGCGGGCAAACAGCACGGTCCACAGCGGCGCCAGGTAGAACAGCAGCAGCACCCGCATGATCTCGCCGTCGATCACCGCCAGGACATAGGCCAGGTTGGTCCAGCCGGCGGTCAGGGCCACCACCAGCAACAGGCCGCGGTTGTCCACCGGCAGGGGGTGGCGGGGCGGCCAGAGCGCCAGCAGGATGGCCAGGGCGGCCAGGTAGGTCAGCAGGGAGGACTGGCTGCCGGTCAGCCCGGCCGCCTCGAGCAGGCGGTAGGGATACCAGATCACCCCCCAGACGGTCGCCGCGACCACCAGGGCGAAGGGGGCCAACCAGGGGCGGGCGGGAGCGAACATACGTATAATCGCGTTTTATCCGAGAGATGGCGTCGAATTGAATCCCCGTCTGAACCAGTTGCAGCCCTATCCGTTCCAGCGGCTCAGGGAACTGTTCGCCGGCGTGACCCCGAACCCGGACCTCGGGCCGGTCAACCTGTCCATCGGCGAGCCCAAGCACGCCACCCCGGCCTTCATCCGCACGGCGCTGACCTCGGCGCTCGACGGCCTGGCGAATTATCCCATAACCCAGGGCAGCGACGACCTGCGCCGGGCCATCGCCGACTGGTGCGCGGCCCGCTACGGCGTGACCCTGGACCCGGCCACCCAGATACTGCCGGTGAACGGCAGCCGTGAGGCCCTGTTCGCCTTCGCCCAGGCCGCCATCGACCCCACGCGCCACGTCAAGCGGGTGATCTCGCCCAACCCCTTCTACCAGATCTACGAGGGCGCCGCCCTGCTCGCCGGCGCCAAGCCCTACTTCCTCAACACCCTGCCTGAGGACGGCTTCCGCATGGACTTCGGCCGCGTGCCCGAGGACCTGTGGGCGGACGTGCAGCTGGTCTATGTCTGCTCGCCCGGCAACCCGACCGGCAAGGTCATGAACCTGGACGAATGGCGTGGGCTGTTCGAGCTAGCCGACCGGCATGGCTTCGTCATCGCCGCCGACGAGTGCTACTCGGAGATCTATTTCGCGGAAGGCCACCCCCCCCTGGGCGCCCTGACCGCCGCCCGACAACTGGGCCGCGGCTTCACCAGGCTGATCGTCTTCAACAGCCTGTCCAAGCGGTCCAACGTGCCCGGCCTGCGCTCCGGCTTCGTCGCCGGCGACGCCGGACTCATCAAGCAGTTCCTGCTCTACCGCACCTACCACGGCAGCGCCATGGGCCCGACCGTGCAGGCCGCCTCGAGCGCCGCCTGGCGCGACGAGGCGCACGTGG
>JAQVJE010000177.1:1610-4473 GCA_028695325.1 Gallionellaceae bacterium
GATCAAGGACGCCGTCATGTCGGTGATCGACATGCTCGATCAGGGCCGGCTGCGCGTCGCCGAGCGGACCGAGGGCCAGAACTGGATCACCCACCAGTGGATCAAGAAAGCCGTCCTGCTGTCCTTCCGCCTGGAGGACAACGCCTTCGTCAAGGGCGGCTACACCAACTACTACGACAAGGTGCCGTCCAAGTTCGCCGACTACAACAGCCGTGACTTCCGCGAGGGCGGCTTCCGCGTGGTGCCGCCGGCGGCCGCGCGCAAGGGCTCCTACATCGCCCGCAACGTGGTCCTGATGCCCTCATACGTCAACATCGGCGCCTACGTCGACGAGGGCACCATGGTCGACACCTGGGCCACCGTCGGCTCCTGCGCCCAGATCGGCAAGAACGTCCACCTGTCCGGCGGCGTCGGCATCGGCGGCGTCCTGGAGCCGGTGCAGGCCGGCCCCACCATCATCGGCGACAACTGCTTCGTCGGCGCCCGCTCCGAGGTGGTGGAGGGCGTCGTGGTGGAGGACAACTGCGTCATCTCCATGGGCGTCTACATCGGCCAGAGCACCAAGATCTACGACCGCGAGACCGGCGAGGTCCACTACGGCCGCGTGCCAGCCGGCTCGGTGGTGGTGTCTGGCAACCTGCCCTCCAAGGACGGCAGCTACAGCCTCTACTGCGCGGTGATCGTCAAGAAGGTCGACGCCAAGACCCTGTCCAAGGTCGGCATCAACGAGCTGCTGCGCGGCATCTGACCCCACGGCGATGACGCGCCGCCGCATCGCCGCCCTACCCTACGGCCCCGATGCCTGGCTGCTGCGTTTCGCCGAGCGGCCGGGCGAGGCGGCCTTCCAGTCCATGCGGGCCATCACCCGCGCCCTGGAGACCGACCCGCCGCCCGGGCTGGTCGAATACGTCCCCGGCTACACCAGCGTGCTCATCGAGTTCGCGCCAGGCCCGGCGCCGGACCTCGGCAAGCTGCTTACCCGCCTGAACCGGCGGCTGGGCGAGGCCATCGAGCCCGGGCCCATCCACGACATCCCGGTGCGCTACGACGGCCCCGACCTCGTCCGGGTCGCCGAGCATGCCGGCCTCAGCGTGGCCGAGGTGATCGAGCGCCATGCCGGCACCGTGTACCGGGTCGCCCTGCTCGGCTTCGCCCCCGGCTTTCCCTACCTGGACGGCCTCGACCCGGCCCTGGCCACGCCCCGCCTGGCCACGCCGCGATCGCGCGTCGAGGCGGGCAGCGTCGCCATCGGCGGCGACCACACGGGCATCTATTCGGTGCCCGGCCCGGGCGGCTGGAACCTGATCGGCCGCACCTCCCTGCGCCTGTTCGACCCCGGCCGCGCCACCCCGGCCGATCCCGCCGCCATGTGCTGGCTGCGGCCAGGCGACCGGGTACGCTGCGTGCCGGAGGCCGCATGACGGACGTCCTGGAGGTCGTCAGCCCGGGCCTCCTGGCCACCATCCAGGACGGCGGCCGGCCCGGCTGGCGCCGCTTCGGCATCCCGCCCGGCGGCGCCATGCACCGCGGCGCCTGGCGCGAGGCCAACCGCCTGCTCGACAACCCGCCCGAGGCCGCCGTGCTGGAATGCCTGCAAGGCGCCAGCCTGGTCGTCCTGGAAACGGTCGAACTGGCCACCGCCGGCACCTGGGGCGCCCGTGCGTGGCGGGCCGCGGCCGGGGAGAGGATCGAATTTCCCGCCAGCCTGGCCGGGGTCTGGCACTACCTCGCGCTACCCGGCGGCATCAATGCCGAACGCTTCCTCGGCAGCGCCAGCGTGTGTGCGCGGGCCCGCATCGGCGCGGCACTGGCGCGGGGCGACCGGCTCGCCGGCCTGGCCGCGCCCCGCGGTCGCTTCCCCGCCGGCGTGAAGGCCCGCCAGCCGGCGGCGACCTTCGCATACGACGACAGCCCCCTCGGCATCTGGCCTGGCCCGCAGTGGGATGCCTTCGACGAGGCCAGCCGGACCGCCTTCCTGACCGGCGACTGGCGCGTCTCGGCGCGCAGCGACCGCACCGGCTACCGCCTCGAAGGGCAGGCCTTGGTGCCGCCGCCCGGCAACCTGGCCAGCGAGCCGGTGCGGGTCGGCTCGGTGCAGGTGCCACCCGACGGCCAGCCGCTGGTGACCCTCAACGATGGCCCCACCGTGGGCGGCTATGCCAAGATCGCCCTCGTCGATGCCGCCGACCTCGACCGCCTGGTGCAGACCCGGCCGGGGCAGGCGGTGCGTTTCCGGAGCCTGGCATGACCCTCGACATCAACTGCGATCTCGGCGAAGGCGAGGCCCCGGCCCGTACCCGCGCCCTCATGCGCCTCGTCGACTCGGCCAGCGTCGCCTGCGGCGGCCATGCCGGCGACCTCGCCAGCATGGCCCGCTGCGCCCGCCTGGCGCGTGAGCTCGGCGTGCGCCTGGGCGCCCACCCCGGCGCCCCGGACCGGGCCGGCTTCGGCCGCCTCGCCAGCCACCCGGGCGCCGCCGAACTCGCCCTCTGGGTGGTGCAGCAGGCCGGCGCCCTGGCCAGCGTGGCCAGCCGCCACGGCATCGCGCTGCACCACGTCAAGCTGCACGGCGCCCTCTACCACGCCAGCGAGGCCGACGACGAACTGGCGCGCGCCTACGTGCTGACGGTACGCGAGCATTTCCCCGGCGTGAAGATATACGGCCTGAGCGGTGGCCGCGTCGTCCGCTTGGCGCGCCGGCTCGGCGTCGAGGCCTGGCCGGAACTGTTCGCCGACCGCGCCTACCGCAGCGACGGCAGCCTGGTGCCGCGCGGCGAGGCCGGCGCCGTCCTGCTCAGCGCCGGCGAGGTGGCGGCACGCCTCACGCGCTGGCTGGCCAGCGGCCGCATGACGACGGCCGGGG